>JBNJFJ010000005.1:0-58145 GCA_051746745.1 Bacillota bacterium | reverse complement strand
CTGAACGTTGGTCCATGCCTTTTTTCGGAATCATTGTCCGTAGATCCCACGCCATTAAATTCAAGGCTTCTTCATAACTTTTAATTTTCTTTAAATAGTCTTTGAATGCTTCAACAGTAACAGTCATCTTCATCCCTCCTACTTGTTGTGTCTACCGAAGTATTGATAGTAATCGACTTTAATAAAGCCATTAAATAATTTACGTTTTTTCGTTGCTTTCATACCGAATAATTTTTCGAACTGTTCGTGTGACGTTAATACGTAACTACTCCACGTTGAATTAAGCGCCATTGATTTTCCTAAATCGCGGTACATTTGCTTTACTTCTTCTTCTTCATTTAAGCGCTCACCATAAGGCGGGTTCGTGATCAAATAACCATTGTCTTTTTTCGGATGAAAATCGCGTGCTTGCATTTGTTTAAAGGTAATCAGATCACTAAGACCCGCTTCAACCGCATTATCTTTGGCGATTTCAATCATCTTTGGATCTAAGTCGGTACCAGTAATATCAAGTGGTTGGTCATAATTCGCCAGTTTTTCCGCCTCATCAAAAGCTTGATCCCAAAGCGGCTGAGGGACGAAATCCCACGATTCACTCGCAAACTCACGATTAAAGCCCGGCGCAATATTTTGTCCAATCAGTGCTGCTTCAATAAGAATCGTACCCGACCCACAAAATAAATCAACGAGTGGGTAATCCGCTTTCCAGTTTGTCAGCATGACAAGAGCCGCTGCGAGCGTTTCTTTGAGTGGGGCTTCCCCTTGTCTAAGGCGATAACCCCGTTTGTGGAGACCGCTGCCCGATGAATCCAGGGTGAGTGTGACTTTATCTTTTAATAGAGCCACTTCAATTTTATACATCGCTCCTGTTTCTGGCATGTTGATGGCGACCCCGTGTTTTTGCTTTAATTTCTCAGCGACTGCTTTTTTCACTAAGCGCTGACAATCTGGTACACTATAGAGCTTTGATTTTACCGATTTACCGATGACAGGAAAAGCACCATCTTCAGGAATATAATCTTCCCAGTTTAACGCTTTTGTTTGTTCGAAGAGATCATCAAACGTTTTCGCTTCAAATTCACCGACAATAACTTTGACCCGATCCGCTGTTCTAAGCCACAAGTTCAAACGCGGAATCGCACTCACGTCAGCATCAAACATCACTTTCCCGTTCTCAACTGCCATATCTGTATACCCTAGGTCTTTCACTTCTCTTGCGACAAGCGCTTCTAAACCCATCGCTGCTGTTGCAAGTAACCGTACTTTTTTCATGTTATCCACCTCATTATTATTAAAAAAACCTCCCAACGACCGAAAAGTCAGAGGAAGGTTCATCGTTTCAAAATAAATGACCAATGAATGTTTTATAAGCCATGTTCTGTTCTAAAGCACTACAAACGGTGGTCAGCCTCGTACTCTAGTGGTAACCATCTATCTACATAGTTGACTATGTCCTTGTTTCGGTTCAGTTCCCTAATCCAAGATGCCCCTACCAAAATTTGGGTTGCTCACTCGTGGGGTTTACCTCGTTCCACTCAAGTCGGTTTCCCGCTTGACTTCGTCACTGTGGCACTTTCAAGGTACTCGGCACATATCCGAAGACTTAGCGCCCTTCCCTGCCGTCAATCACAAACGTGACTGCCTTGATTTATTTATTCATCAAGCACGAACACTACAAGCATCGCAGCTTGTGTGAGCATGGACTTTCCTCTACAAACGCTAAACGTTTGTAGCGATTACCAAAACATTCATTTCCCTTTATTTTTTCCTTTAACAGTATAACATATCTCACGTAAATTGACACGTAGAAATGTCTAGGAACGCTTAGTCGTCAGCATACTTTTTGCCAAAGACCGCTTTTTCTAAATTAGATACGCGCTTCAAGATATCATAGTTCGCTTGATGATTCGTCGCCTGGACACGTGGTCTTACCGGTTCTTCCGGCTTTCTTGACACGCGTGTCTGCTCTTCTTCGAGTTGTTTGATCTTACTTTCAAGTGCTTCATAATCTTGAATAATGATATCGAGATACGCATCCACTTCTTCTTGATTATAGCCACGCATCGACGTTTTAAAATCTTTGTCTAAAATATCTTTGGTTGATAACTGTGTTAACTTATTTTCCATTTTTTCACCCCGTTAAATATATAAGGTTATGCTGTCTTTTCTCATCTGTTCTATTATATCAAACTTTTAGAAGAATTATAGTGACGAACATACCATCGTGTCTCCTTAAGCATCAAACTCAGCTAATTCTTGTAGTTCACGCCCCGTATCTTCTAAATCGAGTGGTGTGATCGTATACATCGGATGATGAGGTTCTTTTTCCAGCGCCTCTATGTAAAACTTCACACTGCCTGGATGGTCTTCGTCGATCAAGACGAGACTAGCATCAGCTTTTGATAAGAAAAATTGGTTTTTCATTTTAAATTGACCTGGGTTTTTATATCCCCCTTGATAGAGCGTATTAAAATAATCAACCGTCATTGTTAGTAACTGATACTTTTGTTGGTCCGCTTCTTTCCAGCGACTGTCTTGTTCTTCAAATGGTGCGATAATCCCTATCTGAAAGTCATACTGTTCCTGTAGGTCAAGACACACCTCCACGCACCACAACTCAACCCCAAGTTGCCCTGAAACAATCACCCACTCTAAGCCTTCTTCTAATAATCCAATCAGCTTTTTTTCTAACGCTTTTTTAATAATCACCACGCGCGGGTCTTGGTCGGATGGAATGCCTAATTCAAATGATTTATATCCCGTGACCGCTAATACTTTAGTCATTTCGGTATACCTTTCCTACCATATCAATGACAACATCAACGGATTTCACAAGTTCATTGAACCGTTTCACATCGGTATCGTGATAAAAGCTATGCATAATGATTAATTCCATGTTTTCTCGGGTAGACTGTACGAGTGACGGATGGATCGATAAGGCATGTGATTTAATATCTGTTAACAGCTCCTCCTCCCATTGTTCCAGCAACTGAAACTGTGGGGTGACTTCCTCTTTAATCATACTAAATGATTCTCGGTCATTCAATTTAGCCGGGGTCTTATCTTGTTGATAGCGGATAAAACAGGCCTGTTTTATCTGATCAATGGTTTCTGTTTGTGATAGGATTGACATGATTTTTCACCTCTTGATACATACTTTAGCACGGATATAGACCGTTGACAAACATGATTAAATAGCGACACCTATCATTTTCTCACCTTTTTTTCATCATTTTCTCATTATACAAACATACGTTTTATATGCTATACTATGGAAGGAAGATTCAACCAAATAATTAGACCAAGTCCACTGGGCCGTGAGGAGACCCTCATCCGTCCAAAGCCTTAAAATCGCCATTTCCACTCGCCATTTTATAAATTTTTGATATGATATTTGAAACAGGAGGGATGTTGTTTGAATTATCCAAATGGTAAAAAGGTAAAAGCTCAAAGTGTAACAAAAAACAACACACCACATGACCGCTTTAGTAATCGCGGCATGACTTTAGAAAAAGATATTAATGAAACCAATAAGTATTACCGCAGCCGGGGCTTGTGTGTGATTCACAAAAAACCAACCCCGGTACAAATTGTAAAAGTCGATTACCCTAAACGTAGTGCAGCAGTGATTAAAGAAGCTTACTTTAAGCAGGCCTCAACAACGGATTATAATGGACTCTATAAAGGCCGTTACATTGATTTTGAAGCGAAAGAAACAAAAAATAAAACGTCGTTCCCCCTGAGTAACTTCCATCAACATCAAATCGAACATATGGAAGATATCGTCAAACACGAAGGGATATGTTTTGTGATTATGCGATTTCAAGCTTATAATGAATCATATGTCTTTCCGGCAGTGAAACTTTTTCCGTATTGGCATCGTCAATTTAAAGACGGTAGAAAGTCGATACCTTATACAGCCGTTAAAGATGAAGGAACAGTCATTCCGGCAGGTTACCCTGCCCTCGTAGATTATTTAACTGTCGTGGATGAGATCTTTTTTTAAGAACGAATGGAGGAATTTACAATGTCTGATCAATACAAGTCGCGGAGTGAAAAACGACGACAAGAACAGATGAAACAAACGAAACAGAAACAAAATAAAAAACAATCGAACAAAAAGTTTTCTTTCAAGAAAATTATCCTGACGATCCTCGTACTCGGATTAATTGTTGCGGTTGGTGTAGGTGGATTATTCGCTTATTACATCTCGAAGTCACCTGAACTTGACCCAGAAAAATTAAGCATTCCCTCATCAAGTAAAGTCTATGATAAAGACGGGGAGCTGTTTGCTGATATCGGTGAAGAACAACGCGTGAAAGTTAGTTACGATGACCTTCCACCCGTATTAGTCGATGCCGTCCTAGCAACCGAGGATGTTCGCTTCTTCGATCACTTCGGCATGGACCTTCGCCGCATTGGCGGGGCTGTCATTGCTAACTTAACCGATGGGTTTGGCGCTGAAGGTGGATCAACCATCACCCAACAGGTCATTAAAGGGGCTTTCTTATACCCAGATAAAACGTTAGAACGTAAAGTCCAAGAACAGTGGCTTGCGATTCAACTAGATCTATCTTATTCCAAAGAAACCATTTTAGAGATGTATTTAAACCGCATCTACTATGGGTCTGCGGGATACGGTGTCGCAACAGCGGCCCAAAACTACTTTGGGGTCACGGACCTTAATGAACTCAGTTTAGCCGAAGCGGCTCTACTCGCCGGGTTACCACAACGTCCGTCGGCATATGACCCGACTGTCAATCCAGAGCTCGCCAAAGAACGGATGGAGACAGTACTGAACTTAATGGTCCGACACGAAAAAATTTCTGAAGCGGAAGCTGAGGAAGCGAAACAAGTGGCGATCGACGATATTTTAAACGTCTCAAGCGGTTCGCGTACGAGTCATACTGACTTTTTAGATCAAGTACAACGTGAACTAGAAGATAAATACGAGATTGATTTATACAATGATGGCGTAAAAGTCTACACAACAATGGACCAAGATGCACAAAGCTATGTCGAATACTTGCTGTCTGACGAGAGTCCAATCAGTTATTCAGATAGCGAACTACAATCTGGACTCTCCGTTGTTGAAACAACGTCTGGTGCGATTCGAGCGCTTGGTGGTGGCAGAAACCGTGCTGCTGGTGGCTTTAATATGGCGATTCAAGCAAAACGTCAACCGGGCTCATCAATTAAACCGATTTTTTCTTATGGTCCAGCGATTGAGCATTTAAATTATTCTACCTATGAACAAATGCCAGATAATGGCCCTTATGAAGTAACCGGTTCAAAGGCGATTAATAACGTCGGTCGTTACCGTGGACAGGTGACCTTACGAACAGCTTTAGAACAGTCTTCTAACGTTGTTGCTGCGCACTTATTTGATGAAGTTGGTAGAAGTCAAGTGAGTGACTTCGGACAAAAGCTTGGTTTAACCATACCAGAAGGTGGATTAAATGTGCGTGATGCGATTGGTGGGTCGACCTTTGAAGCTTCTACACTTGAGATGGCAGCAGCCTATGCGGCCTTTGGTAATGGCGGCTTATATACCGAACCTTATAGTGTCGTGGCGATTGAGTATCCCGATGGCCGTCGTATTGAAGTAGAACCCGAAACAACTGTGGCAATGTCAGAGGCAACAGCTTATATGGTCACAGATATGATGAAAAACGTCGTCCGCTCAGGTACAGGTACTAGAGCAAACGTATCGGGTGTACCAGTCGCCGGTAAAACCGGGACAACCAATAATAACGTCGATAAATGGTTTGTTGGCTTAAGTACCCAATATGCAATTGGCGCATGGACAGGCTATCCTGACAGTTCAACGAAAGCCGTTTCAGACGCATACAACTCACAGCTTCTATTCAAGTATGCGATGGAGGAGCTCTCTAAAAACGTCGATGTAACGGATTTCACTCGTCCTGATAGTGTTGTACCTGTTAAAGTTGAAACTGGCACAAATCCAGCTCAACTACCGAGTGAATTTACGCCAAACGACCAAATCATTACCGAGTTGTTTAAAGCAGGTACTGAACCATCAGCGGTATCTGACGCCTATGAACAATTGAATCCGGTAGAAAACTTAACGGCTGCTTATGATGAAGAAACGAACAGTATCACCGTGACTTGGGAGCATACGATGGAGGCAGATGTTGATGTCGCTTTTGAAGTCAACTATCAATCCGGTGAACCAACAAATACCGATGCGACAATCTTCACGATTGAAGAAGTTGAACCTGACACGATGTACACAATTAATGTGACGGCCTTTAACCCAGAAAAAGTCACGTTAACAAGTGAAACAAAAACCGTTGAAATCATGACACCGAAAGAAAAAGAAGAAGAACCTGACCTACCCGACATTGAGTTACCAGATGGTGAAAACCCAGATGACAACAACAATGGTAACGGTAATGGTAGCAATAATGATTCTGATGAAAGTGATACATCTGACGAACCAACAGACGAGGATTCAACAGATGATGAATCAGATCAAACGGATGAGGAGACAAGCGTAGACCAAGAGGATGCGGCTTAATATAAGCGCATTTACCACCTAAAACATCCCCAGATATTAAATAAATATCTGGGGATGTTTTTAGGTTGTCACGATGATTGGTTTTTCATTGCTTCTTTAATGGCTTCTTTCGCATACAATTTTTCTACTTCTTCATAGAGGGTGATGAGTTGTAAATACGCATGGTATTGTTTTAGATTGCCTTCAACATACTCAAACCGTTCCTTTATATTGATTGGCTTGATTGAAAGGCTATCCATATCTTTTGTTAAATCATTGGTTTGATTCAACTCATACAACAGCACTTTGAATGCGTGCACCGCTTCTGTCATCGGTTTGATCGCTTCTTTAAACTCACGCCCATCAAACAACTGTTGGATATCGGGTTTTTGTTGATCAAACCAAATCAATAACTCATGACGATTTGTTGGCATGTTCTCGCTCCTTTTTACGTAAACGTTTCTGTCCTTCTCGGCAAAGGTCGAGCAAAGGACACGTGTTACATTGTGGATTTTTGGCTTTACAATGGTAGCGCCCGAAGAAAATCATCCGGTGATGCGTGTCACTCCACTCATCTTTCGGTACTTTTTTCATCAACGTCTTCTCAACCTCTAACGGGGAGTCTTTCCAGCGAGCGATCCCTAATCGTTTAGACACACGTTCAACGTGCGTGTCTACCGCAATCGCCGGTTCATTAAAAGCCACGGACATAACGACATTCGCTGTTTTTCGCCCGACACCGGCTAATGATTCAAGTTCATCGTGCGTCTCTGGGACTTTGCCGTTAAATTCTTCAATGATTCTTTGTGACAATTTTTGAATGTTTTTTGCTTTATTGCGATATAACCCAATCGATTTCACATCTTGTTCTAATTCTTCTAATGGCACGGCTAAATAATCTTCAGGTGTTTTATATTTTTTAAAGAGAGAATCGGTCACTTTATTGACGAGTTGGTCGGTACACTGAGCTGATAGTGCGACGGCAATCACGAGTTCAAACGGATTCTCATGTTTCAGTTCACACCAAGCATCGGGATACATCTCGGCCATCGTATCAAGGACAAAGCGAATTTGTTTATTCGTTAACATGACTATTCACCTCCATTTAATCGTCAGGGTCATCTAACCAGTTATAATAGACCGAAGGATCGGTACGTTTTCTTGCCGGTTCTGTGCGTTGACTCGATTGTTGATGAAATTTCTTACCAGCTTGTTTCGCTTTTTCCACCGTTTTAATCCCTTTTTTCTGCCACTCTTGTAAAATACGGTCAACGTATTTAAAGTTGAGCTTACTGAGTAAGACGGCTTCCCTTAGCGCTTGTTGAATGAGCTTGACATCATACTGATCTTCATCAAGCCACATATTAATCGTTTCAATTTCAATTGGCGATAACACCCGGCCAAATTCACGTTCAAACTGTTTAAACACTTCCACACTTTGATCGGTTGGCTTCGCTTTATCGGCCTCACGCTTCGTATATAAGGCTTGCCAGAGTGGTTCTAATGAATAATATTCATCGACTATCCCCTCACCATTCTCACTTTCTTCAATCGACATCAAATGCTTCTGCATCAGCTGGCGCAAACTGCGGCTGACGACTTGATCATCGTAATTTGTGTGCGTAGCGATATCCGACGGTGTCGGAAACAGATTGTTCTCTATTTGATAACGAATCAGCTGCAGCACAACAATCAGTTCCGTTTCATCCATACCTATCTTACGATAGTCGGTTAAGAGTTTTTTTGAAAACGTGAGTTGATCGCGCATAAATCGTTCATAGTGTTGTTTCAACATTCTCCCCCCATTCACCTGATGGTGAAAACCCCCGGACAAGATCCGAGGGTTTTTTTTATTTATTGTCACGTATAATCTTATGGATACAGACGGTTTAATAAACGTGGGAATGGAATGGTTTCACGTACGTGCTCAACCCCACTGAACCAAGCAACCGTACGCTCTAACCCTAAACCAAAGCCAGAGTGAGGTACAGAACCGTATTGGCGTAATTCTAAATACCACTGGTAAGCATCACCTGATAAATTATGTTCCTCATAGCGCTCTTTCATTAATTCTAAATCATCAATCCGTTGAGAGCCACCGATAATCTCACCATAACCCTCAGGTGCGATTAAATCGGCACAAAGAACAACTTTCTCATTCTCAGGATCTGGCTTCATATAGAAAGCTTTAATATCTTTTGGATAATGCGTAATAAAGACAGGTTTATCAAAGCTCTCCGCAATTGCTGTTTCATGAGGTGAGCCAAAGTCTTCTCCCCACTCAATATCATCAAAGCCTTTTTCTTTTAATAACGCAAGTGCTTCATCATACGTAATCCGTGGGAATGGTGCTTGTATTTGTTTTAATTTCTCTACATCACGCTCTAAAACATCGAGTTCTAGTGCACAGTTTTCTACGACAGATTGCGCTAAGTAACTCACGTATTGTTCTTGGACTTGTAAACTTTCTTCATGTTCCATAAAGGCCATTTCCGGTTCAATCATCCAAAACTCAATCAAGTGACGACGTGTTTTTGATTTTTCCGCACGGAACGTTGGTCCAAATGAGAAAACTTTTCCAAAGGCCATCGCAGCTGCTTCCATATAGAGCTGACCACTTTGAGAAAGATAAGCTTCTTCATCAAAGTACTGAGTATGGAATAATTCCGTTGTACCCTCCGCAGCTGAACCCGTTAAAATTGGGGGATCAATCTTAATAAAGCCTTCTTTATTGTAGAATTCATACGTCGCACGAATGATTTCATTACGAATCTTCATAACCGCGTGTTGACGTTTAGAACGTAACCAAAGGTGACGATGATCCATTAAAAATTCGGTGCCGTGCTCTTTTGGTGTGATCGGGAAATCAACCGATTCATGAATCAGTTCTAAATCAGTGACTTGCATTTCATAACCAAAAGGTGAACGGGTATCTTCGACAATTGTTCCCGTCACATAAACTGATGATTCTTGTGTAATAGATTTAGCTAAGTTAAAAGTCTCTTCTGATACAGCTGCCTTAACGACAACCCCTTGAATAAAGCCAGTTCCGTCACGCAGTTGTAAGAAAGCAATCTTACCACTTGAACGCTTGTTACTAAGCCAAGCCCCAATTTTCACTTCTTCATTTAAATGCTCATGTACTTTACTAATTGTTGTTTTCAACAAACTTCCCTCCAAAACATCTCTCTTATATTTTTGCATGGCGCTCAATAAAGCGCGTCATGCGTGTAATAGCTTCTTCTAATTGATATTTCTCAATCACGTACGATAACCGCACATTTTTTGGTGCTCCAAACCCTGTTCCTGGTATAATGGCGACTTGTTCCTCTTCTAATAACGCCGTTGAAAATTCTTCAACGTCGGTAAAGCCACAGAGGTCAATCGCACGCTCTACATTTGGGAACAAGTAAAACGCTCCTTGCGGTTTCACACACGTAACGCCTGGCACTTTAGTTAATAAATCATACGTGTAAGCTAAACGTTCATGAAAGGATTGAACCATCTGTTCAATTTCTGTTTCACCGTGTGTATAAGCCGCTAGTGCCGCATATTGACTAATCGTTGTTGGATTAGACGTTGAGTGACTACAAAGATTTGTCATCGCTTTAATAATCGTTTTGCGCCCGACCGCATAGCCAATCCGCCAACCGGTCATCGCATGTGATTTTGACACACCGTTAATAATGACCGTTTGTTTCTTTAATTGTTCCGATAAGGACGCGATTGACACGTGAGGTTGGTCGGTATAAATCAATTTTTCATAAATTTCATCTGAAACGATGATAATATTATGTTTCACACAGACCTCTCCGAGTGCAGCGAGTTCCTCTTTTGTATACATCATCCCGGTTGGGTTGCTCGGTGAGTTAATAATAACCGCCCGCGTTTTCTCCGTGATGGCTTGTTCTAATTGTTCAGGTGATAACTTAAACTGATTAGCTTCTTTTCCAGTCACGAACACCGGCTCACCTTCAGCAAGTTTGATTTGTTCTGGATAGCTAACCCAGTAAGGGGTTGGCACAATCACTTCATCACCTGGATTTAACAGGACTTGAAATAACGTATATAAGGCATGCTTTGCCCCTGTCGTGACAACGATTTGATCAGCATCATAATCAATGCCTTGATCTTTTAACATCTTACGTGCAATCGCTTCACGAAGCGGCAAAATACCACCCGATGGCGTATAACGCGTTAAACCTGTTCGCATCGCCTCTTCTGCTGCCTCGATAATATAATCAGGTGTATTAAAGTCAGGTTCACCTGCGCCTAAACCAATCACATCATGTCCACTATCTTTAAGCGCCTTCGCTTTAGCTGTGATCGCTAAAGTTGTAGAGGGCGTCAGTGTTTGTACACGTTTTGCTAATTGCATATAATCACCTTTCCTTAGTTCACATTATTTAAGGTTAAGCCACTTTCATATGTACCATCGGTTAATCTGTAATAATCATAACGGACTGCACCAGATGTTGTGGTTGAAATGATTTCAACAATCGGTAATTGCTGTCTTAAACCGACATTCACACGACTTAATTCGTTATTCGGCCTTTCTGACTCAAATGTGGATAGAATCGACTGAAGCGGATCACTAGACTCAGCTGTATAAACGGTAATATCAGCTGCATCATCTGTTTGATTTACAAAGTAATACGTCACACGTTCCTCATCACTTGTGTGGATCACATGATAAAAGGCTTCACCGTGAAACCGGGTCACGTCGTTAATATCGGACGGGGCGTAAGCCTCTTTGACACGGGCAATGGACGCCTCGAACCCTTCATCTTCAAAATCCCGTATCTCACCGTACAGATGAATACTATATCCAACAACGACTAAGCCGATCAGCAGTAAGCTGCTGATAATAATTTTAAGATAATTAAGTTCGATAAATTGTGAAGATTGCTGTTTCATCGTCATCCTCATCCAAAGCTAACCCAAACATTAAATCATCATCTTTCAATGTCCGATTTAAACTATCGACAATCTTATAAAGTTCTGGGTTGTTCTGAAGCTTAACCGTTGATAATGTTTCTATTTTTTCATTACGCATTGTATCCCAACCTTTAGTTATTTTGTGTTTATGACACGTATTGATAAACCTTGTTATATTATAGCAGGTTTTCAAGGGAAAAATAATGCCTAACCAGGCTTTTTTATGATTTCTGCTTGTTTTTATAAGTTTTTTTCTCTACTTATCCGTTAAAAACGTTTGTGCCATGTCTAACAGTTCTGTTGTCCGGCGATGATAGACTGGAACAGACGGCAGTGACTCAATAAATGTGCGGCCATAACTTTTGGTGACAATCCGGTCATCGGTCACGACAACAATGCCTGCATCCGTCTCACTGCGAATGAGCCGACCAAAACCTTGTTTAAACCGAATCACCGCATCAGGTAAAGAATAACCATAAAAACCTGATTGACCGTTACTTTCCATTCGCTTCAATTTCGCTTCAACAACGGGCTGACTCGGTGATTGGAACGGTAAGCGCGCAATCACAACACATTTTAAATCATCACCCGGGATATCTAACCCTTCCCAAAAAGCATGCGTCCCAAGTAAAATCGCTTGGTCTGTCTGTTGGAAATGTTTCTTTAGTTTTTCATGACTTCCGCTTGAGATCCCTTGAGCGATGAGGACGTAATCATCTTGGAACAATTCTTCTAATAAAACATGGGTATCCTTTAACATTTGATAAGAATTGAATAGGATTAACATACGCCCCTTGGTCAAGTCAGCTAAAGAAAAGACCAGTTCACTCAATGCCTCAACATAAGCGGTCGTTTCACGTTGATCAAGACGAGGAAAGTCATTCGGTACCAGTAACTGCACATGATCTTCTGTTGGATAGAGTGCCGGAAACCGATACGTATTCACTTGTTTCGTGATGCCTAATTGATGTTCTAAATAATCAAAGCGCTGATTAACTGTTAAAGTCGCACTCGTTAGAATCACGGAGCGACCTTTGGCGAAATAATAACGCTTCACCGTGTCACGAATGTCTACCGGCTTTTTATAAAAGCTGATTGGGTGCTGTTGATGGGTCATATCCATTTCCAACCAGTACACAGCATCTGTTGCGTCATCAAAAAAGAAACGATTATACGGTTCTAAAAAGGCTGACACAATCGAGGTAAGTTCGTCGCGAATCAGCGGATGCGGTGTCAGATAAACGTCTTTAAGTAAGTCGTCAAGTAACAACTTAAATCGCTCATACATGACTTGCATCGTTAAAAATACGTCTTCATTTGGATCAATCGTGACGATTTTTTTAGTTCCTTTTGACGTGAGCTGACGCGAGATAAACTGCCGGGTAAAGTCAATCAAACATTGATAATCGTACTTAATATCTTCCACGGTCGCTTTTATCCCAGCATCTAACACCTCAAATGTTTTTAATCGATGAATGACTTGATTTAAAAAGGCATGAATGGCTTCAGAATGAAACATTAACCCTTCTTCTTGTTCAATCACTTCTGGTAAGTGATGCGCTTCATCAATGATTATGCGATTTAAAGGCATTTTTTCTTGTACCACGAGTTGATGCATCAGTGCATGATTCACAATCACAATATCCGCGGTATCAATTCGGGTGAGCTTATATTCATAATAACTAAATGCTTGTTTCTCATCTGAATCAAATCGGTGAGAAAATTGATGGAACAATTGATAGCCACTTCGAGGCAATTGAATTTCATCCACATCACCTGTTTCTGTTTTCGTGAGCCAAATAAGCACAATCGCTTTCGTTAAAGTAAAGTCATAATGATCATTATCTGTTTTAACAATCCATTCACTAAAACGTTTAACACTGATGTACTGATTTTTACCTTTCAATACTTCGATCCGACAACCTTCTTTGATGTGATCTAAAATTTTCGGTACTTCCTCATGCAGCAGTTGTTTTTGAAGTTGTTTTAAATAGGTGCTGATGACAACTTTTTCTTGTGATGTTTTTGCCACATAAATGGCAGCCAAAAGATAGCTCATGGTCTTCCCTATCCCGGTACCCGCCTCTATTAATGCGGATGACCCAGTCACAAATGCATGATAAATCGCTTCACTCATTTCACGTTGCCCGAAGCGCAGCGGCGTATTAAATGCCGCTTCAAATTGATCAAGCCACTCACCAAATGATGGCATCACCGGTTGTTTTGTGATCGGTTCGATCTCAGGTACACGTCTAATCGCTAAACCATAGTGATAATCGTATGACGCGTCTTTTTCAGATATGTGACGTGTTTGCGGTTTATTTAACAACTCATGAATAATAGGAACAAGATCACTTTTAAGCTTTTCCGATAACGGCAGTAGTTTTTTTAAGGTCGTTTTTGGCAAGCTTGCAAGTTCTTCTAACAATACCTTTAATAAATCGGTTGTGACATAAGCATCTGACAGGGCGCGATGAGGGTCATCATGGGTGATGGATAAAAATTGAGCCAACTGATTTAATTTAAAGCCTGGTGCTGCCGGTAACATCATCCGACTAAGTTCTACGGTATCCAATGTTTTGGATGTGAGTTTTTCAAGTCCGACACGTTCAAATTCTTGATTTAAAAACCCTAAATCAAATGGCACGTTGTGTGCAACAAAATAAGCATCATCTAATAAATGATGAATAGTCGTCGCTACATCCTCAAATGTCGGTTGGTCCATCACCATCGCGTTGTTAATCCCTGTGAGATGCTCAATAAAACGTGAGATATGTTTATGTGGATTAATCAAGGTTTGATACGTCGAAACAATCTGTTGATCGCGATAGATGACAATCCCGATTTCAATGATTCGATCTTGTTTTTGATTCCCTGTTGTTTCTAAATCGACAACCGCAAATGTCGTCATCTCGCTCACCTTCATTCTTAGTTTTTACTGCGTTATTTATCTGTCTACTCTAGCGTTGTTAGCGGAGGCTCTTGGTCAATCATCTCTTTAATTGTATTGTCTTCGTTTAATAACGCGACCTTTGGTGTAAATGTCGTTAACTCATTTTCTGAGACAAGCGCATAACTGACAATGATGACGATGTCCCCTGGTTGAACTAATCGGCTAGCAGCCCCGTTTAAACAGATGACCCCACTATCCCTTTCTCCGGGAATAACATACGTTTCAAGCCGGGCGCCATTATTGTTGTTGACAATTTGTACTTTCTCATGTGGCAACAAGTCAATCGCTTCCATAAGCGCTTCATCAATGGTGATGCTGCCAACATAATTTAAATTAGCCTCCGTTACACGAGCACGGTGTAACTTCCCTTTCATTAGTGTTCGAAACATAGCTGTCGCTCCCTTTTCTATTTTCTATTTATTTTTCATGCGTTTTTCATTAAAACGTTGATCTGCACTTATAAATGTCACAAACTACAGGTCAACCAACACATTATCAATCAATCTGGCACGTTCAAATTTCACCGCACAAGCGAGAATCACTTGGCCTTTAAGTATCGGTAACGCTTCTAATTGAGGATAACTCAACAGTTCGATATAATCAATCTCCGCGTGACGACTTTGATTAATAACGGATTGAACATGTGACAAAATCGTCTCTTGGTCTCGTTCACCCTGCTCCATCATCGCTTTTGCTTCTGTTAGTGCTCGGTAGATCAGTGGGGCGTCTTGTCGCTCACGTTCACTGAGATTGACATTGCGACTACTTTTCGCTAAACCATCCGGTTCTCTAACGGTTGGGATTGGTCTTAAGATGGTAGGGAAGTTCAAATGCTCTATCAGTAAATCAACGACTGCGACTTGTTGAGCATCTTTTAAGCCGAAATAGACTTTTGTTGGTTCAATTATATGAAACAATTTTGTTAAGACAGTTAAGACACCTCCAAAGTGACCCGGTCTCGTTCGGTCACAGAGGACGCCCATTCGCTTTGTGAGTGACATTGTAATACCCATGTCTGATGGGTACATCTCACGAGCAGGTGGCATAAATAAAACATCGACACCACGGGCAGTGCACATGTCGGTATCACGTTGAGCACTCTTAGGATAAGCGTCTAAATCATTTGGGTCGTTAAACTGAAGCGGATTGACAAAGACACTCACAACAACCGTATCAGTTTCTTCTTTCGCATAATCAATTAATGACACATGCCCTTCATGTAAATACCCCATTGTTGGTACAAAACCAATGGTCTTTTGAGCGGCTTGTCTGTCTTTAACAAAGCGCTTCATGTCATCAATGGTATGAATGACTTCCATTAGACCTCTTCCTCCTCTAACGTTACCCCTTCATTTAGCTGATACGTATGTTTTTCTTCAGGAAAGCGACACGCTTTAACGTCTGCGACAAAAGCGCCAAGCGCTGTAGGTACGGTTTGATTAAGGTTGGCATAAGACTTCACAAATTTCGCCAAACGATCAGTGCCGTATTGTAATAAGTCATGATAAACAAGAACTTGACCATCACAATTTGAACTCGCACCTATACCAATCGTCGGGATAGTGAGTTGTGTAGTGATTTTATCAGCAAGCGTAGCCGGTATTCCTTCTAGGACACACATCACCGCCCCGTACCGCTCGACTTGTTTTGCCTCTTCAATTAATCGCCTAGCAGATGATTGATCTTTCCCTTGGACTTTAAAGCCCCCCATCACATTGACAGATTGCGGGGTCAGGCCAAGGTGACTTACGACTGGAATCCCCGCTTCAGTTAAACGTTTCGTTAGCATTAACACCATCTCACTTGCGCCTTCAAGTTTTAGCGCTTGCGCTCGTGATGCTTGAAACAGCTGTTTTGCATTTTTTAGTCCATCTTCAACGGAAATATGGTAACTCATAAACGGCATATCGACAACAATAAACGTGTCTTTTGCTCCGCGTCTAACTGCTTTCGCATGGTGGACCATATCACTTACGGTGACATCTGTCGTTGAGTCATACCCAAGCATGACCATTCCTAGAGAGTCTCCCACTAAGATGAGGTCTGCCCCTGCTTGTTCCACCATTTTAGCCGACGGATAATCATAAGCGGTAATCATCACCGCCTTCTCGTTTTGTTGTTTCATCTGATAGAAATCATGGATGGTCTTCATCTTTTACCTCCTTCAAACCAGTGAATATCTGCTGAATATAGCCGGTCGGTTTTTCCCTCATGTTCAATGAGTAGAGCGCCGGTCTCATGGATGCCAACAAATACCCCTGTCTTTTCTTCCTCACCTAAACGATAGTCGAGTGTCTCACCCAGCTTAAAAGCGTGCGCTTCCCATTCTTCTTTAATCGACTCAAATCCGTCCGTAAGTAAGGTACGGTATAACACTTCAAAATGTTTTAAGAAGTCTTGAATAAAATAACGACGCTTAAAACGTTCATTTGTTTCAATCATTAAAGACGTCACGGTCTCACGTAAGTCTTCTGGAAACTCATCGATGCGTTGATTAATATTCACCCCAACACCAATGACCATATAATGAATTTGGTCTTGTTCCGCCTGCATTTCGGTTAGAATACCGGCAAGTTTTTTTTCACCGATTAATATATCGTTTGGCCACTTGATTTTCGGTTCAAGCGTTGTTTTCTGTTTAATCGTGCGCACCAAACTTACCGCTGTGAGTAAGGTGATTTTTTGCGCTTCTACGGGTGAGAGTTCTGGACGTAAAATAAAGCTAAACCATGCTCCGTTTTTATTTTCAGAACGAAAGGCCCGGTGTAATCTGCCTCGTCCATTTGTTTGTGAGTCAGCGACAATTAAATAGCCATCCGGTTTATTTTCTCTAGCTCTCGTATGTGCTAAATCTTGCGTCGATGTTAATTGATCATGGTATTCCAACATCTGTCCGAGTACATCCGTATCCAGGCCCCAAAATAGCGTGTTCTCACTCACTTTATCCGGCATATCGATAAGACGGTAGCCTTTATTCGGGACCGCTTTAAAATGATAACCGTCTTCCTCTAAATGTTTCATCTGTTTCCAGACAGCCGTTCTTGAAATACCGAGTTGGTCAGAGAGCCATTGACCTGACACATATGTGTGCATATTTTGTGCTAATAGTTGAATTATTTTTTCTCGATTGGATAGGACCATGTGACCCACTCCTTTAAATGTTCTCGTTGATTTGGTATGATGCCGGTAATAATATTCGTTTCAAGCTGGTCAAGAATCTCACCTATCCACTTTCCTCGTTTACGTTCTGGGAAGAGTTGAATCAAATCATTGCCAGTAAGCTCAATCTCTTGTTTTGAATGAATTGGTAAGGCTTGATTTACTTTTTTCAACTTCGCTAAGCTGAGTGGAGCTAAACAGAGATGTTCCACTAAGTCACTCAATCGCTCATAGAGATGTGACGGCAAATGATAGACAATCAATGATAAAGGTATCTTCAGTTGATAGCGTTCAAGAGCGGCCAATAAAAGCAGACCTTCTCGTTTTTGAACATTAGATAACCGATAGCTTTTATAGATAGCTGTAAGCATCACATCTTCATGACGATAACTCATGTAGACAAAGACATCGATTAAACTATAAAAAGGCGTCATTACGTTGGTTAATTCATCTATGATGGCTATTCTTTCGTTAAAGAAAGGTAAGTCCAAGAGTAATTGTTTCGTTTCCGTTAATGTGAGTGCCTCCGTTAAATACGGCCCTTGAAAAAACTTGTCTAACTCAACTTGAATCCGTTCGATTGAGACGTCTCTAATTAGCATCATTTTCGCCATAAGCGCGCGCTTAGTTTTTTGTTCAATCGTAAAACCTAGTTGGCTACTGAATCGAATCGCCCTAAGCATTCTTAACGGGTCTTCATTAAATCGTGCCTCGGCGTCACCAACAGCTTGAATCTGTTTATTTATAATATCAGATTGGCCACCAAATGGATCAATCAGTTCACCTGATTGGGTTAAAGCAATGGCATTCATCGTAAAGTCACGACGCGCTAAGTCTTTCAAAACATCCGTGACAAAATGCACCGCATCAGGATGACGACGGTCACTATAGGTCGTTTCTTCTCTTAACGTCGTCACTTCAAATGATGTGTGGTGATCACGAACAATGACGGTCCCGTGTTCGATGCCCACTGGAATAACTTGCTTAAACAGGGCCATGACTTGTTCTGGTTTTGCGCTTGTCGCAATATCTATATCATTAATCGGGGTGTTCAGTAAGTAGTCTCTGACGGAACCACCGACAATATAAGCATCATAACCCGCTTCAGTTAGACGAGTTAGAATCGGTTCAGCCGGTTTAAACACATCCATTTGTTAACCTCTTCTCTTTTGATCATTACAATAATTTTAACATATTCCTTAAGCTTTTTGAATGTTAACAAATATAATTCTCCCGTTAACGATAAAAACACTCACCTCGTTCGGTGAGTGTTTCATTGATCTCGAATTATATGACCATGATCATTTGTCGCTTTTAAGCGTCAATGACATCACGCCAATGGAAAAAACCTGCTTCAAGCGCACGAATCATAACCTCTGCCCCAGCAAGGTTGGTGACAAGCGGAATTTGATACACATCACACAAGCGCATAAGCGCACTAATATCCGGCTCATGTGGTTGAGCTGTCAGTGGATCTTTAAAGAAAATCACTAAATCCATTTCATTTTCTGAAATTTTCGCCCCGATTTGTTGATCGCCACCAAGCGGACCCGAATTGAATCGGTGAACATCTAAACCAGTCGCTTCAGCAATGCGCTTCCCAGTCGTACCTGTCGCAAACAATTCATGACTTTCAAGAATATGTTTATAAGAGACGGAAAAATTAATCATTTCGTCTTTCTTTTCATCGTGTGCAATTAAAGCAATTTTCATTCGTTTTCTCCCCTTTAAATTAATCCATCATTAAGTGTTCAAGGCCATATACTAACCGCTCGAGCTTAACAACATGGTCAATCGCAAATTTAATCCCTGACATAAATGATTCACGGTGGAAGGAGTCATGTTTAAGAGTGAAATTTTCACCTGGTCCACCAAAGATAACTTCTTGGTGAGCGACGAGTCCAGGTAACCGCACACTATGAATCCGCATGCCATCAAAGTCAGCGCCACGGGCACCATCAATCGTTTCATGCTCATCGGGATGGCCTTGTGATTTTTGTTTTCGTGTTTCTTGAATCAGTTCTGCTGTTTTTACAGCCGTTCCAGACGGCGCATCGAGTTTTTGATCATGGTGCTTTTCAATAATCTCAACATCCGGGAAATACTTCGCCGCTTGTTTAGCAAACTGCATCATTAACACGGCGCCCATTGCAAAGTTAGGTGCAATGACAGCACCAACTTTTCTTTCCTTACTGAGTTGTGTGAGTTCTTCTAGTTCATCAGCGGTAAAACCAGTCGTCCCAACAACAGGTCTCACATCATGTAAAAGTGCGGCTTTCGTATGTTTAAATCCGACCTTAGGTGACGTTAAATCAACCAAGACATCGGCATCAACATCTTCTAAACATTGATTAATATCATCATAAAACACCGCATCAAAATCCGGTAACCCTTCAACTTCTTTTACTTTCATACCTTTATGGTGTAAATCGACACACCCAACAAGGGTGAGGTCTTGATGTTTTTTGATCATGCGTAAAGCTTCACTACCCATTTTACCGCTCGCACCGGCGACAACAACATTAATTTTCCCCACATGTATCACTCCTTCTTTTTTGTAAATCGGTCTTTATCGCGTGTTTCAATTTTAGACATGGCTTGATCAAACGCTTTTGCTGCATCAATATCAAGACTATTAGCAAAGGACAATAAGACGAAAAACAAATCGCCGAGTTCATCTTCCACTGTGTTAGCCTCTTCTGATGCTTTTTTCTTTTTCGGTCCATAGAGGTGATTAACTTCTCTCGCTAATTCACCCAGCTCTTCTGTAAAGCGTAACATCATGACTTCTGGACTGAAATACCCTTCTTCAAATTGACTAATAAAACAGTCGACGCGTCTTTGCATCGCTTTAACATCGTATGTAACAGGTTGATCATAGTCTGACATGCATCGTTCTCCTCTCTAGTCTAGCCAATTTTTCAGAAAACAGCAAATTTAATGACAAAGCTAACATCATTGTACAAAAAAAGACAACTATTTTCAATGAAGAAAACCGTTGCCTTTTGCCTAGCCTCTAACAATACGTCGTAACGACTCTGTTTTTTTATGCTGCATCAAATAATAGACGAGAAAGACACTGACTAAACTGAGCCAAAATGTAAAGTACGCAATCTCTGGTGTGTATTCTGTTAATGAACGGTAAGACGGCATCATCCCGTACACATAATCAATAAAATCATTGTGCAAGGTCCAAATCAAGACGATGATCAGATGCTTTGTTTTAAACCGGTAGAACGGCAGATATAAAAGGCCTTGTAACGCCATTGCCGCATGAGAAAAGATTAACATGTAGCCTGCTGGTGATAAATAACCCGTTGTCACTAACATCAATACATTCATCACAACGGCCCATACACCGTATTTAAACAAGGTCACAACCGCTAATGCTTCAACGAGCGGCCATGACTTATTCAGTAGTAATAACACGAGGAAGATCGTAAAAAACAAACTCGCTGTTGGTGAGTCAGGAACAAACAACAAAAACCGTGCCGGTGTTTGTTCCAGTTGCGGCCCATACCAGATGTAGCCGTAAATGGTACCAAAAAAGTTGATAATAAGTAAAACAATTAAAAATAACCGCTGCTTTAATAAAGTATATAAATATGTTATCACATGTTCTCCCTCACTTTTTATTTAACGGCGGTGAGTCTAGCACAGGGCGTTTTTCTTCCGTTAAATAATGGGTTAATTGCTCAGACAACACTTGGAATTGATCCAAATCGCCTTCATCTAAGCAACGATCAATCTCTTTTCTCAGCCACGCTTCATAACCAACCGATAATGTCTGATTAAGCAAGGCATCAATCGTTTGTTTATCTGATTCATTTAAATAGTAATCGTCAGGGATAAACGGGTTTTCTTCTAATACACGGTGATACTCCAAACTTCGTTTGACACCAAGAAAACTCAGCTCAATATAGAGCGGCTCATCCCTGTTTAACCGAATATCATGAAACGCTTTATCAACCTCGGTTGTGACAAGGTGATTTTTATAAAATTTAAATGCCGGTTTTTTAGCATCTTCTGCTGATATTAAAATCCCGCGCGGGGCGTATTGGACATCATAAACAAAATGCACTTGACTTAATAAACTGTCTTCTCGCATTAAAAAATGCAACAAATAAAGACTATCACGTTGTTTCACTTGATGTCGATTTAAAAACCAGTGAAGACATGCTTTTTTATCTTGCACAGATACCATTACTTTTCACCTTCTTTATTTAAGGTTTTTTATAAACCGTTCATTTAACGTGCCGAATCACTTAAACGTTCAAGATAATTTTCAATTTCATAATCCGTCACATCAAATGATAAGTAGCGTTCAAATATTGCTTTTGCCTCACTATGCTTCCCTTCTTCAACGAGGAAGAAACCGTAAGTTTTTAAGAAATCAAGATCATCTTTAAAATCAGGGTAAGCTTTTTGATACGCTTCAAGTGCCTGTTCAAAGTCCTCTGTTTCTTCGTATGCTTTTGCAAGTTCCCATAAATAATAACTATCTTCCTCGCCTTGGTCTAATATATGCGTAATCAGTTCGATAATCGCTTCATCGTCGCCATCTTCTCGGTAATTTTCGATTAAGAAAAGTACGGCTTCTTTGTAACCAACATCAACCGCCACAGATTCTCTTGCGTATTGATAACTGTTTTCTTTTTCACCATTTCGACGGGCGAGCCCTGCTGTCGTGAGTAGCAGCTCTTTATTTAGTGGTAAAAAGTCAAGGCCACGCTTGGCAATGGCATACGCTTCTGTTAACATGCCTTCTTCTTCATAAATGTCAGCCAACTGTGGATAGACAGATGGGTATTCCGGTTCTAAATCAATCAGTGTTTCCCAAGCTTTAATCGCAATATCATTCCGGTGCGCTTGGCTTGCGACAAAGCCGTATCTAAATAACGTTTCTTCATCCTCATGGTCAAACTGACCATAATGTTCTAATGCTGATTCAAATTCTCCTACTTGCGCATAGCATTCTGCTAATCGGCTGTCAATCGAGACTTCTGCGATCGTATCTTTATCTTGTTTTACTTTTTGATAGTGCGGAATCGCTTTTTGATATTCCCCATTAGAAAAAGCAAGTTCGGCCCGAGCAAAATCAATTAAGAGCTCATTAGGTGCCAGTTGTTTAGCGGTTAACAGCTTATGTTCAGCCACTTCAAATAACCCTTGTGTTTGATAAAGATCGGCTTGCGTAAGTAAACTTTCCAAATAATGCGGATCATTCGCATCAATTTGATTAAGCAGTGTTAAAGCCGCTTCATCATCTTCTAAATCGATATAAATTTCACTTAAGACCAGTTTAATTTCCGTCTCTTCTGGATATTTTGTGTAAAGTCGTTCTAAAATATCCTTCGCTTCTGGCAACAAACCGAGTTGAATATATAAATCACTGATAACGAATTGTTCATCATCGTTTGCTTCTGGTAAAAAATCTGACAGAATGTGTAACGCTTCTTCGTTTTGATTTTGTTCAATAAGTTGAATTGCTTGATAGATCTCTTCCATTAGTCACTGCCCCTTTGTTTTTTAACCCTGTCATAACAGGATAAAAAATCGAATAGTACTATCATACAAAAGATTCGGAAGAACTTCAATAAAAACGCCAAGCTAGAATGTCTATTAGCTTGGCGTAACCTATTTATATTTTCACTTCGTAAGGGCTGTTAAATGTTCAAAAAATGATGGATATGACACGTTAATCGCATCTTTATCCGTGAGTGTCGTCTCACCTGTCGCAATCAGTGACGCAATCGCAATCATCATGCCAATACGGTGATCACCATGAGAATCAGCTGTGGCACCGGTCAGTGTTTGACCACCTTCAATGATCATCCCGTCAGCAGTTGGTTCAATGTTACAACCGAATAGACGTAACGTGTCGACGACACTGTCGATGCGGTCCGTTTCTTTAAACCGTAACTCTTCTGCATCTTTAATGATGGTTCGACCTTCCGCTTGTGAGGCGAGTAAAGCAAGAATTGGAATTTCATCAATCATGCTTGGAATAATATCCCCTTCTATGACCGCTCCCTTAAGTGTCTGATAAGATACGGTCACATCACCGATGATTTCTCCCCCGATGTTTTTCGTTTCCTTAATATCAAGATGCGCACCCATTAACTTAATCGCATCCAGAATGCCGGTGCGTGTTGGGTTTAATCCGACATCTTTTACGGTAATCTTACTTCCTTTAACAATCAAGGCCGCGACAATGAAAAAGGCCGCTGATGAAATGTCACGTGGGACTTGAATCGTCGTTCCTGTGAGCGTTTGTTGTCCTTCAATCTGAATCGCTAAACCATCGACAGTTACTTCGGCGCCAAACGCTTGCAGCATATTTTCCGTATGGTCGCGCGTTTTTGTTGATTCAATGACGGTCGTTGTCCCATTTGCTAAAAGCCCTGCCAAAAGCACGCCTGATTTGACTTGCGCACTTTTCACTTGTGGTTTAAACGTCATCGCAGACAGCGCTTGACCACGCACCGCCAGTGGTAAATACTTACCCGATTCTCGGCCATCAATTTTCGCCCCCATCTCACGCAAGGGAATTGTCACTCGGTCCATTGGTCGTTTGGTTAATGACTGATCACCGAATAAGGTCGTATGAAAAGGCAATCCACTTAATACCCCTAACAATAACCGCGCAGTGGTACCCGAGTTACCTAAATCGATTGGTACTGTCGGTTCATTGAAGTGTTTATAACCTTGACTGTCAATGTGGACATGTTCATCATCTTGAGTAATCTGAACCCCCATCGATTCGAAGGCTTTAATCGTTGTTAAACAATCGTCACCTGTTAAAAAGTTCGTAATCTCTGTCTTTCCTTCCGCTAGGGAACCAAAAAAAACCGCGCGGTGGGAAATTGACTTATCACCCGGCACAAAGCAGTCACCTGTTAGCGGCATTGTCGTTGGTTGTAATACGATATCGCTCAAAAGTACCCCTCCTCTAATCTTCTAGCATCGTTTCATAGCCATGCTGAATAAGTAAGCGATGACTCATTAGTTGATCGTCTTTTGAAACAAAACTTAAGCGCAAGACCCCGGTGATTCCTTCTCTTACTTCAAGTATTTCAATATTTTTAATACTAATCTCTGCTTCTGCGAGTAAAGTAACAACGGTCTTTAGTGCACCAGGCTGGTCAAAAATATCCACATAGACATCGTAAAAGGACATGAGTGCCCCGCGCCCTTTACGATCAAGCCCATCGCGGTATTTTTTAGCTTGGTCTAGATAGTCATGCATCGCTTCTGATTCATCTGTGTCCAACATTTGATGCAGCTGTTTCATTTCTTCAATCCAATCTTTCAATAACCGCTTAATCACTGTCTTATTCTGAAATAAAATATCTTGCCACATTTTTGGGTTACTTGAAGCAATGCGGGTAATATCCCGAAACCCACCCGCAGCAAGCGTCGGGATCGTCGGATGCTTCTCTTGCCATTTTTCCGCTTGGTGCACTAAGCTTGAGGCAATCAAATGTGGGAAGTGTGAAATAACCGAGGTCATTTCATCGTGCTCTTCGCCGTCTAACTCGATAAATTTCGCTTTTGTTGAAGCAAGCAGCTCCTCTAAACGCAACACATCAGCATCTGTTGCACTTGCTGTTTTTGTGAGCACATAAATGGCGTTTTCAAATAAATGTTCCTTCGCAGCTTCGACCCCGCGTTTATGTGAACCTGCCATTGGATGTCCACCAACAAAGTGTACCTGTGGATTCGTTAATTGTTCAGCTTGCTTTAATACCGACTGTTTAACCGAACTAACATCGGTCACTAACACGTCTTTTGTTAGCGCAATCGTATTTAATGTTTCAATTAATTGACACGTCACAGATACTGGACACGATAAAATTACAACATCAGCTGCTTGTACCGCCGCTTCAAAATCGGTATAGGTTTCGTGAACGAGTCCTTTCTCTTTGGCATACTGCAAGGTTTTTGGGGCATGGTCATAGCCTAATAGCGTGTGATCAGTATGTGACGTTAAATTCAGTGCCAACGACCCACCAATTAAACCTAGACCCGCAACTAAGACACGTGTCATTAGCTATCTTCCTTTATCTGTTGTGCTAAGAATTCACGGATATGTTGTTGCATCACGTCCATATCAGCTTTTTCACCAATCGTAATCCGCACACTATTCGGGATACCTAATGCTTCTCCCGAACGAATAATGAAACCTTTACTTAGCAAGTAGTCAAACAGCGCATCACCTGAGACAGGTAACTTCACTAAGACAAAGTTGGTTTCACTGTCAAAGTAATCAAGTTCCATTTCATCTAAGAAGGCAATAAACGTCTGCTTATTTTTAATTGTTTCACTGACCGTACGGTTAATAAAATCTTGGTCCCGATAAGCTTCTGTTGCGGCAAATTGGGCGAACTTGGTCGTATTAAACGGACCACGAGCAATATTTAACACGTTGGCAACAGCTAAGTCACAGACACCAAAACCAACACGTAAACCGGCAAGTCCATATGCTTTAGAAAATGTACGTAACACAACGAGGTTAGGGTAGTCGCTTATGAAACTTAAACTATCAGGTGCATCGTCGCGATTGATGTATTCATAATAGGCCTCATCCATGACGACGAGCACATCTTCTGGTACAGCGTCTAAGAAGCGTTCGAGCGAAGGTTGATTAATGATACAACCCGTTGGGTTGTTTGGTGAACAGAGCCAGATGACACGTGTGTCATCATCTATCGCATCCAGCATACCTTGTAAGTCATGGTAGCCATTTAATAACGGCACTTCATTAATATCTGCCCCTTGAATCAATGCATTATGCTTATATTGAGGAAACGTCGGTGTCGCCATTATCGTGTTAGTCCCTTTTTCTAAATACACACGACAAATAATATCAATCACTTCATCCGAGCCGCAACCAAACACAAGCTGGTCTAAATCGACAGCTAAATCCGCACTAATGACTTCACGTAAAACAGTCGCATAACCATCTGGATAAATTTCAAAGTGATCGGCTGACTCTGTTACGACTTGATCAACTTTTTCTGAGTAGCCAAATGGGTTCTCATTAGAGGCTAATTTAACAATTCTATCTAAGCCTAATTCTTTTTTCACTTCTTCTACTTGTTTCCCTGGTTTATAAGGGGACATTTGATTAAATACTTGTTTATGTTTCATTATTTTCCCTCCGCATTCTCTACTAAGTCCGGCCGCAACGCGACGGCTTGTTCTTGATAGACATGAACAATGTCTTGTTGATTTTTATCGGTATTGACCGATAACATCAGACGAATGCATAGCGGCAAGCCATTAGGTACATTGATTTCTTTCATACACATGACCGGTACAAACATCCATCCTTCTTTTTCTCTAATCGGACGGGCTGGAAAGGCTTGATCTATATCATCTGTGACCGATACAAAAACATGTGCCACATCTTCTGGAATAATGGAATTTTTCTCTATTAAGGCATCGAGTAAGATGTGAGTTTTTTCATATATTTCTGTTTGATTGTTCTGATTTACAGTCGTTGCTCCGCGAATACCTCGGATCATCTTATCACCATCTTTTCTAAAAAGGTTTCTAATTGTTGACGAAGGAAGATATCTTCCATATCAACCAATGTTGGTTCACCTAATGTTTTCAACAAGACCATTTTGATTGTCGCATTCTTTGTTTTTTTATCCCGCTTCATGCGTGTCATTAATTGATTAACACTAAGACGCGGTAACGTTAAAGGATAGTCATTGCGTTTCAACCAGTCATAAAAGGCCTCAACTGGTAGTGAAACTGAAAAGTGTTGCTCACTCAGCTCCATCGCAAATAACATTCCAATGGCCACAGCTTCCCCGTGCGTCATCTTACCGTAGCCAAGTTCAGATTCAATCGCATGACCGAGCGTATGGCCAAAGTTAAGAAACTGACGAATATTTGCTTCACGTTCATCCATCTCAACAATATTCGCTTTGACATTAATGCCGTGAATTAAATCGCGAATAAGTGTCGCATCAGATAAGGATTCATCTAACGTGACGGGTTTAATTTGCTCCCAAAATGGTGGGGTGTGAATCATACTGTGCTTAGCAATCTCGGCATACCCTGAGCGGATTTCTCGAAATGGAATGGTTTGCAATGTTTCTACATCATAAAGGACCGCAACAGGTGGATAAAAAGCTCCAATGAGATTTTTACCAAGTGGATGATTAATCGCTACTTTACCACCGACGCTTGAGTCATGCGCTAAAATGGTGGTCGGCATTTGGATAAAATCAATACCTCGTAAATAGGTAGCGGCCACAAAACCAGCTAAATCGCCAATCATACCACCACCTAAAGCAATGACAAGGCCATCACGATCGACACCTGCTTCAATTAACTGGGTCATTAGATCAAAATAGACCCGACTACTTTTCGATTCCTCACCTGCTGGAACGATGGAATAAGTAACGTTATAGTCATCTTTAAGCGTATTATAAACATCGTCCAAATAAAGCGGTGCCACATTTGAATCGGTAATAATATAGACAGAGGGGTAGTCTTTATTGATGAAGGACTTCAGTTTAAACCGAAGTCCTTGGTCAATCACGACAGGATAGTCGTGTGTACTCGTTTTTATCGTTAATTGTTCCATTAGAAACACCGTACTTCTTCACGGTACGCATCAAAAGCAGTTTGTAATGTCTTAAATTGATCATTCGGGAACTGTTCTAATATTGCTTTGGCAATTTCAAATGCCACCACATGTTCCATCACGACAGCTGCGGCTGGTACCGCACATGAGTCTGACCGTTCAATGCTCGCGTTAAAGACTTCTTTTGATTCAATATCAACAGATTGCAGGGGCTTATACAACGTTGGAATAGGCTTCATCACCCCGCGCACAACGATTGGCATGCCAGAGGTCATACCACCTTCAAACCCACCTAAATTATTCGTCCGACGACTAAATCCGGTCTCTTCTGACCAAATAATTTCATCGTGTACTTTTGAACCTGGGCGTCGACTGGCTTCAAAACCAATTCCAAATTCTACCCCTTTAAAAGCATTAATCGATTGTACCGCAAAAGCTAAACGTGCATCGAGTTTACGATCATAATGCACATAAGAACCAATTCCGGCTGGTAATCCTTCCACAACCACTTCACAAATGCCACCAATGGAATCCCCATCTTTTTTCGCTTGGTCAATCGCATCACGGATTGGTTGTTCAACATCCGGATCAAGTACACGCACATCGGATGCTTCTGACTTTTCAATTTTTTCTTCAATCGTTAACTCCGGCTGATCTTTAGCCGTAATACCCGCAATTTCATGCACATACCCGACAATTTTCACCCCGAGGTGATTGAGTAGTGTTTTTGCTACCGCCCCTGCGGCGACACGTGCACCTGTTTCACGCGCAGATGAGCGTTCTAATATGTTACGCATATCACGGTGACCGTATTTCATTGCCCCGTTTAAATCGGCGTGACCTGGACGCGGACGTGTGACCGTCCGTCTAATCGCTTGATCAAGGTCAATCGGGTCCTCCCCCATAATGTCTTCCCAATGTTTAAAGTCGTCATTCTTTACGACCATCGCAATCGGTGAACCGAGTGTATAACCGTGGCGAACGCCCCCACAAATATCAACAAGATCTTTTTCAATTTGCATCCGTTTTCCACGGCCATACCCTTTTTGTCGTCTTAATAGTGATTCATTTATATTTTCTGATGTGAGTGGCATCCCTGCTGGTAAACCTTCCACAATTGTTGTCAGTTGTTTACCATGGGACTCTCCTGCAGTTAAGTATCTCATAATCGGTCTCCCCCAAAAGTTATTTTTAAATTAATATAACATACCTTTTGACTGTTGTGTGTGATAAATTGATAGATTATTCTTTTTTTTCGCACTTTTAAACAACACTAACAAAAATGGAGTAGCGGGCTACTCCATTTATAACTTCGGCATATTATTGACTTTTTGATAGAAAAAGGTATCTAAGACTTTGAATTGATAGCGTTCGGGACTAAAAATCTGTTCTGTACTACCGACAAAGAAAATCCCTTGATCTTTTAATGCATCAGAGAATTTATGATAGATCGCATGCTTTGCTTCTTCGGTAAAATAAATCATCACATTACGACAGACAATTAAATCATAATTTTTTGGATATGGGTCTTCTAATAAATTATGTTTCTTAAACGTAATCGCTTTTTTTAAGGCAGAATCAATATGATAAACATTTTGATCAAACGTAAAATAGCGCTTCTTTAATGATTCTGGCACTTCTTTTAGCGCGCGTTCAGTATAAATCCCTTCTCTTGCTCGTGCTAAAATCTTATCATCTAAATCCGTCGCAAGAATCTCGACATGCTTTAAATCCATATGTTGACTGAGTAACATCGCCAGTGTATAAGGTTCATCTCCCGATGAACAAGCAGCACTCCATACTTTAAGCGTTTGATTGGGTTTGATCAAATCCGGTAAAATCTTTTTATCTAACACGTCCCAACGGGCTTTATTCCGGAAAAATTCTGATACATTGATCGTCATTTTATCGAGAAATTCATGTAACAGTGCCTCATCCGTTTTCAATACCGCATGATAATCCATAAACGTCTTATAACCCCGTTTATCTCGTAATGACGTTAAGCGTCGTTTCATTTGTACTTCTTTATAAAGCTTTAAATCAATGCCCGTTTGTTTGTAAATAGCTTCCACAAATGCTTGATAGTCTGACATCTTCATTCCTCTTTTCTCTCATTACCGTGTGCGTTTATACAAGGTTGTTGTGTAATAGATCAGTTCACGTTGATTTATCTCTGGCGGTAGCTTGCGCAAATGGCATAAGGCACGTTCAATATACCGGTGTGCGAGTCGGCGCGACTCAGCGATACCATCCTTAGCGTTCACTAACGTGTAATAACCATTTTTTTGATCACTTAATACCGGTTTGCCTAGTGTTTCTTCCGCTGATAGGTAATCAAAGAGATCATCTTTCAGTTGATAAGCCATACCAATGCAATAACCACTCCGTCGAAAATGCCGTAAGGTATCTAGATTATTTCCGGATAAATAACCGGCTACATACAAAATACTTTCAACAAACAGGGCTGTTTTATCGCGAATCACTTTTAAGTGGCGATATAATGAGACGCTGCTGTTATGACGGTTAAATTGTTGTTTTATTTCTCCGCCGACCATCTGATAAAACAATCGGCTAAATACATCGTGAACTTCTCTATCCTCTATATCGGCAAGTGCCAACAAACTTTGAGTGAAAACGACATTCCCCATATGTAAAGCAATAAGAGGGCTAAAGCTTTCATGAAGCGTCTGTTGATGACGTCTCATGTCTGCCCCGTCAATAATATCATCATGAATCAAACTAGCCAAGTGAATGCCTTCAATGGCTAACCCGATGGCGACAGCATCCGAATGTTTGACCTGATTTTTGGATAAGGCGTGATAAAATAAAGTAAGACGTGTTTGTTTTCCGCCTGAAGTTATCAACGCGCGTAAAGCGTTATTCTGTTCGTTGTTAAAAGTTAAAAAGCGTGACAACATCTCTGATTGAACCTGTTGTTTATATGTATCGAGCGTTTCATCAAACAGTAATGAGCGCATGCCTTTCGGAGGCGACGTTCGGTGATTTCTGTCAGTTGTTTGTTGCCATATTAATTGAAAATAATAAAAAGCTGACGCTGGCTCGTGTTGCTCTTGGGTGTTTGCTACATATGATGCATGAAGTGCGTTCAGTAGTACTTTTAAGGTACCTAGCGGGTGATGTCGAGTCATGTAGCGGTAAAAGAGGCTACTGTAGTAATCACCTTGTAGGACAGACGATGCTAGCAATTTAATCGACCTTTGGTGAAAGCCATGACTACGCATAAGATACACTGTTGGTATGAGGCAATGAACAAGGAGCTCTTTGTGACTATCAACGATAGAAATCGACTGTAGACACTTATGAATCATTGCCTTTTCCTCCGTTGTCAGTGCCCCTGGCACGAAGTCAGACACTGATTGATATACTCTATTTTTGATCTGGACGTCCACTTGTAACGTCTCCAAAACTCGTCTTAATCTCAGCACGTCCTTTTACTTTAATTGCTGAGGTGTGTTCGGTGAATTGAACAACGAGGACTTCCCCTTCATCTAATTTCTCTGAATGATGAAACTTCGTTGATTGTCCTCGTGTTAACCCAATGACTTGTACACCATCTTCTAACGCTTTAATCATCATATAATCTTGTTGCACGTTACTCACCCTCTCATTTTAGATGTAAAAAGAGGATGCAGAAAGCTGCATCCTCTAAGTAAGCCCTATGTAACATTATTTTACGATATCTTTAAGGGCTTTACCTGGTTTAAAAGCAGGTACTTTGCTTGCTGGGATTTCAATCTCATCACCAGTTTGTGGGTTGCGGCCTTTACGAGCTGCACGGTCACGTACTTCAAAGTTACCAAAACCAATTAGTTGTACTTTTTCACCATCTTTAAGTGAATCCATGATTGATTCAAAAACTGCATCAACAGCTTTAGTTGCGTCTTTTTTAGAAAGTTCGCTTTTTTCAGCTACAGCATTAATTAGATCTGTCTTGTTCATGATATTCACCTCCTCCCGCATTTAAATTCGTGAAGCATGAGAATTTAAATGGTGTTTAATCCATTCGTTCACAAGTTTCTGCAATTCTATACTTCTGTCACAAATAAATCGGTGACAAGCCTTATAATATACGACTTTTACCATAAATTCAACAAAAATCGAAAGAAAGAATGAAAAATAACCCATTCTCGTTAATTTTCACCCATTTTTTACCTTTAATCGCGTATTTTCAATCAGTTCTTGCGATTAAGGCACTTATCACCACACCATTGCTAAAGCTCACACACAGTTTTCCCTATTGTTTTAGTTTTAAACATCCGCCTCTAACTTTCTGTACAATTAAAGAAAAAGTCGGTGAAGCATCCATAAACGATCACCTCTAAGGACATAACTGGCATTATTCATGTCTACCAGACTGATAAAGCGCATGAATTGATTCTTCGGCATCTTTAACAATTGCTAAAAGGGCAACACCTATTACACCAAAAAACACCGCCGCCATCGTTAAAATGCTCTGAAAAGCCATATTTATCATAGATTTTTGCAAGTTAATGAGGATGATTAAAACGATCAAAATAGCTGTACCAAAACTGCTATACGCGAGTTTGCGTGTTCTTTCAAAACGTATCATTGGCTCACTCCCATTTGTCATCATGACTTAAATTTACCATTCTCAACCTCCATTTTAACACAGATAAAACAAAGATAGCCAAATCAATAGGCAATCCTTAATCACAAAAATTTTTTAATGGAGACGATGACAAAAAACCACATCGAAAGATGTGGCTTCTTGAGTGAATGAGCTTACTGAGACATGATATATGCGGTTATTTAAACACGGGTTGACCTAACCCTTAGACTTAGTAACAGGTCCGTTTTCATTATAAGACAATCGCAATCAATCCACCATGCCCTTCATTCACAATCTTCGTCAATGATAACTGTAATTTTTCTCGTGCATTTTCTGGCATAAGGCCGATTTTCGCTTGAATCCCGTCACGTACAATGGCACTCAACGAGCGACCAAACACCTCACGATCCCAAATCGATAAGGGGTCCGTTTCATAATCTTGCATTAAGTAACGAATCAATTCTTCGCCTTGACTTTCTGTCCCGATGATCGGCGCAAATTCTGATGTCACATCGACTTTGATCATATGAATGGATGGTGCTTTCGCATGCAGCTTCACCCCGTAGCGCTGACCTTGTTTAATGATTTCCGGCTCATCTAAGGTCATATCCTCTAGTTGCGGGCTGCTGACACCATAACCGGTTTGTTTCACCATTTGTAGGGCGCCTTCAATTTCACGGTATTCTTTTTCCGCTAAGGTCAACCGATGCATCAGTTTTAAAAACTGGGCTTTTGACTCAATTTCTTCGCCAATCATTTCTGTTAACACACGGTCATAAATATCATCTGTTGTATCTAAGTCAATCGAGGCAATCCCTTGCCCCATTTCTATTGTATTAATGTGTGCTTCACTAATGTAATCATACGTCCGGAACGCTTGAATCATTTCTTCTACGTCACGTAACCGTTTGATTTCTTTTAACGTTTCGCTAATCGCTTGATTAAAGTGTTGGCGTAACCAGTGCGTATCAGATAAGGTCAACACCCACTCTGGCAATTGCACATTCAGTTCTAATACTGGGAACTCAAATAAGGCTTCGCGTAAAATCGCATATAATTCTTCTTCGTTACTTTCCTCCACATTTAAAGGTATAACAGGAATGTCATATTGATCTTTTAACGTATCACGTAAGTATAAGGTATCTTCACTCGTTGGCTTGGTTGTATTTAATACCATAATAAACGGTTTGCCCACTTCTTTTAACTCACTGACCACTTTCTCTTCGGCTTCAACGTAATGGCTTCTTGGTATCTCACCAAAACTGCCGTCTGTAGATAAGACAACCCCGATTGTTGAATGATCTTGAATGACTTTTCTTGTCCCAATTTCAGCTGCATCTTTAAAAGGAATGGCTTCATCAAACCATGGTGTATGAATCATCCGTGGACCATGTTCATCCTCAAAACCTTGTGCTTCATCAATAATATAACCGACGCAGTCAACTAATCGTACTCTGACATCAAAATCTTCATCGACAGACAATTGTACGGCTTGATTTGGGACGAATTTTGGTTCAGTTGTCATAATCGTCCGACCTTTGGCGCTTTGAGGTAGTTCATCTTTCGTGCGTTCTCGTTCAGAGAAATCACTAATATGAGGTAAAACAACCCGTTCCATAAACCGTTTGATAAATGTTGATTTACCTGTTCTTACCGCTCCAACTACACCTAAATAAATATCGCCATCTGTTCTTTGTGAAATATCTTTTAATACTGCTTCATTATCCATTTAAATCCTCCCCTATCTCAAGACAAGCTGCTCATATATTAGAGCGTATGATGAGTAGGGGGAGGTTTATGCATGGAATTTTGAAATAATTAGTGGAAGAACTTCAACAATGAGAGTAAGCCGGATTGTTGTTGATTTGAGGTAATAATACGAATAACTTCTTGTTTCTTCTCTCGCGACAACGTTTTATGCGTCAAACGTTCTAACGTTTCTACCAGCCCATGGACCGTTGACTCATCACTTAAATCTGCATGATCAAGTGACTGTACCACCCCTAAAATATCATCAGCTGATAACGACGTATGGCGTTCAATATAGCGCATAAACTGTTCAATTTGTTGTTGATCCAAAAAAATACACCTCCTCTTGCATAATACTTACTATATGCAAGAGGAGGTGTCTATGTGTTCAAATCCGTTCGATTTAACACTTTATCATATTATTTTTTTACTTTTCTTGTTTTAAATAATGCGCCTTTAACATCTCATGAATTTCATCGGTTTCCGGACGTCTTTGACGGGTCATTAACTGATCCACCATGGCTTGAGGATCCACGCCTTCAAATAAAATTTGATAAATACCTGAAGTAATCGGCATATCAATCCCTTTTTCTTTCGCTAAGTGATAAGCCGCTTTTGCGGTTCTAACACCTTCAACGACCATGCCCATCTCTTGTAAGATGTCATCAAGCGAACCACCCTTAGCTAGGAGATTACCTGCTCGCCAGTTACGGCTATGTTGACTTGTTGACGTTACAATTAAATCACCTATTCCAGTGAGACCAATAAAGGTTAAAGGATCGGCCCCCATCGCTGTTCCAAGACGGGCAATTTCAGCGAGCCCTCGGGTTACTAAGGCAGCCTTAGCATTATCGCCATAACCTAATCCGTCTGAAATACCCGCGCCTAAGGCGATGATATTTTTAAGTGATCCACCAAGCTCAACACCGACAACGTCTTTATTCGTGTACACTCTAAAGCGATCATTCATAAATAAGCGCTGCACGTGCATCGCGCTTTTTTCTGATAAGGATGACGCACTCACCGTGGTCGGTTGTTTAATACTCACCTCTTCCGCGTGAGACGGTCCAGAAAGGACAACAACCTCATCGAAGTAGGTACGCGTTAGTTCTTCTTCCATCATCTCTGATACGCGCTTAAACGTCTCTGGTTCAATCCCTTTTGTCCCGTGAATCATCGTCACTCTGTGATCTAATACGTGTTTGACTTGTTGACAGACCGGACGAATCGCTTTTGTTGGCAGGACAAACACGAGCGCCGTCGTGCCCTTGACAGCTTCAGCCAAGTCACTCGTCACCGTAATGGTTTCTGGGATTTCTACGCTATTCAAATACGCTTTATTATGGTGAGTCTCATTGATTTCTTTGGCGTGCGCCTCTAAATGCGTCCATAACCACACGTCATGGCCATTGTCATTTAATACGAGCGCAAGCGCCGTACCCCAACTTCCAGCACCTAAAACAGCTACTTTTTCCATCATCATCCTCCTCAGCTACGTCTGCGGGCAAAGATTTTTATTGGTGTCCCTTCAAATCCAAAGGCATCTCGAATACGATTCTCTAAGAAACGTTCATAAGAGAAGTGCATCAGTTCAGGATCATTCACAAACACCACAAAGGCAGGTGGCTTAACGGCCACTTGTGTCGCATAAAGAATTTTTAATCGTTTACCGTTCATCGTTGGTGTCGGGTTCATCGCCACCGCATCCATGATGACATCATTCAAGACATTTGTTTCAACACGAATGGCATGATTTTCACTAACTTTTTTCACTTCAGGAATCAGTTTATGCGTTCGCTTCTTCGTGAGTGCGGATAAGAAGACAATCGGCGCATAATCTAAAAACGGGAAGTGCGCCCGTACTTTTTCTTCAAAATCTTTCATTGCTTTTTCGTCTGACTCAACAGTATCCCACTTATTTACAACAATTACAATAGCTTTACCTGCTTGATGAGCGTAACCAGCAATTTTCTTGTCTTGTTCAATGATGCCTTCTTCGGCATCGATTAACGTTAAGACAACATCTGAACGTTCAATTGCTTTTAACGCACGTAAAATACTGTAGCGCTCCGTAGATTCATAAATCTTTCCGCGTTTTCTCATACCCGCTGTATCAATGATGACGTAATCTTGATCGTCACGCTTAAACGGTGTATCAATCGCGTCACGCGTCGTTCCGGCAATATTACTTACAATGACACGCTCTTCGTTTAAAATCGCATTCACAAGCGACGATTTCCCGACATTCGGACGACCAATCAAACTGAAGTAAATCGTATCTTCATCTTTATCTTCTGTCTCAAGCGTAGGGAAGTGACCAATGACAGCATCTAACATATCCCCTAAACCTAAACCGTGGGTACCTGAAATCGGGAAGGGTTCGCCAAAACCAAGGCTATAAAACTCATAAACACTTTCTCGCATTTCTGGATTATCTACTTTATTGACGGCGAGTACGACGGGCTTGTTAGACTTATACAAAATTTTAGCGACTTCTTCATCCGCTGCCGTAATCCCTTCACGCCCATTCACAATAAAGATAATGACATCCGCTTCTCTAATCGCTACATCTGCTTGTTCACGCATCTGTACAAGTAAGGGTTCGTCTCCTAGCTCTATTCCCCCTGTGTCGATTAAATTAAATGATGTCGTGAGCCACTCTGCTTGAGAGTAAATCCGGTCACGTGTGACACCTGGTACATCTTCTACAATTGAAATTCTTTCACCAACTAATCGATTAAATATCGTCGATTTTCCGACATTTGGTCGGCCGACAATAGCTACTGTTGATTTTCTCATGAAAGGTTCATCCTTTCTTTTATTTAAAGTTTTGTATTTTGGTCTGTTTCTTATGGTTTTGTCATGCGTAACGTCCACATGAAGGTAAGCGGTCCTCACCTTCAAACGAGGCATGACAAAGGCTTTTATTAGTGTTGCTACTGTTCCGACATCACCACTAAAAAGCTTATTGTCAATAAAAAACTAACTGTTTTAGTTTAGCAAATATCAAACAATTAAACAATCTTTTTCATTGATTTTCATCTGACTTCATTCATTTGGTGACACTTTGATGCCTTAAATCTATTTTCAAAGTATGAACGCCCTCCTATATCATTCCACTTAAAGTATTCACTTAAACAAAAAAGAAGACAAACGAGAAACTCGCCTGCCTTCTTGACTCATTAAGATGTTCATTAGTCATTCTTAAATTGATCGAGTTTGTCCCCAATCATATCGCTGAATGAAAAACCTTGATCATCGTCTTCTTTTTCATACGCTTTTACTTCTTGGTCAACTTGATCGTCTTCAAGCTCTTTAATGCTAAGTGATAGACGTTTGTCATCTGGATTCACTTCAAGTACTTTCACTTGTACCGTTTGACCTTCTTCAAGTTTTTCTTGAGGTGTACCGATATGTTCACGTGAAATTTGCGAAATGTGTACAAGACCTTCAACTTGTGGTAATACTTCAACAAAAGCACCGAAGTTTACAAGACGTTTAACTGTACCTTCAACAACGTCACCTGCTTTAATTTCTTCTGCAACTTTTTCCCAAGGTCCTGGTAATGTTTGTTTACGTGATAAAGAAATGCGTTCTTGGTCTTTATCAACTGACAAGACTTTTACCTTAATGGTGTCACCTTCACTGACGATATCACTTGCTTTTTCAACATGTTCATGCGCCAGCTGTGAAATGTGTACAAGACCATCAATACCACCAAGGTCTACGAACGCACCAAAGTCAGTCAGGCGGGCTACTTTACCTTCTAATACTTGACCTTCTTCGATAGAATCAAGCACTTGACTCTTTTGTTCTTGTTGTTCAGCTTCAACAACGGCACGGTGTGAAAGAATCACGCGATTTTTTTCGCGATCAAGTTCTTCTACTTTAAGTGTCAAAGTTTGACCTTTATAAGCGTCGAAATCATCTACGAAGTGCGTTTCAACAAGTGAAGCTGGAATAAATCCACGCACACCTACATCGACAACTAAACCGCCTTTTACAACATCTTTAACAGGTGCTTCAAATACTTCACCAGATTCAAGTTTTGCTTCTAGGTCATCCCATGACTTTTCACTATCAACGGCACGCTTAGATAATACTGCGCTACCTTCATCATCAATTTTAATAATTTTTAATGTTAATTCATCATCCATGTTCACAAGTTCGCGAGGTGATTCGATTGGTAGACTTGATAGCTCTTTGAGTGGCACACGGCCATCATCCTTAGAACCGAAAGCAACCAGCACTTCCTTATCTTCAATTGCTACAACTTTTCCCGTAACAATTTCACCTACTTCAAATGTTTTGAAATTTTCTAACTCATTTGTCATTTCATCCATCAAAAAATCCTCCTTCATTTCCAACAAAAATATAACTATTCCTTGTACTAAGTTCTAACATTTTAGCCAATTTGTCAAGTGATATCCGTCAATTTTACTGATTATTCTCAATTAATTGTTTAATCGTTTGCATGATGTGGTCTGTTACAACTTTTACGTCTTGTTTTTCCTTGCGGAAAGTGTCCATGTCAATCGGTTTTCCGTAAACAACTTTTACCTTCTTGCCTACTTTATAAGGCCCAATAATCGCACAAGGTACAACCGTTGCTTGTGATCTTAATGCAAAAAAGCCAACACCACTTAGACCTTTGCCTAATTGACCAGTTTTACTGCGTGTGCCTTCTGGAAAGATGACTAACCCTTGATCTTTTTTTAAAATTCCAAGTGCTTTTCTTAATGCACCTCGGTCACTCATCCCGCGTTTAATCGGAAAGACATTGATGCTGGACAATAGTTTCCTCAACCATTTCTTCTCAAACAATTCTTCTTTTGCGATAAAAAACATCTCACGCTTAATTGAGCCCCCAACAAGAGGCGGATCTAAATTTGAAATGTGATTGGCACACACGATGACAGGCCCGGTTTTGGGGACATTCTCTGCGCCTTTAACTTCCATTCGATACAAAGGTTTTAACGCATACCATACGAGGCTTTTCACAAAATAATAAAACGACATTTAGTTCACCTTCTCTTCGACAATCGCTAATATTTCACGCGTCACTTCATCAATGGACTGTGACGTCGTATCAAGTTCAATCGCATCAGTTGCTTTCACAAGGGGCGAGACTTCTCTTTCTTGATCAATTTTATCACGTTGTCTAATGTCTGCTTTAATGGCTTCTAAGTCGGCTTCATAACCTTTAGAAACGTTTTCCTTATACCGGCGTTCAGCTCGCTCATCGACGGAGGCAATCATAAAGATTTTCACTGCCGCATCTGGTATCACATGTGTACCAATATCCCGACCGTCCATAACTACGCCGGCTTGTTTGATCATCTCACGTTGAATTTTTACCATTTCTCTTCGAACACCTTTATGTGTTGCGACCAGTGAGACATTATTAGACACCTCATCTGTACGAATCGCATCGGTCACATCGACATCGCCTAAAAAGATATGTTGAGCATCGTTGGTATACGATAATGTAATCGGTGCTTGTTTAAGCAAAGCTAATATTTCGCGCTCATCATCAAGATTGGCGTTATTTCTTAGAGCCAGATAGGTTGCCGCGCGGTACATCGCACCGGTGTCGATATAAGTGTAATGTAATGCTTTTGCTACTTTTTTAGCAACGGTACTCTTACCAGCGGCTGCTGGTCCATCAATGGCAATATTCATTTTCTCCATGTATAAAACCCCTTTTTCTTAATCGCCACGTCGTTGACGGAGCTGTTCTTCAAAACAAAATTGAATAATTTTTTCTCTATCTTTTTCATCAATTGAAACAAACTTTAAAGACATCACATTATGCCGTTCCGTATCTTCTTTCAAGCGAATCATTTCTGTTTCAATAAACACATATTGATACCCGCCATGATTCACTTTAAAAACAAGCAAACCATCGAAAACTGTCCCTGGTTCGTAAGTGATATTTTTAGGGACATGCACAGCCATCCCGCCCCCACTAATGTCAGCGGTTAACGTCACGACCTTTTTGTTTGTCTGTGTTTCTTTTAGCGATACGTCCATACTCGTGTTGATCCGCACATATTCACGTCGTTGAATTTTTTTCACTTTATTCGGATCATAGGTTAATTCTAACATAGGGACGTTCCGTTTCACACGTCCCGTAATTTCACCGTCAAAACGGTACGCCATTTGTTGATCATCGACATAAAAGACATGAAAGCTTGTTCCAACGGGAAAGATATCGGTTCGATTTGTTTCTAGATTGATTGGATAATCAATGTAGAGTCTGTGCTGTTTTTGTTCAACAACCCGACATCTAAACCGTTTGACTTCATCATCTAACCCATCTAATTCAAGTGTTAAATTTGTTCCTATCTTCACCATCCATTTCACCCCAATACACACGTTAACGTTCTAAAATTTCCTCAATGCGCTGATATTTATAACCCGCTTCTAATAAAGCCATTAGTTTGATTCTTGCTTTAGGTCCAGATAAACGCTTCGCAAAGATAAAACCTTTATCTTTTAAATCACGGCCACCACCCGGGTAGCCATATGTTGGTTGAACGACGCCTTTAAAGCTTCTCGACACAATCACAACCGGAATATTTTGTTTAATTAATGCCTCTAACGGGCCGACCGTATCTGGTGGCAAATTCCCTTGGCCAAATCCCTCTATGACTAAACCGTCCATTTGTTGTGAGGTTAGAGACGTAATAAATCGCGCATCCATCCCTGCAAATGCTTTAATCAACGGTACATACGTACCCACAGTCTGAAAAGCAATTTTTTCTCTTTCAATCCATTTATGATAAAAGTACACCTCTTGTTTAGTGATAATCCCAATGGGTCCTAGTTGCGGACTTTGGAACGTTGCTACCGAACTTGAGGAGGTTTTTATGCAGTACGCACTACTATGTATTTCATCATTCATCACGACAAGGACACCTTTGTTAATCGACTCTTTCGCACTCGCTACCCTGACAGCGCCAATGAGATTATATAATCCATCTGCCCCTACTTCATTACTTGAGCGCATCGCACCTGTAATCACGACGGGGGTGGATGTTTGTAAATACAAATCAAGAAAATAAGCCGTTTCCTCTAGCGTATCGGTCCCATGCGTGACCACAATGCCTGAAAATGCTCGTTCTTTTAAACGAGATTCAATGTGTTGGCCTAATCGCAACATTTCTTTTGGCGTCATATGAGGAGAAGGTAAATCAAATAAATAATCTTCCTCTATTGTGGCTAATTGATTGAGATCATCGCGATATTGCTTTAACGGGTGTTCTTTCGTGACAATAGTCCCTAATGTAACATCATCCGTCATCGCAATGGTCCCACCTGTATGTATCACTAATACGTCTTCCAATGAAAACAACTCCTTCAGTTGAACCGTTAATATTATATCATAAGTTACGCTAAATAGTTATGGTCATTTGTAAACACTTTAACAAAACTAGGTATTTAGACATAAAATAAGACGCCCGAAAGACGTCTCTTGACTCGCTTATTTTTTTACATCAGGTAAAAAGAGACGTGTGCCTTCTGGTAACGCGTCAACGCTAGACGTTACATCATTTATCCTTTGAATCGTTTCAATCATCACTTGAGTGTCATAAAACCGGTCAACAATCTGCACTAACGTCTCTCCTTCGAGTGACATATATAAATGTCCCTGATAGGTCACCGTTTTACCAGCCTCAACTTCTACTGTTCGTTCAATCTCGTTTGATAACCGAAAGCGCACGTCACTCTTTTCACTCGAGTGATCTAACAACTGGGCACCAATCACTTCTTCATGAGATCCGCTAAAAAATGTATCTTTCCAATACGGATACGTAAGGAGTAAAATCACAAGTAAAATAAAGCTAATAACCATTAAACGGATCATCGCATAACTGATTTTCAACCTGACTTTTTGCGTCTTCTCTTCATGAAGACGACTTCTCGGTGGGAGGCTTAAAACATCAACCCCCTCTTGAGCACTGTTGTCTTTAACATCAGCTTGACTATTTTCGTCTACTTCGTCGGTATCTAAGCGTGTCTCATCTATGTCGCGCGCACTCTGTTCGAAGCGTTGTCTTAAAGCTTTTGCTTGATCTTCCTGTTGATTAGTCATCTCGTTCACCCTTCCAAAATTACGCTTCAATATGTGGTCGAATCCGTTTCGTTAACTTGTCTTCAAAAGACAACTCTTCTGTCCTTGACTGTAATTGTATCGGCTCAAATTGTGCCAATGTGAACCCACATACGGAACAACAACCAAACGGCGCCTCTTTAACTTGATGCTGGAATGGTTGATAAATTGAGCGCCTGATACAGTTTTCCCCATTTAGTGCCAGTAATAACTCTAGTAATTTCTTACGCTTAAATTGTTGTCTTTCTGTTACTGTCTTTACCCATTTAGCTTTAAAGCGATCGGTAAGTTTATGATGATTGATAGTCTTATTATCGTTGATTAGGTCATGGTTTTCAAGATAGTTTTGCAAATAGCGTCGATGTACTTCGTTTAGTTGGTGTGTGTCTGCAAATTGATCAATGTCAATGTGAGCATGTTGTTCTAATAGACGAAAGAGGTGAAAGAGCACAGACTCTTCAATCATCTCGCTTTCAATTAATCGTTCCGTAATTAATCGGTCGTGTTCGGTCACAAGTGAAATACTCACACTATGTAACCGATCACGACCAGCCCGCCCAACTTCTTGGACAAAACTTTCAATCTGCGTCGGTAGGTGATAGTGGATCACCAACCTCACATCTTTTTTATTAACACCCATTCCAAAAGCACTTGTCGCACATATAACATCCAGTTCACCAGATAAAAATTGTTGTTGAATAAGCATCCGTTCATTATTTTCTAAATCACCGTGATAATAAGCAATCCGGTGGTTTGATAGTTCTGATCTTAAATAATGACTGACGCGTTCCGTTTCTTTTTTACTAGAAAAATAAATAATTGTTGGGACATGATAAAGCGATAAACAACGGGCGATGTAACGATCTTTTTCTGAATTTGATACACATCTTTCCACAATAAAACTGATATTATCTCGATCAATCATATGTAAATGTTCGGTAATGTCCCGCGAAGAAAAATGTTGGAAAATATCACGTTTCACATCCTGTGTTAAGGTGGCCGTGACAAGTAGGAGCGTTGGATCTTTTAACGAACATAGGACACTGTCGAGCTTCATATAATCCGGACGAAATTCATGTCCCCACTGTGAAATACAATGGGCTTCATCGACGACAAAGAAACGAATAGAAAGCTGTCGTAAACGTTTTAAAATCCACTCTTGTTGCAGTAATTCTGGCGAAACATATAAAATTTTCAATTGTGATAAGTGCTTTAAAACGTGTTGGCGTTCTGTTTTTGTATTAAAGCTATTTAAAGCAGCCACGCGTTTAATGCCAAATGCTTTTAAATGCCGGACTTGGTCTTCCATTAAAGATAGCAGCGGCGTAACAACAAGTGTCAGTCCGTCATTCATTAGCGCTGGCACTTGATAGCAAATAGACTTACCGGCCCCCGTTGGTAGTGTTAATAAGACGTCGTGCCCAGCATTTAAATCATCAATGACAGCTTCTTGCCCGGGTTGAAATTCACTATATTGAAAATAATGTTGTAACGTTTCTAAAGCGTTCATGGGTATAACCTCTTTTGATAGTGTGCAAAAACTAATCGCAAATCTAAGTATGAAATGTCTTCTGGTAATTTGCGTTTAATTTCTCCAAGTTTTTGTGTTTCACGTTTTGATAAATAGGATTCAATCATCGTAATCTTCTCTTCTGTCACATAATCATCGAGTTTAAAATGATTATCCAATGTACAGATTTCTACTAAATGATCTTCGATTGTGCCTCGTTTTAATTGTCGCATTTGGATTAACTCATCAATGTTATGCCCTTTCATCACCAATTGATGCGTCTTCTGTGCCGAGCGTGTCATCAATGGATGATAGCTTTGATTATTTTTTTTACCAGGTAATAAATCCGCTAGACACGTGTGTGCCTGTTGACTTCGATATAATAAATCTCGTTCAATTAACGCGAGCGTTAAGCGAATATCCGCTTCATTTGTCTCATAACGATCCATCAATTGTTGTAATGACCGCCCGCTATGATTATAGGTGGATAACCGGTCTAAGAAAATGTGCCGCTCCACCTCTGGATAAGTTTTTAACACTTCATACAAATGCTCATAACAGGCTTCGAGCCAGTCTGATAACCGCTCTTTATGCACGTGATAATATTGTTTCACAAAGGCTTGAATCGTCACATCATCTGTCACCGGAATAAAACCTCTTTCATTCATGACTCGGTAGGTAAACGTTTGAATCGTTAAATACAACCGCTCAGTAAAGATGTGTTTAGTTGATTCATCAACCGGTTGAGCTAAGCTATGAAAATAATAGGCGATATCTGCGTGGGTCTTTAAATAGGCACTCGCCTCATCAGTCAGTATGTAATCTTTCTTATTAACCCATGTCATGAGTCCTTGATCGACGATTGTATTGATTACTTCATCAAAATCTTGACGCGTTAAATTCGGCAGTAACCGGTAATAGGGATGTAATTGAAAGACGTGTAAATCTTGAATCGTTTGAGAGGATTTCTTCCCTGTTAAAATATGATAAATCGCTGCTGGTGAGCGATTACTCTTAATCGTGAGTAATAAAGATATCAACAGATAACGAAACATCGCCTCACTCCTTTCTCCTTATCATATCAGCTCTTTTTAAAAAATTCGAGTGTTACCGCAAACTTCTTATCTTTCGGGGTTGTCTGTTTGGTTATAAAACATTAAAATAAAGAAAGATAAAGGATCGATCACTTGGAGGGAACAACATGTGTTATTACACAAAGGTAGATAAAAGTTTATGTATTGCTTGTGGGTCATGCGGCGCATTAGCACCCGATATCTATGACTATGACGAAGAAGGTCTTGCTTACAATGCTTTAGATAATAATTCTGGACAAGCAAATATTCCCGCGTTATTTGAAGACGATTTAATTGACGCGAAAGAAGCCTGTCCAACCGAAGCCATCACGTTACAACAAACACCCTTTGATGTGTGATGAACAAAAGCGTGCACCGACAATTTAATCGGTGCACGCTTTTTTAATTGGACGAACAAATCATCTATCATTGATTTATTTTAACCGGATTAATGGCTACAGGTAAATCTAAGGCTGTATCCAATGGGTAAGGTCCCACCTGATTTACATCTAAATCTTCCATGACGATGACTACTTGTTTGAAATCAAAACTTTTAGCCGTCATCAAAATCGCTTCGATCATATCGATTGTTTCGGCGTTATCTCCTAAGATATCATGCGAATCAAACGTTAGTTTCACTTCACCATCAGTCGATAAATCAAGCGTATAGGTTACTCCTTCAGGAATGGCAGGTTCGATATTAAAGTCAGGAACTGGCTCCTGCATATCAACGAGCGCTTCATCTATCGTAATAAATGTTTCACCGTTTAATGTCGCTTCAATCGGCACCATAAACTTGTGCCCGGATGACGTGCGGACATATTTGTAACTCAATTTTTGTACCTCTTTCAGATCAAATTGATCGACCTCACCAAAGGGCCCTAATTCGATGGGTTCACCATTCGTATTTTCAACGGACACAACGTCATAATCATCTTGAAACATGTAGCGTAACGTTTGCTCAAACATCGTTGCTTGTGCCGAACTATTGATCGCAGATGTGGCAGAATTGATAGCTAATGTCACCGCTTGATTCACTTGTGAGAACGTCCCAAAATCAAAGGTTTCACCTGTTAGGCCAAGTTGATTAAAATCAAACAAAGCTAACTGATCATTATAAAAAGTAATGGGATCTACTTGTTGGTCGATCACCGTTAATGGCACGGGAAACATCACAGAAGTATCCATCGCCACAACCGTTATCTGTGCTAAATCATTGACACCATCACTCGGCATAATGACATGATGCCCTTGGACATTTGAGAAACGATTGGTTTGATACGTCGTAGTATTAAACGTATTGATTTCATCTTTTAACAACGCGCCCTCTTCCGCTTCTTCTCCAGGGGCATCAGCGATTCTGTTTTTTTGTGCTGTTTCTAACGCGACATCATTCACCGCTTGTTCCGTTTGAGGTGGGATAATCTGGTCTTTTAATACAACAAACACTAATGCCAAAACGATGGCTGTTAAAAGCGCAGGAAAAGCCACCCTTCTTTTTCTCGTTGATTTCTTTTGATTCGGCATCATGTCACTATTAACTTTTTGATAGAAGGCCTCTTTCGATTGTTTAGAGTGCACGTGAGGAAACTCACTTAACTGATCGATGATTTTTTGTTCTTTATCATCATGCATATTCATTTCCCTCACCCCTTTTCTTTATTCGTTAATAGTTGCTGTAATTTCTTAATAGCACGGTGCTGTGTTGTCTTCACTTTACTTTCTGTCCACTCTAAAATACGTGCCGTATCATGAATCGACATCGATTGAATGAACCGTAAAATAATCACATTCTTCTGGTCCAGTGTCAGTAAATCTAGTTTACGGTAAAGCATTTGTTGCTCTTCACTAAGGATAAGTAGTTCGTCTGGCAAAGGTCCTTTTGCTTCAACCTGTTGCCACTCATCGGTTTTATTAAACAAACCGAACCATTTATTTTTTTCGCGTTGTTGTTTTCTAAAATGATCCATTACCGTATGTCTCGCAATCGAAAACAACCATGTCTTTTCACTACTTTCCCCGCGAAACTGTTTATGTGCCTTTAACACCTTAATAAATGTCTCTTGAATAAGGTCTTCAGCTACTTGATGATTCTTCACTAAGTAAAAGATATATTGATAGACGTCGGTATGATAGGTGTCATATAAATAATCAAATGTGGTCTTCATATAGTGAGACCCCCTGTTTCCCTAAATTAGTCGTTCTATGATTAAAAACGTTACATATATTATGTAAGTTTATTTTTTCTGTTGGTTAAGGCGCGTCCATTCACGTGCGAATAGCCGCGAAAATGGTCGATAGAGTAAATAAATAAATAACACATTACTTAATGCATGATAAAAATCAAACGGTAAACCTACTAAATAATAGGCTAAAAACTTGCCGGAGACAATATAATTAATGAGCGCAAAAAAGAACCCATATAAAAAACCGCTCAAAAAGCCTAAAACGGTTAAAGAAACAATCGCACGGCGACGGACGAATTTACCGAGTATGCCTGCGAGAACACCAATGAAAGACCAGGCAAGGATCTGCCATAATGTCCAAATCCCCATGCCAAGTGCAAGGTTCGTTAAATAAGTTGTTAATAAAGCGAGTAAAAAGCCAGAAAAAGGCCCTAGAAAGAAAGCCGATAAGATAATGATGGCAGTGACGGGTTGTACGTTCGGTATGTGTTGCAAAAAGAAACGACCAACGGTCGCCATCGCTGCTAATACAGCGATGAGCGTTAGTCTATACGTTGATAGTCTCATTACCCTTCCCACGCATGTAGGTCAAAATGGATTTCATCACCATCGTTTAGCTCGACATCACCCGCACCTACGTTGCTCGCGGTGCCATTCACATCAAACATCCAAAATTCCGATGACGTTTGAGCATGACCCTCAATAGCTTGAATAAAGCCTTCACTCGTCTTTTCAACATCATAGTGTGTTGTTAAAACGTCGAGTAAATTTGCTCCATCGTTCACCGTCAGCGTCTCATCAACTAAACGCTCGGCATCATGATCGAGACTAATAATCATATCAACTTCAATCGGGTCGGTAATGTCAGCTGACGTATTATCCGCTGCATTGCCACACCCCGTAACCATAACTAATACTACTAACAAACTAAACAACCATTTTTTCATCTGTCATTCCTCCATTTTTTGGAGGATTAAACGCCTAGAGTTATCCCTAGGTGAAACGCTCAACCCTCGAAGCATTGTCTATAATAAAATAAAAGGGTAGGTCTACTGACTTATAGCTTGCTACTAGGAACCCTTCCCGTGATCTTCACAGTGGTTATGTTCCGTTCGATACTACTTACAGTTGCGAGGACAGTATTGGACTTTCACCAATTTCCCTGTTATACACCCATTTATGAATTTTTCATTTACTCATTGACCATCGGCAAGGTAATCGTAAACGTAGTCCCTTGTCCGATTTCACTTTTCACACCAATTGTCCCTTCGTGCGCTTCTACAATCTCTTTTGCAATCGCAAGACCAAGACCCGTGCCTGTTTTATTGCGCGTACGCGCCTTATCCGCCTTATAAAAACGTTCGAATACAAACGGTAAATTAGCAGCATCCATGCCGGTACCCGTATCTAAAACATCAAAAGTGACACCCGTAACCGTTTGTTTTACACGCACAGTAATTTTACCTTTTTCAGTATAACGCAAGGCATTATCAATGAGATTCGTAAACACTTGTTCTAATCGATCATAGTCAAATAAGAGTGCACTAATACGAGCATCAACTTCGCTCACGACTTGCACACCTTTTTCTGCTGCTTTATGTGCGAACTTCCCTGTTAAGCGGTTCACAAATTCTTTAACAGGATACCAATCTTTATTCAGCTCAATATGACCGGATTTGATTTTCGCTAAATCTAACAAATCATTGACTAAGCGACCCATCCGCTCTGATTCGTCTAAGATAACGCGAGCCAACTCTTGTTGGTCTTCTTTTGTTTCAGCTACACCATCGACAATCGCTTCACTATAGCCTTGCAACAAAGAAATCGGCGTTCTTAGCTCATGTGAAACGTTCGCAACAAATAATTCCCTTAGCTCATCGAGTTGCACTTCTTCTGTCACGTCACGTAACATCATCACGACACCAACCACTTGATTTTTTTTCACAAGCGGTGAAAAAAGTAAGGCGTAGTGCCGACCATGTTTGACGGACATATGTTTGATGACGGCGTTATCTTCAATCGCTCGATCAATCAACGGTAAGAATTCCGATGGCATGATCTGTTGTTCTGCCGAATCATCTTGGAATAAACGCACCACTTTCTCCGCTTGTTTACTTGATACAAGGAGGGATTTATCGACATTTACTGCCAACACGCCATCACTCATTGCATTTAACACATGATTAAAAATTTGATTACGTTGGTCTAATTGGGCGATGCGTTGTTCAATTTGCCTTGCCATGCGATTAAAACTTAAAGCGAATTCATCTGTTATTGTCGTCTGACTTTTAACACGATTTGAAAAGTCATCATTGGCATAGGCTAAAGCTTGTGCTCGAAAAGGTTGAAGCGAATGCTTAATCCGTAAAACATTGTACCAATGAACGATCAACATCACAAGGTAAAAAAATGTCAATACCATAAGTGTGGCTTGACGAAGAAAGATCACTTCAGTTTGAATGGCTGTTTCAGCCTCCATCACCAACAATGAGTCTGACTCAGCATAAAGCCATGTCTCTCCTGAGTATGATAGGGTTGTTTCTGTTTTAAATGTCAGCTGTTGATACAAGTCTGATGCCTGATTCAACATGACCAGACCATTCGGTAACGTCAGTGATGATGCTACCGACAAATCAGATGAAGAAAGCCCTTCCAATTCGCGGAGGTGATGTTCGGTTAAAATAGGGGTAACGATTGGCTTAAATAATCCAGCTACCATGATAAACACCACGAACATAGCCGCAAGCCATATCAAAGCTGTTCTTGACAAGAAACGCGTAATCATTAGCGTTCATCCACTTCGAACTTATAACCGACACCCCAAACAGTCACAATCATTTGTGACGCCTCTTTTGAAATTTTACTTAATTTTTCTCTTAACCGTTTCACGTGTGTATCGACGGTGCGTAAATCACCAAAAAACTCATATTTCCATACTTCTTTTAAAAGCTGTTCTCGGTCATAAACGCGTTCTTCATGACTAGCTAAAAAGTACAATAATTCGTACTCTTTTGGTGTCAGAGTGAGTTCTTGACCCTTCACTGTCACTTTATGTGCGTCATGGTCAATCCTCATATGTTCAAACTCAAGAATATTCTTTGTCGTCGTTTCTGTAATGGTTAGATCAACATCGGGCGATCGTCTCAGCAATGCCTTTACCCTAAGAACAACTTCTCTCGGACTAAATGGCTTAACAACATAATCATCCGCACCGGCTTCGAATCCCTCAATGCGATGATTTTCTTCCCCTTTTGCTGTTAACATAATCACAGGTGTTGATTTTTCTTTTCTAAGCGCCTTACACACATCAATGCCATCCATCTCAGGTAACATGAGATCAAGAATAATTAGCGCATAATCGTTTTCTAACGCTAATGTTAAACCTTCTTTTCCATCCGCTGCTTCTGTCGTTAGAAATCCTTCACGACCTAAATACATCGTAATTAATTTACGAATGCGGTCTTCGTCTTCAACGACGAGTATTGTTTGTTGTGTGTCCATCTCATTACCCCTTTCTTACATCTCCCAACCCGCTGCTTCAAAAGCTTTTCTCTCTTTATAAATACTAAAGTATCTAAATAGCCGATACTTCGGCCTTGATTCATCTCTATTTATGTTGATCAAGGGCGTGTGCACGCAATTGTTTTACTTCGTGTGGCGTAAGTTCTCTAAAGTCACCTGAAGTCATCCCGCGTAAATTAAGGAAGCCGTAACGCTCCCGTTTAAGCTTCATAACCTGATAATTCAACGCTTCAAACATGCGTCTTACTTGTCTGTTTTTACCTTCGTGTAATGTTACTTCGATGATCGACTGTTGCTTTTCTTTATTAATCGAGATGATATTTGCACTAACCGCCTTTAATACGTCACCCTCTGACTTTATCCCGCGCTTAAATTGTTGCATTTCCGATTTTGTTGGGACACCTTTTACCTTTGCGACGTAAACTTTATCCATTTCATAGCTTGGGTGCATCATGAGTTGCGCCAATTCTCCATCATTGGTCAGCAATAATAAACCTGATGTATCGTAATCTAAACGCCCAACTGGATAGACGCGTTGTTCAACAAATGGTAATAAATCGGTCACCACTTTTCTTCCTTTATCATCACTAACTGCAGAAATGACACCACGTGGCTTATAGAGTAAATAATAGACACGCGCTTCTTTTGTTAACTGGACACCGTCCACTTCTACTCGGTCACTTGGCGTTACTTTGACACCGAGTGTCGTAACCGTTTCGCCGTTTACCTTAACGCGACCCTCTTCAATCATCGTTTCTGCTTTTCTTCTTGATGTAACACCACTATGTGCAATGACTTTTTGTAACCGTTCTTTATGTTGTTCCATATTTTCACCCTTCATCTTACCTGCATTTTTTTCATTCGTGTTCAGTGTGCATGCGATGAATGAACCGACTTATGTGACGGATGTCATCGCACGCGACTTTAAACCTTATTATGTTCTATTCTCTCAAATTATTGCCTTATTCACAACTGTTTCATAACGAGAAAACCATTTTGCTACGAATACCGCCGTCATTATACCAATAAAGTCGGCTATTAGTCCAACCTTTAATGCGGTTTTGACCCGTTTAATACCGACCGCACCGAAATACACGGTCACGATATAAAGCGTCGTATCTGTTGCACCTTGCATGACTGAGGCCATTAGGCCCATTGAAGAATCAGGGCCAAAACGGGAAAAGATGTCTTCAGTGATCGCAAGTGCCGCAGAACCGGAAACCGGTTTAAGGATGAGGAGTGGCCATAAATCTCCTGGGACGACGTTTAAAGAAAAGCGAGCTAATCCTGAAGTGACTCCCTCAAACAACTCAGAGTAAAGCAATAATTTAACCGAAAAAATAAGCGCCAATAAGCGCGGAAATAATGGTTTTATTAATGATAAAGCTTCATTAACGCCTTCGACAAATAAATCGATGGCTGGTAGTTGTTTAACAATGGCCATACATATAATGACAAAAACAATCACCGGTAACATATACTGGGCGATCATCATCGACTTAACCCTCGTCTGTCAGCGTTAAAAGTTACACGTAATAACCCAATGGCCGTTACGGTCGTGATTGAGGTTGTTAGTAACACCGGTAGGATAATGGCACTCGCTCTTTCTGATTGAAAAGCTAAGCGTAACGCAATTAAATTTGTTGGATAAAGTGCTAAGCCGGATGTGTTTAAAATCACCAACGTTGTCATTGCTTGATTATTATGTTTAAGGAGTTGCATGGCTTTTAAGCCAAATGGGGTAGCAGCATTGCCTAGTCCAAGCAGGTTGAAACAAATGTTGCTGGCGATATAGCTAAACGCTTGACTGTCACGATCAACCGATTGAAACAACCACATCAGCGGTCGTTTCATTACCCGTGTCAGTAAGCGAATCAGGCCACCCGCTTCAGCAATTTTCATAAAACCTAACCAAAACATCATCATCACGAGTAAATGGCCGCTAATGACAGCTGTATCTTTTACGCTCTCCATCATCAACGTTGTTAACAGTTCAGCTTGTTGAGTCAAGATAAGGGAACCAACGCCTAAGATAACAAATACAAGCCAGATTACAGACATACACGCACCCCTAAAAATGGGGATAAATCATGTTCCCCTAGATCTGGATCTTCTTTTATTTCAGCCTGTTGAAATAGCGTTTGATGATCCGTCCAATCATTTGGTGCATTTAATGTCACGACAATAATCGGCTGATGTTGCTTTCGGAAGACAGTCATAAGTGTACGACCGGCTGACGTTGTGTAGCCTGTTTTCCCGAGAAGGGTCTCTTCCACTTGATATTTCACGAGTTTATGTTTATGTAGCCACGGATACGTACTCGCCTCAGATTGATACGCTCTTTCACTGGAAATTTCAATAAAACCAGGGACAGTTAAAGCATGACGCGTCAAAATGGCTAGATCATAAGCACTTGACAGATGGTCGGGTTCGTCTAACCCATGTGGATTTTTAAACGTTGATTGGTGTAACCCTAACATCCGGGCTTTTTCGTTCATCAAATAAACAACTCCTGCTTCGCTTCCACCAATCATTTCAGCAATAGCGATACTTGCATCATTCCCACTACGAAGCATCAAGGCATAGAGTAAGTCACTTAATGTCACTTTTTGTCCGACGTTTAAATAGACACTCGACCCCGTCATCTCAGCGGCTCTTTGGCTAATGAGCGTCGTATCAGATAGATGCCCATATTCTAATGCAACCACAGCGGTCATAATCTTAGTCAAACTCGCCACTCGACTTTTTTCATGAGCATGATGCTCAAAGAGGACATCCCCTGTTGCACCATCTAAGACAACGGCTTTTTCAAATGAAAAAGCCTGTAAAGGTGTCATAATAAACATGCTTATAACACACACTAACAGCCCCACGCGACTTTGTCGCTTTATTTTTCTCAATCAGCTTCACCTCTTTTTGACTACTTAATTAAACATATGTCAAAAAAGGGTGTGGCATAACCTATTCCACTGAATCACTATCAACATCATTAAAAAACAAATCAAGTTCATTATTGAAATCTAAATCATCGAGCTGGTCAGTTAGTGGTGGTAATTCTTCAATCGATTTTAAACCAAAATAGGTTAAAAATTCGAGTGTCGTTTTATATAAATGTGGCCGACCAATGGTGTCTTTTTTCCCTGCTTCCTCAATAAGCCCCCGTGATAATAACGTTTGTACCGGCCGATCGCTTTTTACCCCACGTACTTCTTCTATTTCCAATCGAGTGAGTGGCTGGTTATACGCAATAATAGCTAACGTTTCAAGACTGGCTTGTGATAATTTGTTCTTTTTATTACTTGTAACAAGTGACTGCAAGTAGTCCGCATGATCTTTTTTCGTCGTTAAGTAATACGTCGCTTCCGCTTCGATTAACTGAATCCCACGTCGATCATCTTGATAATCTGCTTGTAATTTTTTTAATAACGTGACCGCTTTATCCTCATCTATCTCTAGTATGGATCTAACTTGTCTTATTGCGAGACCATCAGAACCTGAGACAAATAGTAAACTTTCTAAAATACCAGTTAATTGTTGATCATTCATCAGATTGCCTCCATCGATAGAGTAGTAATTCATCAAAGGTTGTTTGTTGAACACAATAAATTTCCTTTTCTTTCATCAGCTCAAGCATGGCCATAAAAGTGACCACCATGTGACTTTTAGATGGATAAGGAAACAGGTCATCAAAGGGCACACCATCCGTTCTGTCTTCTAAGACGTCAAGTACTTGACTCATGCGTTGTCTAATTGGCACATCCATTTTTTCAATGGTTCTAGTCATGGGCTGCGTCCATTTTTTACGGTCAAATACTTTCTGCATTGCCTTTAACATGTCATAAATTGAGCCCGTTTGTTCAACCACCGACTCCTGTTCTTCAAGCTCCACTTTTAATGGAGGTCGGGTGTAACTTTCTTTGTGGTCGATTTGACGTTCTTCTAAATCGCTCGCCACTTCTTTATATTTACGATATTCAATCAAGCGTTCGATTAACGCTTCTTTTGGATCTTCACCTTCGTCATACTCACCCTCATCTTCTAGTTCAGGGTTTGGTAACAACATCGAACTTTTAATTTGCAAGAGTGTCGCCGCCATAACTAAGTATTCACTGGCAATGTTCAATTCTAGCTCTTGCATCGTATGAATATAGTCCATATATTGCCGCGTGACTTCACTGACCGGTAACTCATACACATCAATTTCTAATTTATTAATTAGATGCAGCAACAGATCGAGCGGTCCCTCAAATAAATCGGTTTCCACTTTATACGCCTGCCTCATCGTGTCACCTCACCTTCTCCTATGGTGTTTCATATACTATTCTTTCGTGCTTATGTATGCCTTAACTCATCTTGGGTTTTTATAGTTAAACAGTAAAATACCACAGAACGGACTGTGGTATTTTACATGTCTATTTACATTTACTTAAAAAGTCATCTGTTAGTTCGTTACCAACAACTGCGTACGACTCATAGCGTTGGCATAAGGCTTCTACCATTTGTTGGCCAATACCATTGTCGCGATGCGAAGGGTTTACACTCACATGTTTAATAATGATTTGTTTATCTTCATCATTGACATGTACACCAATGGCCCCAATCATATCTTCAGCTTCTTTCCAAAGAAAGAGTACCTCATCTTGATTTTCACTATAGTTTTTTATCGTTTCTTGAAGTTTTTTGACGTCTTTCTCTTCAGGTGTAAACGATAATAGCCCCATAGCGATTTTTTCCATTGTTTTTTTAAACCGTATTAACATAATAACTCCTTACTAGACCTCTAGGTCTTTAACGTCTATGTGGACGATTCATTCAATTAAACTTCTTCTACAACAACGGTCTCCATCACGTCACCTTGTTTAATGCGTAAAACAACGTCCATGCCTTCTGTCACTTGACCAAAGACAGTGTGCACACCGTCTAAATGTGGTTGTGGTTCGTGAACTAAGAAGAACTGGCTACCGCCGGTATCTTTTCCAGCATGCGCCATTGATAATGAACCAGCTACGTGCTTATGGGGATTACCTTCTGTTTCACATTTAATGGTGTAACCAGGTCCACCCATACCAGTTCCTGTTGGATCGCCACCTTGTGCGACAAAACCAGGAATCACCCGGTGGAAAATTACGCCATCATAAAACCCTTTACTTGCAAGTGTTTCAAAGTTTTCCACTGTTTTTGGTGCTGCCTCTTCAAATAAATCAATGATGATTTTTTCACCATTTTCAAACGTAATCGTTGCTTGTTTAGCCATGTACATATCCTCCATTATTCATATGATAAATCATTTTGTGTCACATCTGCATACGTTTCTCGTTTCACCACTAAGGTTGCTTCCCCGTCTTCTACAAATACGACCGCGGGCTTGGCGAAGCGATTATAGTGACTTGCCATTGAGTAACCGTACGCACCTGTACTAAATACAGCTAGTATATCACCTGGTGTCACTTCTGGCAATAAAGTATCATAAATCAACATATCACCAGACTCACAACATTTGCCGGCGATTGAACATGGATAGGTCTTAGGTGCACGGGCTTTATTTGCAATGATCGCATCATATTTCGCTTGATAAAGAGCTGGCCTAATATTGTCTGTCATACCACCGTCAACGGATACGTAATTTCTTACGTTAGGAATTTCTTTCTTCGACCCTACTTCATAAAGGGTGATGGCAGTATCCCCTACAATCGCGCGTCCTGGTTCAATCCAAATCTCAGGTAGACTTAAACCGTAGGTGGCAGCTTCCTTTGTTACTTCTTCAACAAGGGCTAAAACATAGTCGCCAAGCGGTAATGGTTCATCTTCATCAGTATAACGAATACCAAAACCCCCACCTAGGTTGAGTACCGTCGCTTCGAAACCATCTTGCTCATGCCAATCGGCTAACACTTCATATAACCGTTTAATGGCCATAATGAACCCATCTGTTTCAAAGATTTGCGAACCGATATGACAGTGCAAACCTTTTAAGTGCAATTGATCGATCTGTTTAATCTGATCATATGCTTGTTTTGCTTGGTTCTTTAGGTCAAAACCAAACTTTGAATCTTCATTGCCCGTTAAAATATAATCATGGGTATGAGCTTCAATACCCGGGGTCACACGAATCAACACATCCATATGTCCATCATGGTCTTTCAACAGTTCTTTAAGTAACGTAATATCATGAAAATTATCAATCACAATACAACCAATCTGTTGTTCTAATGCCATCTTTAATTCCTCACGACTTTTATTGTTACCGTGAAGGTGAACTTTCTCCATTGGAAAACCCGCCTTCATCGCGGTATACAACTCACCTTGTGAGACGACATCTAAACTTAACCCTTCTTGTTTGGCCACTTGTAACATGGCTACTGAACTAAACGCTTTACTAGCATAAGCCACTTGTGCTTTAACACCTGCTGCTTTAAAACCATCCACAAAAGCTTTAGCATTCTTCCGAATTTTCTCAACATTATAAACAAATAAAGGCGTTTGAAACGTTTGTGCCAGTTCTACCACGTCACGTCCTGCAAACACCATATGTCCTTTTTCATTCACCTCTGTCAATTCACTCACCCATCTGCCTCCTCTAGTCGCACAGTTCGAAACCATCATCAAACTTTCTTAGAATAGCATTAATTTATCATATCTAAGGCGACTAATCAATAAAAAGCACGGGTGTTATGATTTCTTACGCTTTTTCATCGGTTTTAAACGCGCTTGTTGACTGGACTTACTCGTTCTAAACACAAGTTGTTTGAACATCGGCCAATCAAACGGAATAACCGGCCATAAGTAAGGCACGTGAAACGTTTTTGTCGTGACGAGAAATAAGAATAAGAAAGTGACACCACCGATAAAACCCCATAATCCAAATAGTGCCGTCACACTTAAGAGCATGAGTCGCACCACTTTATTCGCAATACTTAACTCATAACTTGGCGTAAGATAAGAACCGATAGAAGCAATCGAAATGTAGAGAATGACTTCTGGCACAAAAAGGCCAACATCAATCGCGATCTGACCAATTAACACAGCCGCAATTAATCCCATTGCGGTGGTGAGCGGTGTAGGTGTATGAATCGCTGCCATCCGTAAAAACTCTATCCCCATATCCGCGAGAAACAGCTGAATAATTGAACTACCCCCACCTAACATTCTAACGAATGTTTGAGGAAGGGGATTCCATAAGGACACCCTAAGGGGACCCATGCTCATTCAACTAAGCATAGGA
>JBNJFJ010000004.1:44694-58659 GCA_051746745.1 Bacillota bacterium | reverse complement strand
GAATCAGTATCAACAAGTTGATGCTGCTGTTTATAATCATAACTTACCGATTTGGTCGACATATGAACCAGGTTCGACGTTTAAAATTATTACATTAGCGGCAGCCATTGAAGAAGGTGTCGTTGATTTAGACGACGATCATTACCACGACAATGGCTCGATCCAAGTCGCTGGACAACGCTTGCGTTGTTGGAAACGCGGGGGGCATGGTGATCAAACGTTTTTAGAAGTTGTTGAAAATTCATGTAACCCTGGCTTTGTTGTGTTAGGTCAGCGTCTCGGTAAAGACACCTTATTTAAGTATATTGATGCCTTCGGTTTTGGAAAAAAGACCGGTATTGAATTAAACGGTGAAGCGACCGGTATTTTATTTCACCCAAGTCAAGTCGGACCGGTAGAACTTGCGACGACTGCCTTTGGTCAAGGCGTCGCTGTTACACCGATCCAACAAGTAAGTGTCGTTAGCGCAATTGTGAACGGGGGTCACCGGATTGAGCCGACAATTATTAAGTCTAATAAGCCGGTCACATTAGACGTTGATACACAAGTTATTAGTGAAAAAACGTCAAAAATGGTGAGGGAAGCACTAGAATCGGTTGTCAGTAAGGGAACAGGAAGAGGTGCCTATGTGGAAGGGTACCGTGTCGGCGGGAAAACCGGTACCGCTCAGAAGGTTGGTGAAAACGGGCGATACATGGCCAATAACCATATTGTATCCTTTATTGGTGTAGCGCCGATGCAGGCACCAGAAATTGTCGTCTATGTCGCCATAGATAACCCGAAAAATACTGTCCAGTTCGGTGGCGTTGTCGCAGCGCCTATTGTTGGGCGCATTATTGAGGATGTGCTCACGTTACAGGGCGTTGAAAAAACGAAAGGTCTCGATAAAGAAGTCGACTGGCCGGAACAGCGGTTTATTGAGGTGCCGGATTACACAGGGGAAAACATTGCACATATTTTGACTCAGTATGAATTATTCACATTAGATATCTCAGGAGAAGGTGAGGTTGTTTTAGATCAACGACCTAAACCTGGTGAACGCGTGCGAGAAGGCAGTGTGATAGAATTATTCCTAACCAGTGATAATTAATCATGGCATCATGCGCCATTTTTGATATAATGGACAAGGATGAATGAAAAAAGGCATTCATAGAGAATGCCCTTTTTCTATGGCATTTGCTCGTAAAATAAAACTAAAGCAAAACAAATGATTGACACATTATAAGTTGAACAGATAGAGAGGAGAGAGAGGTAGAAAGTAATATTTCTACTGAAACCATAATGAAAGAACTTCAAACATTATTGAAACGACTACCATATGTTTATCGTATAATAAATGAAAGTAACCCTGTCATTACCCATATTACGACCGATTCACGTGAGGTGAAAGCAGGTGCCTTGTTTAGTTGTGTCAAGGGTTATACCGTTGACGGACATGATTTTGCAAAACAAGCCTATGAACAAGGGGCAGTTGCATTGCTCGTTGAGCATGAGGTGAAAGATGTTCCACTCGTACAAATCAAAGTAAAGGATGTCTTTCGGGTACTAAGTTTCTTGGCGAATGCGATGTATGATTACCCAACCAATGATATGCATATGATTGGGATTACGGGGACGAATGGGAAGACGTCGATTACGTATATTCTCGAAGAAATATTCAGACAGAACAAGGCACGCACTGCATTGATTGGTACGATCCAAATGAAGATTGGGGATAAAAGTTACCCGATTAAAAACACGACACCGGAACCGTCATATTTATTTAATAGTTTTCGAGCGATGAGAGAAGCGCATGTGGACCACTGTATGATGGAAGTTTCTTCACATGCACTTGAAGAAGGACGGGTAAGAGGAATTGATTATGATATCGCCGTCTTTACGAATCTAACGCAAGACCATCTTGATTACCACCCAACGATGACGGACTATCGGTTAGCAAAAGAACGCCTCTTTCAACAGTTAGGCAACCGTTACGATCCTGATCACCCTAAATATGCAATCATTAATGGTGATGATGCCTACGCAGACCATTTTATACAGGCGACAAGTCAACCAGTTGTCACGTATGGTTTATCCAAGGCAAGTGATTTATATGCGACGGATATTAAATTATCAGCGACACATACGCAATTTACTTTATCAGGCATGATAGATGACGTGACAATCACGTCTAAACTGATTGGGAAATTCAATGTTTATAATATGTTGGCAGCGACAGCGACAGCTTTAAAGAGTGGCGTACCCATTGGCGTCATTAAAAAGGCGCTTGAATCTATTCCGGGTGTAAAAGGGCGATTCCAGTCTGTACAAACGAGCAGTGATTACTCGGTCATTGTTGATTATGCCCATACACCAGATTCACTTAAAAACGTACTAGAAACAGTCCAAACGTTTACTAAAGGAAAAATTTACTGTGTGGTTGGTTGTGGCGGCGACCGTGATAAAACGAAGCGACCATTAATGGCACATGTCAGTGAAACATACAGTGATGTGACAATCTTAACGTCAGATAATCCGCGGACAGAAGACCCTAAAGCGATCATTAACGATATGGAACAGGGATTAGAATCAACCAACTATGTCGTAGAAGTTGATCGTAAACAAGCGATTCAAAGGGCGATTGATTTAGCGAGCCCTAGTGATGTAATTTTAATCGCAGGAAAAGGGCATGAAACTTATCAAATCATTGGACGGGAAACCTATCCATTTGATGATTATCAAATCGCACACGATTACTTAGAACAAAGGTTAGGTGATTAAATGATTCCTCATCAGTTATTAACAACAGTGGCACAATCTGTCATAGGAAAAGTACCAGAGGATGTGGTGGGCGTATCGACAGATAGTCGAGTGCCATTACACAATCAATTATTTATCCCACTTGTTGGGGAGCGTTTTGATGCGCATGATTTTTTACATGACGCGATCAGTCAAGGTGTGACTTCTGTATTTTGGCAAGCGGATCATCCGTTACCTGAGTTCAAGGAGCATGAGGTTACTATTTATGTCGTGGAAGATACGTTAACAGCCTTACAGGCCTTAGCGAGGCTTTATCGACAGACGCTTCCTGCCGTTGTGATTGGTATTACCGGTTCTAACGGGAAGACGTCAACGAAAGATTTAATCGGCGCGGTTACAAAACAGCGGGGGAAGACCCATGTGACAAAAGGGAATTTTAATAATCATATCGGGTTACCGTTAACGATTTTGTCCGCCCCTACTGATACCGAATATTTAGTCTTAGAAATGGGCATGAGTAACTTCGGTGAAATCAAACAGTTGTCAGATATCGCCTCACCTGATATCGCCGTCATTACAAATATTGGTGAGTCACACATTGAATTTTTACAGACGCGTGAAGGCATTGCGGAAGCGAAATTAGAAATTTTATCTGGCCTAAAGCCAGAAGGTGTGCTGATCTATGATGGTGATGAACCTTTACTTGAGCGATCATACCAAGTTAAGACACACACGGTTGGCTTTACTACTGGGGTTTCAAACGAAATCAGTCTCGAGACACTCACACTAGAGGCGACGACCTTTATCGATCACTCACATAACCAAGCGTTTACTATTCCGCTTATTGGTCAGCATCATGCGAAAAATGCGATGTATGCGGTTCTCATCGGTCGAGAGATTGGCTTAACTGACTCGATGATTCAACAAGGATTTGATCAGTTAGAATCAACAGGCATGCGCTTTGAACAAGAACATTGGCAGGAGCACTTACTGATTAATGATGCGTATAATGCTTCACCAACATCCATGAAGGCAGCGATTAAATTAATTCAGTCATTATCAGATCCACGTCAGAAAGTACTCGTGTTAGGTGATATGTATGAACTTGGTGACAAATCAGCCGACTATCATCGTGAAGTGGGCGAGGGTATTGAGGCGCCGATTGATTACGTCTTGACCATTGGTCAAGGGGCTAAACAGATCTCTCATTACGCGAAAGTGAAACAGACACATGTGGATTCGATTGTAGAAGCTAAAAACCTACTTAAACAATTGAAACAACCGAGTGTCATTTTATTTAAAGCCTCACGCGGCATGCGTTTAGAGGAAATTATTCAGCAATTAAAAGAAGATGAACATCATAGTTAAAATCAAATGTTAGATGAGAAAGATGGAGGAACAGTATGGATTTACTATATATTATCGCAAGTATACTTGTTAGTTTTTTTATTGTCGTAGTGACGGCACCTATGATTATTCCCTTTTTACGCCGATTAAAATTTGGCCAAAGCATCCGTGAAGAAGGTCCGAAATCCCATCAGAAAAAAACAGGCACACCGACGATGGGTGGGGTAATGATTATTGTCAGTGTTGTCATTGGCAGTCTTATTTTACATCGCTTTGTTGTTGGGACGTTCATTTCAAGAGAATGGGTTTTACTCATGGTCGTTTTCATCGGCTTTGGCGTTTTAGGCTTTATCGATGATTTTATTAAAGTTGTGCTTAAAAGAAATTTAGGCTTAACATCGATTCAAAAATTAATCGGTCAGCTCGTCGTAAGTGTGCTGTTTTACTTTTTACTATTAGGAACAGATATTGACACGACGCTTGCTATTCCGGGTACCGACATATTATTAGACCTTGCATTTCTTTATCCGATTTTCGTTGTCGTGCTTCTTGTAGGTGCGTCTAATGCGGTGAACTTAACGGATGGTCTAGATGGTCTCGTCGGAGGATTGGGGACAATTAGTTTTCTTACCTTTGGGCTCATCGCTGTATTAACGACGAGTGAGTCGGTTGTGGCACTGATCAGTTTTAGTGTGGTTGGGGGCTTACTCGGCTTTTTAGTGTTTAATGCCCATCCAGCTAAAGTTTTTATGGGCGATACCGGTTCCCTTGCTCTTGGTGGGTTACTCGGTGCAATTGGTCTTGTGCTTAAACTTGAAATATTGCTCATCTTAGTTGGTCTCGTCTTCGTCGTTGAGACGTTATCAGTGATGATTCAAGTGATCTCTTTTAAGACGCGTGGAAAACGTGTGTTTCTTATGAGTCCGATTCACCACCATTTTGAACTAAAAGGTTGGTCAGAGTGGCGCGTTGTCACCACGTTTTGGTTTGTTGGTTTAATCTCTAGTATTATCTCGATTCTTATTCAGGTGGTGTTATAAATGGTTCATCATATTACAGGCTTTCCTTATCACCATATTCTTGTTTTAGGCTTAGCTAAGACAGGGACAGCTGTCAGTAAAATTTTACATGCCGAAGGCTTTCATGTCGTTGTCAGTGATTTAAAAGCGAAAGACACTGATCCGGAAGTAATGACACTCGTAGACCTTGGAGTCACGGTCCACCTTGGTGAGCCGTCTGAGACATTACTTGAGTCATGTGACGTGATCATTAAAAATCCAGGGATTCCTTATACAAACCCTCTGTTACAAAAAGCAGAAGAAAAAGATATACCGGTACTAACGGAAATAGCGTTATTACCTTACATGATTGACGTTCCAATGATTGCGATCACCGGTTCCAATGGTAAAACAACGACCACAACCCTTACAGAACAAATGCTAAAAAGGAGTCACCGAAGCGTTGTTGCAGCGGGGAACATTGGCCATGTTGCGACAGAAGTGAGTTATGAGCTTGAAGAAGACATCCTCGTATTAGAACTTTCGTCGTTTCAATTGATGGGAAGTGGCACATTTAAACCAAAGGTGAGTGTGTTGCTTAATTTATTTGAAGCTCATCTTGACTATCACGGTGATTTTGAATCCTATAAAGAAGCAAAAGCTCATATATTTGCAAATCAACAAGCGGAAGATTTTCTTGTCTATAATGCGGACAATGCGGATGTTGCCAGCCTTATTGAAACAGCAACAGCGACAACCATTCCTTTTTCACGCGAAAAAATCGTGACAGAGGGCGGCTATATTAAAGACGATGCCCTGTTCTTTAAAGATGAAAAAATTATCGATATTGCTGATATTAAGCTTGTTGGCGCACATAATTTGGAGAACATTTTAGCCAGTAGTGTCAGCGCCTTATTATTAGGGGCAACGATTGAAGGGATTAGAGACGTGCTCACGACATTCACCGGGGTAAAACACCGGTTACAGTTTGTTGAAGAACTTAGGGGCGTCCGCTTTTACAATGATTCAAAAGCAACCAATATCCTGGCTACCGTTACAGCTTTACAAGCCTTTGAAGCGCCTGTTCGACTGATTGCGGGTGGGCTTGACCGTGGGAATGGTTTTGATGATTTATTGCCGTATTTAGACCATGTTGTTGGTTTATATGTCTACGGTGAAACAAAAGACAAGTTACAAGCGACGGCGATGAAGAAAAACATTCCAACAGTGTCCGGGGAATCATTAGAAGAGATGACAAAGCGTGCAGCGGCTGATGCGAAAGCTGGTGAGGTCGTGTTATTGTCTCCTGCTTGTGCCAGTTGGGATCAATTTAAAAACTTTGAAATTCGCGGGGATATATTTATCGAGACTGTGCATACACTCTAACAATAGGATATTGTTAGGGTGTGTTTTTTTATGAAGCGAATGATAAAGCCTTCGTCATTGTTTTGGCCGATATTTAGCTTATCTGTTATCGGTTTGTTCATGATTTATAGTGCGTCATCTGTCATCGCAGCGGATCGTTTTTCTGATGCTTTCTATTTTTTAAAACGTCAAGCGATTTTTTTTGGTTTAGGTTGTGGCTTGATGATGATCTCAGAGAAGATTCCTTATCAGATCTATAAAAAGAGAGCCCCACTTTTGTTCCTCTTATCGATTATCTTACTTGTGCTTGTTTTAATACCTGGTATCGGGCTAGTAAGAGGTGGGGCTAGAAGTTGGATAGGCTTAGCGAGCTTTAATATCCAACCAGCAGAGATTGTGAAAGTGACATTGATTATGTATCTCTGTTATTTGAATGACCACCTTGTCTATCCGGTAAGCACATTAGGGAAAGGCTTGTTCATTCGTCTCGTTGTCATTCTGTTTTCTTTTGGACTAGTGATGTTGCAGCCTGACCTTGGGACAGGGCTCATCATTGTTGGCGGTAGTGTCTGTACCTTATTTTTTCAAGGGGCGAAAATCAAGCATTTCATTAGTTTGTTTTTACTAGGTCTTACAGGTTTAGTTGGTCTTATTTTAGCTGCTCCCTACCGGATCAGACGGTTAACTGCATTTTTAGATCCATGGCAAGATCCGTTAGGCAGTGGGTTTCAATCGATTCAATCACTTTTAGCCATCGGTCCAGGTGGTATTTTAGGAACGGGCTTCTTACGAGGTAAACAAAAATATTTCTACTTACCAGAACCACACAATGATTTTATCTTTGCGGTCATCTCTGAAGAACTTGGTCTGATTGGTGCCATTGTCGTGATTGGATTATTTGTAATGTTCTTTTATCGTGGTTTAAAGCTAGCTTTATTCGTTCAAGATACATTTGCTCAAACGCTCGTTCTCGGTTTGGTGACCATGATGACATTACAAGCGTGGATCAATATCGCCGTCGTCATCGGGGTGTTACCTGTCACGGGTTTAACATTACCGTTTCTAAGTTACGGCGGGTCCTCTCTCTTGATTAACTTTGCGGCGGTTGGTATCTTGTTAAATATTGAAAACAATGCCGTTTGATTTTACTGGATTTTTCTTTTTTAGCTACAAAAAACCATTCTATAGTCATATGAAAAACTCCATCATAACCTGTGTGAATATGCTATAATTAGGAAGAGACACTTTGATTACATTATAGATAGAGGGCGTTAATAATGGCCGAAGAAAAAAAGGTCGTATCGATAGAAGATCGGATACCAAAACTCAGAGAAGCGCGCCGAAAGCAAGCCAATCGGCGCTTTATTTTTTATTTAACAGTTTTACTTGTTTTAATTGTCTTTGTTGTCTACTTACAATCACCACTTAGCTATGTGCGAGAGGTGACTGTAACAGGGGCTCAGTTTGTTTCAGAAGAGATTATTTTAAAACAAAGCGATTTATCAACAGAACAAAGTCTATGGTCATTTCAACTCGAAGACATTGAAGCAAATATTTTAGCCTTACCTGAAATTGAATCAGTTGAGGTGACTCGTTTGTGGACACATAAAATCACGATCGCTGTTACGGAACATAAAAAAATTGCCTATATTGACCAAGGTGATCGGTTATCGCCACTGCTTGAGAGTGGTCATACATTAGAGCACGTCGAAAAGGTAGACTATAAAGGCGATGCCCCGTTGCTGATTGGATTTAATGATGAAGACATTCGCCGCTTAATGATTGAAGGCTTACAAGCCTTACCCACCTATTTATTAAGTCACATTTCAGAAATTCAGTATCGTCCAACCGAAGCGAATCCGTATCAAGTCTATTTAAATATGATTGATGGTTTTGAACTCTTGACAACGATTCGGGGATTTAGTGAACATTTAAAAGTATACCCATCTGTCGTGAGTCAATTAGATAAAGAAAATCCAGGTTTAATTGAAATTGATCATTCTGGGGCCATTTTTAATCAATTCAGCGATGAAGCTAATACCGATCCAGATTTAGAGATATATGAAGAAGGCGAAGAAAATCAATTGATTATAGAAGAGGATGAATAGTTTGATGCATGTGAACGGAAAACATGTCATATTATCGCTTGTATTATTTGTGTTTGGCTACTTAGTTGCCGTCAGTTATGAACAAGCGCAATTATTGTTAGAAGACGAACAGGTCTCGGTTGAAGAATGGGACCGGGCTTTTTATTACCGCCAACAATTGATCGATTTTGAAGAGCGAAACAATGCGCTAGAACAACAAATCAACGATTTAAGAGTGGATTTACTCCAAATGGAAACATCTCTAAGTGAAGAACAACAAAACTTGATGTCTGCGGTTGAATTAAAGCGTGAGTTACAAGCGTATGTTGGCGAGTTGGCGGTTGAAGGACCGGGCGTCTTCATTACGTTAAAAGACCAAGATTATGTACCAGATAGTGCCAATGTGAACGATTATATCGTCCACGACCGTCATGTTCAATTAGTGATTAATGAGCTCTTAAGTGCCGGGGCTGAAGCGATAGAAATCAATGGTCAGCGATTACTACATAACAGTCATGTTTTTTGTGTAGGGCCTGTCATTACTGTTGATGGTACAACGCACCCCGCGCCATTTACAATCGAAGCGATTGGTAATCAAGACACATTAAGACAGTCGCTTGAACTAGAACAAGGTGTGATTGATCAACTCGTTAATGAACGGATTGAAGTGGAATATGGAGAAAAACATGTGGAGATGACACCACAATAAGAAGGATGACAGTTATATGAAAAAACAAACGTTAATTCTTGCGCTCGCGGCTTTTTTTATCGGTGTCATGATTAGTTTACACCTCTCAATTGAAGAGGAGGCACCCGAGCGTGATACGCGAGATTTGTGGGAAATAAGAACAGCGTTACTAGAAGAGCAAGAACGCCAACAAGCGCTGCAAGAAGAGCTCAATGAACTTCAAAATATCCAAGCTGATTATGAAGACAATGTGTATAGCACCCAGATTCAAACGTTACGCAAACAAATTAGTGACCTACAAGACCAAGCAGGGTTAACTGAAATGACGGGACGAGGTGTTGAACTCACGCTCGTCGCGGATTATCAACAAGCCGAAGGCTTTCCGGAGTTGACGAGCGAACTATTAACTCGGTTGATTAATGAGTTGAACGTGTATGGGACTAAACATTTAGCTGTAGGTGGTGAACGCATCGTGAATCATACCGCTATTCGTGGTGTTTCAGGACGCGTCTACGTCAACCAGCGGCCACTAAGGGATTTACCAATCACCGTGACTGTCTTAACTGATGAACCGGAACGATTAATCAATTATATGGAAGTAAGTCAATCAATCAATGACTTAGCGATTCATAATATTACACTTACAATGGATGAAAAACAAACCGTCACCGTTCCAAGATATGCAGAAGACCTTGCCCTTAGGTATGTTGACGTAACAGATTATGAAGAAGGTGATGAATAATGTGGTTAATGGTGTTATTTTTAGGATTAGGAATTGGCCTAGGGTTGTTGTCAGATTTTTCGATTCCTGCTGTCTATTCTAACTATCTGTCGCTCGCAATTTTAGCAGCGTTTGATACACTCTTAGGTGGAATCCGTGCTCACTTTGAACATGTATTTAATCAATTTATCTTTGTGACAGGGTTTTTCTTTAATATCACACTTGCCCTTATTTTGACGTTTATTGGCGAGCAATTAGGGGTAGACCTATATTTAGCAGCTGTGTTTGCATTTGGCTGGCGCTTATTCCAAAATATCGCGATCATTAGGCGCCGCTTATTTGATCGATGGCAGCAACAAAAAGTATTGAAAAAACAAAACCAAACGTCTTCGTCGGCTGAATAGTCGAAAATAATCGACAAATCAAACAATATGTTGAATAGAACATAGAAAAAGCCAGCGTTTGATGATAAAATTATTAAAAAAGTATGATATTTTTTAATAGACTATTAAATGTCTAGCAATTAAATGATATACTTAGCGTAGTGCATACCTTTTTAACAAAAAATTGTTGTTTTATAATAAAATATTGTAAAGTAGCACACTGTTAAAGGTAAAACATAAAATGTGAGACTTATTAAAATTAACATTGAAACCATTGAAAACGTTCAAAATGAATGAAGGTAAGTGAGAGAAGTGATGTCACTTATAGGAGGTGCTAGTATTGGCTAACGAAGTGTTAGTAAGTTTGGATATAGGAACATCCCAAATAAAAGTGGTCATCGGCGAAATAGCTGAAGATCGGTTAAACATTATTGGCGTAGGAACAGCGAAATCAAAAGGTATTAAAAAAGGTGGAATCGTTGATATCGATAAAGCGGTTCAATCGATTCGAGCCGCGATTGAGTCAGCAGAAAGAATGGTCGATATGCAGATTCATTCTGTTATTATTGGATACAATGGAAATCAAGTAGAACTCCTTCCATGCCAAGGCATTGTGGCCGTGCCAAATGATGATAAAGAAATTAACGATGAGGATGTGCTCCGGGTCATTGATAATGCGAAGGTCATTTCTTATCCACCGGATCGTGAATTTTTAGATCTTGTGATTAAACAATTTATCGTAGATGGTTTAGCCGGTATTAATGACCCGCGTGGCATGATTGGTGTTAGACTCGAAATGGAAGGTACCATTATTACATCTTCACGAACAATGATACATAATACAACGAAATGTGTGGAAAGAGCCAATCTTGATATTCAAGACCAAGTGTTACAACCATTAGCGGCAGGATCCATTGCCCTCTCAGAAGATGAGAAAGAACTCGGTGTTGCTTTAATCGATCTTGGTGGCGGCACAACGACCGTGTCGATTTTTGATGATGGACAGCTGAAGGGGACACGGGTGATCCCTATTGGTGGTGAAAATATCACGAAAGATATTTCTTATGGTCTAAAAACCAGTTTTGAGGAAGCAGAACAAATCAAAATTAAGCATGGCTATGGGTATTTCCCGGATGCCAATGAAGAAGAGCAATTTGAAGTGAAAGCCATTGGCACGGAAGATATTTCAACATTCAATCAAAAAGACTTATCTGATATGATTGAAGCGCGATTAGAAGAAGTCTTTGTTTTAGTGGCGAAAGAAATTTCTAAATTTGGTTATCGTGACTTACCTGGAGGATTCGTCTTAACGGGCGGGACGATGTTAATGCCGGGTGCCTTAGAACTAGCAAGAGACCTTTATCAAGGCAATGTTCGCGTGGCTGTACCTGATTACATCGGGGTAAGAGAGCCACAATACACACCTGGTGTCGGTATCTTGAAATTTGCGTATGATAATGCGAAAATACAAGGGAAACCATTAATGGATGCTGTTTCTGACCAAGCACAATATGAAGAGCGACCGGTCAAAAAAGATAAACCAAAGCAACCAAAACAACAGAAGCCAACCAAACAAAAGAAATCAAAAGATGAAACGAAAGAATCAGGCGTAGCCAAATTATTCAAAGTGTTTTTCGATTAATAAAATAGAGAACTGTTGCGATTAGGAGGAACGAATTATGTTAGAATTTGATACAGAATTAGATCAATTAGCAAAGATTAAAGTCATCGGAGTTGGTGGCGGTGGTAATAACGCTGTTAACCGTATGATTGAACACGGTGTCCAAGGTGTGGAGTTTATCGCAGTCAATACCGATGCCCAAGCACTGAACTTATCAAAAGCAGAAGTGAAAATTCAATTAGGCACAAAACTGACACGTGGTCTTGGCGCAGGGGCAAACCCTGAAGTTGGTCGCAAAGCCGCAGAAGAAAGCAAAGAGCAGTTAGAAGAAGCCTTACAAGGGGCCGATATGATCTTTGTGACAGCTGGTATGGGTGGCGGTACTGGGACGGGTGCAGCGCCAGTCATTGCCCAAGTAGCGAAAGAAATTGGTGCGTTAACGGTGGGTGTCGTGACGCGTCCGTTTATGTTTGAAGGTCGCAAGCGTTCGACACAAGCGATTCAAGGGATTGACGGTTTAAAGCAAAACGTCGATACATTAATTGTCATTCCAAATGACCGTTTATTAGAAATTATTGATAAAAACACACCAATGTTAGAAGCCTTTAGAGAAGCTGATAACGTGTTACGTCAAGGTGTTCAGGGGATCAGTGATTTAATCGCAACACCTGGTATTATTAACGTCGACTTTGCCGATGTCAAAACGATTATGCAAGATAAAGGTTCAGCACTAATGGGAATCGGGATTGCGACAGGTGAAAATCGTGCGGCGGAAGCAGCGAAAAAAGCGATCTCGTCACCATTACTTGAAACGACGATTGACGGAGCACATGGTATTTTAATGAACATCACTGGTGGCGCTGGGTTTACGTTGTACGAAGTACAAGAAGCCGCAGCAATCGTGACAGATGAAGCAGACCAAGAAGTGAACGTGATCTTTGGTGCGGTGATGAACGAGGAATTAAAAGATGAGATTGTTGTCACTGTGATCGCAACAGGTTTTGATGAGACGAAGAAAAAATCAGATAGCACACGTCAATCTCAAACAACGAGACCGACACAAGAAACAAAACAAAAATCCGAACAAACAACACCGGATGAGCCGGCGTTTAATGAAGACGACACGCTAGATATTCCAACGTTTTTACGTAACCGCAATCGTCGTCGATAATTTTCATACGCGTCAATGTTTAAACAATAAACCATGCATGAAGAAAGTATTTCTTTCTTTTTGTGTGGTTTTTTTTGTTGTCCAACATAACTACAAAACCTCCATCATAACCTCATTATTTACACAATGATTTGACATGGTTTGCGACCGTCCTCTAATAAGATGATACGTATAAGGGAAGGAGGTCATAGATTGGTTTATGTTGATATCGTATTTTTATTGACCTATTGTGCTCACATCTTACTCATCACTTTAACATGCCATATTATGGGTGTGAATCTTTCGCGCGTGAAGTGCCACTTTATCTCCTGTCTCTTAAGTCTGATGACGATTCTTGAATCGTTGATCACTTTCTCACACTACCGGTTTGTTCAATTGCTATTTTCCCTTATGTGTTTAGGCTGGTTATTTTACTCGCCCAGTAAAAGAGTAATCGTTCGACGACTTTTCACTCTTACGATGGTCTCTTGTTTTTTTGCGGGTACTTTGTTGCTGATGCAATCACAAATAACCGTATCGTTCCCGTTGATGTTGCTAATGTTGATCTTGAGCTATCATATCTATGTTCGCTTTTATCAACAAGGCGTCTGTCGTAAGATTCATCACGACCAATTATATGATATTGCGGTAACAATAAATCAACAAACGGTTCAATTAAAAGCATTTTTTGATACAGGGCATCAATTAATTGACCCAGTTACGCACGATTCCGTCTTATTTATCGATCCAGTTACTTTTAATCAATTCCATCTATCGCTCGACCAAACAAATGAAGATAAAAAAAGACAACTGTATTATCAAGATATTAACGCGAATGTACAAGCGATGACGTGTGTAAAACCTGA
>JBNJFJ010000004.1:30023-44594 GCA_051746745.1 Bacillota bacterium | reverse complement strand
CCATCTATCGCTCGACCAAACAAATGAAGATAAAAAAAGACAACTGTATTATCAAGATATTAACGCGAATGTACAAGCGATGACGTGTGTAAAACCTGATTGTGTCACTGTTTGGACCACGGGGAATTAAAAGAAGTCAGTCATGTGTTACTCGGTTTAAGACAACAAAACTTTAGCGAGGAGGAAGGGTTTCAAGCCTTATTTGGCCCGCAATTATTGACCTTATTAAAATCATAAAAGAAAGGGTGCGGAAGGATTATGAACATGTGTCGTGTTATTTTTAACTGTTGTCAGGCGTGGTTCATTAAACGATTCATGAAAAAACAAGCGGTGTATTATATTGGCGGAAAAGAAGCGCTACCTCAACCACTTAACCGTGAAGAAGAATATCAACTGTTGGAGCGCTTAGACCAGGGAGACCAAGCCGCAAAAGCGAGTTTGATTGAACGGAATTTACGCCTTGTGGTGTACTTGGCGCGTAAATTCGAAAATACTGGCGTGCATATTGAAGATTTAATCAGTATTGGTACGATTGGGCTGATTAAAGGTGTCAACACATTTAAATTAGAAAAAAAGATTAAACTAGCTACATACGCTTCGCGCTGTATTGAAAACGAAATCTTAATGTTCTTACGCAAAACGAGTAAACGAAAAACAGAAGTGTCCTTTGATGAACCGCTTAATGTTGATTGGGATGGTAACGCCTTACTACTTTCTGATGTTTTAGGGACAGAACCTGATGTGATTGAAAAAGATATTGAACAACATGTCGATCATGCCTTATTAAAAGAAGCCTTGAAAAAGTTATCCACGCGTGATCAATATATTATGACGTTACGCTTTGGGTTAAATAAAAAAGATGAACTGACTCAAAAAGAAGTAGCGGACCTACTTGGTATTTCACAATCGTATATTTCGCGTTTAGAAAAGAAAATTTTAAAGCAGCTACAGTACAGTTTTCAAGAGTCGATGTAGAATGACCAGATACTTCCTGCATATTCATAAGTGACTTGGTGATACTTCCTAGTAGACGTAATAATCAACTAGGAGGTTCACAATGGCCAGATTTAAGGTTGACTTATGTGGGGTTGATACAAAGGCATTACCTGTACTCAAGAATGAAGATATGCGTGTCCTTTTTAAGCGTTATCAGGAAGGTGATCAAACCGCGAGAGAAACAATTATTGGTGGCAATTTGCGTCTAGTATTAAGCATTATCCAGCGTTTTCAACACCGAGGAGAATCAGGTGATGATTTATTTCAGGTAGGGTGTATCGGTCTAATCAAGGCAATTGATAACTTTGATTTAAAACACAACGTTAAATTTTCAACGTATGCGGTCCCGATGATTTTAGGAGAAGTAAGGCGGCACTTTAGAGACCATCAACCGATTAGGGTATCGCGGTCAATAAAAGATTTAGCTTATCAAATTATGAAAACACGGGAAAAATTGATGAATGAACGTCATGTTGAACCAACGTTAAAAGAAGTGAGTGACGCGCCTGGTGTTAAGCTCGTTGACGTTGTTTTTGCGCTTGATGCGATTCAGGAACCGATGTCATTATTCGATCCTATTTATGATGATGGGTCTGATCCGGTGTTTTTAATGGATCAAGTCACCAGTGATAAAGAACCAGAAAGTGATTGGGTCATGAACCTGGCATTAAAACAATCCTTAGATGGTTTAAATAAACGAGAATTTTTCATTTTAAATAAACGTTATTATGGGGGGTTAACCCAATCAGAAGTCGCCGATGAAATTGGGATATCACAAGCACAAGTATCACGGCTTGAAAAACAAGCCTTAAGGGCGATGAAATAGAAGATGAGAGAAGTAAAGTAAGTGGCGTGTAATTTCGAGAAAGAAGGTGGCGTATGCGCTATACTGATTTAAAAAGAAGAGAATGTGTCTCGACCACGACAGGTGAACGCTTAGGGTTTATAACGGATATCGTGATTGATGAAAAACTGGGGCTCGTGACTCATCTTGTTATTGGTGAAAAGCGAAAAATGCCGATGAGAAAAGAGACCGACGAACATGTGATTCATTTACAAGAGATTGAAACAGTTGGGGAAGATGTGTTAATTGTTGCTTTAAAAAAACATACCCATAGATGATTAAAGGACCATTTCTTTCTTACATGAGAGAAATGGTTCTTTTTCCATGCCTAAATATGATAAAATAAAGGCGGTTGAATCAAATGGTGTGAGGAAGCGATAGAATGGAACTGTTTAAAAGACAATCACAAAGACGGCTACATGCCGAGAAGATTACGCATCAATACCAAATCAATTTAGGTATGTCCACCCGTGTGGGTGGTGTATCAAAAGGTAACTATACGAGCCTAAACACTGGGCTCCATGTAGGTGATTATGATACAGACGTCATCGAAAATAGAACCCGCGTATTAAATGAAATGAATCAATCATTAAGTCAAGCAATCTTCGCAGAACAAGTGCATGGCAATAAGGTAAGCGTCATTAAACCAGAAGATGCCGGTCGTGGTGCTTATACTTTGACCAATCATGTGCCTGGTGTGGATGGACTGGTTACCACATCTCCAGGCATTGTGTTAGCTCAGTTTTATGCCGACTGTGTGCCATTGTATTTTTTTGATCCTGTCCATCACATTATTGGGATCGCACATGCGGGGTGGAAAGGGACGGCGAAAGGGATTGCCAAAACCATGCTTGAAACATGCTTTTCACTTGGAGCTAATATCGATACAATCCATGTGGTCATTGGACCCGCGATCGCACAAGCAAATTATCAAGTGAATGGTGATGTCGTTAAACAGATGCCAATACCTGTCGCTAGCGACATGGTTGTCCAGGTATCAGAAGACCAATACTTGTTAGATGTTAAAGCGGTCAATGCCGAATATTTACGCGCGTTAGGCGTTAAAAATAATCAGATAACGACATCGTTGATTGACACCTACAGTCATCCGGATTTATATTCTTACCGGAAAGAACAACAAACCGGGCGGATGATGGGTTATATTTTTCAGTAGCGAGATAAGAGTTAAAGGGGAGAAGAACACGTGACACTAGAAGCACGCTATCACAAACTTAAAGAAGAGATACAAGCAGCTTGCGACAAAGCTAATCGTGATGTCAGTGAGATAACACTCATTGCGGTGACGAAATATGTTACAATAGATGAAACGAAACACGTACACGCCCTCGGTGTTCATGACTTAGGTGAAAATAGGGTGAAAGAAACGGAAGAAAAAATCGCGGCGATAGAAGACGTGACGTGGCACTTTATTGGACCACTGCAATCACGTAAAGTAAAAGAGATTGCCGAACAAATTGATTGTTTTCACGCGCTTGACCGTTTGAAAATTGCCAAAGAACTTAATAAACGGCGGTCATCACCGCTCGATTGCTTTATCCAAGTAAATATTAGCGGGGAAGCGACGAAGGGTGGCGTGGAAAAAACAGACGTACAAGCATTCGTTGAGTCGCTTGCTGATTTAGAACACATTCGGGTCATTGGTTTAATGACAATGGCGCCCCATTCAGGTGATGAAGCACTTGTGCGCGGGGTATTTAAGGAACTAAGGATGTGCCGTGATCGAATACAAGCGCTAGGTTTACCGCATGCGCCGTGTGATTATTTATCCATGGGGATGAGTAATGACTTTGAGTGGGCAATTTTAGAAGGTGCCACGCATCTTAGAATCGGTTCAACACTAGTGAATCCTGAAGGGTAGGGAGAAACATGAGTATGAAAAATAAATTTCGGACGCTCTTTTCTGTTGATGAAGAAGAATACTATGAAGAAGTGCCAGAAGAGTCTTATGAGGCATTTCAAAAAACACGTAGTGATAAACATGAAAAAGACGAACCGAAAAATAAAAAAGAAAATATTGTTAGTTTACAGTCGGTTCAATCTCAAGCAAAAGTCGTTTTATCAGAACCAAGACGGTACGATGAAATTCAAGACATCGCTGACCATGTCGTCAATAGACGTTCCGTTGTGATTAATTTACAACGCGTCTCAAAAGAAGAGGCAACACGGATCGTTGATTTTTTAAGTGGCACCGTCTATGCTGTTTCAGGCGATATTCAAAAGCTCGGGCCGCATACATTTTTATGTACACCTGATAATGTGGAGATTGAAGGCGCGATTTCTTCACTGACAGAAGATAAATTTGATGAACAAGGAAGGTATGAATAATGGAAAGTTTATTGCTAAGATTGTTTGATTTGTATCAGTTTGCGATTATTGGCTATATTTTGATGTCTTGGTTCCCTGGGGCACGACAGTCATCAATTGGTCGCTTTTTAGGTTCGATTGTTGAACCATATTTAGAGCCGTTTAGACGGATTATTCCACCGATTGGTATGTTGGATATTTCAGCTATTGTCGCGTTATTTGTGTTAAGTTTTGCGCGTCGCGGTCTTGTTTATGTCCTCACTGTATTTTAGGTGAGTGCCATGGATTTATATCAACATTTCAGACCAGAAGAACGCTCGTTTGTCGACCATGTGCTCGACATGCGTGACCGCGTTGAACAACAGTTTATCACGTTGTTTACTGATTTTTTAGACCCAAGAGAAGCGCATATTTTTGAGTCCATTATTGGGAATGATGACCGCTTCAACATCGCTCGTTTATTCGGTCAGAATCAACTTGAGCGAACGATGTATGCCCTCAGCCCTTATTACGAATCAGTAGAAGATGAGGGGTTTCCTGTTTGTTTACTTGAAGCCACTTACCCAATAAAATTTATCGACATCAAACACCCCGATGTATTAGGTAGCTTTTTATCACTCGGGATTGACCGCAAGAAATTGGGTGATGTTACGATTGATGAAACAACTGGCACGATTCGGTTACTTGTCCATCAAGATATTGCCCCGTTTGTTTTGCGAGAATTCACGCAAATAAAAAAAGCGCAAGTGATGTTTGCTGAAGCCACACTAAGTACCTACCAGCCGCATTCATCAACATGGACAGCGCACCAAACAACCGTGTCCTCTTTGCGTTTAGATGTGCTCATAAAAGAGATGTATCAGATGAGTCGTAAAGATGCAAAGACGTTGATTGAACGCGAGTGGGTTAAGGTGAATTTTAAAGTTGTTGATTCGCCCGCCTTTACCGTCGAACCTAATGATTTGATTAGTGTGAGAAAACGTGGGCGGTCACGGTTAGCGTCTATTGAAGGGCAAACAAAAAAAGAAAAATGGCGCATTTTGTATCAACGTTTGGTACAATAGAAGAAAGGGTTTTCTTTTAACCGATGCTGTCGAAAGACATAAACGATACGAAGGAGGAATACATAATGGCATTAACACCACTAGATATTCACAATAAGGAATTTTCGAGAGGGATGCGCGGGTATGACCAAGATGAAGTCAATGAATTTTTAGATCAGGTCATGAAAGATTTTGAACTTGTTATTCGAGAAAAGAAGGAACAAAAGCGTGAAATCGAATTACTAGAAGATAAATTAACACACTTTTCAAATATCGAAGAGACGTTGAATAAGTCGATTCTCGTGGCCCAACAAACCGCTGATGAAGTAAAAGGGAATGCGACGAAAGAGTCTAAATTAATTGTCCGAGAAGCTGAGAAAAATGCGGACCGGATCATTAATGAAGCTTTAGAAAAAGCCCGCCGGATTGAAATCGAAGTAGAAGAACTAAAGAAACAAGGGAAAGTCTTCCGTACCCGTTTAAAAATGTTAATTGAAGCGCAACTCGAACTCGTTGAAGCGAACGATTGGGACCAATTATTGAACATGGAGCTCAATGAATTAGAAGACGACGACGAATAAAAATATTGACACGACTTGACGTCTGTGCAATAATTACCTATAATTCATGAACAGAGAGTTTAATTAAATGAAATAAAAAGCGATGCGAAGAACAGTAGGTCATTTATTATCATATAAGCGAGCTAGGGGTGGTGAAAGCCTAGCATGATCCCTAAATGAACGAAAATCATCTTTAAGCTTTCATTCTGAACTGATAGTAAGAATGAACGTCACCGTCACGTTACGACAACAGAGTGAGCTTTACAAGCTAACTAGGGTGGTACCGCGAGTTCTCCTCGTCCCTTTTTGGGATAGGAGGACTTTTTATATTGACAATTTTAAGGAGGATGAACAATGGAGTATAAAAAGACGTTACTCATGCCACAAACAGCTTTTCCAATGCGAGGAAACTTACCTAATAAAGAACCAAAAATGCAAGAAGAATGGGACGCACAAGATCTGTATGAACAAGTACAAGCCCGTACGAAAGATCGCCCACTTTTTGTCTTACATGACGGACCACCGTATGCGAACGGTGACTTACACATGGGACATGCCTTGAATAAAATCTTAAAAGATTTTATCGTGAAATTTAAATCAATGACAGGATATAATGCCCCATACGTTCCAGGCTGGGATACACACGGGTTACCAATTGAAAATGCCCTGCAAAAGAAAAAAGTCGATCGTAAAAAATTGACGGCGGCTGAATTCCGTGAAAAATGTGCGGATTATGCGATGAAACAAGTCGATAATCAACGGACACAGTTTAAACAACTTGGTGTGCGCGGAGATTGGGATAACCCATATGTAACGTTAGATAAAAATTATGAAGCCGCTCAAATTAAAGTGTTTGGTGATATGGCGAAAAAAGGTTATATCTATAAAGGTCTAAAACCGGTTTACTGGTCACCGTCATCTGAATCAGCCTTAGCTGAAGCGGAAATTGAATATCAAGATAAACGTTCAGCTTCTATTTATGTTGCTTTTAACGTAAAAGATGGTGGTAACTTATTAGATGGTGATGAACAGTTCCTCATCTGGACAACAACACCATGGACAATTCCGTCTAACTTAGCGATTGCCTTACACGCAGATCTTGACTATGTCGTTGTCAGTGTGAATGATGAAAAAATCATCGTCGCAGAAGAACTGTTAGAGACGGTGAAAGATGAGCTGGAATGGACTAATTATGAGATTGTGAAAACATTTAAAGGACAAGAGGCAGACAACTTAGTGGCGAAACACCCACTCTACGACCGTGATTCTTTAATCATTTTAGGCGATCACGTCACGACCGATGGTGGGACAGGTCTTGTTCATACCGCACCTGGTCATGGTGAAGATGACTTTATTGTCGGTAAAAAGTATGGACTCGATGTCTTATGTCCTGTGAATGACAAAGGGGTCTTTACTGAGGAAGCCCCTGGATTTGAAGGACTGTTTTATGATGAAGCAAATAAATTGGTCACAGAAAAATTAGATGAAGTCGGAGCCCTTAAAAAGCTGAGCTTTATTACGCACTCCTATCCACATGATTGGCGAACGAAAAAGCCGGTCATCTACCGGGCCACGAATCAGTGGTTTGCGTCGATTAAAGACTTTAGAGACGATATTCTCTCAGAAATCAACCGGGTAAACTGGATTCCAAAGTGGGGCGAAACGCGCCTTTACAATATGGTACGCGACCGTGAAGATTGGTGTATTTCTCGTCAACGTATTTGGGGTGTGCCTATTCCTGTCTTTTATGGTGAGGACCAAACACCAATTATTACCGATGAAACGATTAATCATGTGGCGGAACTCTTTAAAGCACATGGTTCAAATGTTTGGTTTGAACGTGAAGCTAAAGACTTATTGCCAGAAGGCTTTACATCTGAACATAGTCCAAATGGTGAATTCACAAAAGAAATGGACATTATGGATGTATGGTTTGACTCTGGTTCATCACATGAAGGTGTTCTCGAGGAACGTTCTGATCTACGTCGCCCGGCTGACCTTTACCTTGAAGGTTCAGACCAGTATCGTGGTTGGTTTAACTCGTCGCTTTCAACATCTGTTGCGGTAAGTGGTCATTCACCATATGAATCCGTATTAAGTCACGGTTTTGCGCTGGATGGCCAAGGCCGTAAGATGAGTAAGTCGATTGGTAACGTCGTCTTGCCATCAAAAATCATGAAGCAGTACGGTGCCGATATTTTACGCCTGTGGGTAGCGTCGGTTGATTATCAAGCCGACGTACGTGTGTCTGATGATATCATTAAACAAACGTCAGAAGGTTATCGTAAAATCCGTAACACGTTCCGTTTCTTACTTGGTAACATCAGTGATTTTGATCCAAGTAAAGATGCGGTAGCAGAACAAGGTTTACATGAAGTTGATCGCTATATGCTAATTAAATTACAACAATTAATTAAGAAAGTCACACAAGCTTATAATGATTATGACTTCCAAAAAGTTTATAATCGTGTGCACCAGTTTGTTTCTAAGGAACTTAGTGCGTTCTATCTCGATTTTGCGAAAGATATTCTTTATATTGAAGCGGCTGATAGTACGCGTCGTCGTGCGATTCAAACGGTGTATTATGAAACTGTCGTTGCGGTCACGAAACTTATTGCGCCAATCTTAACGCATACAGCGGAAGAAGTATGGCAATATATCCCGCAAACAGAAGCGAGTCATGTCCAGTTAACGGATATGCCGGAAGCACGTGAAATTGGCGGAGAAGCGGCCTTACTTAAGAAATGGGATCATTTCTTAGTCGTGCGTGACGATATTCTAAAAGCCTTAGAAGAAGCGCGTGCGGAGAAAGTCATTGGTAAGTCACTTGAAGCGAAAATTACCGTAAAAGCAAAAGATGACCTCACTCAGTCAGTCCTTGAAGAGATTGACGGCCTTGATCAATTATTCATCGTGTCCAAAGTTGAACTTGTGACATCAGGTGAAAGTGGTAAAGGTTATGAGTATGTGGATGTTGCCGTAGAGAAATATGATGCTGATAAGTGTGAACGTTGCTGGGTAGCGGATGACACTGTCGGTACAGTTGAAGCATATGAGACACTGTGTGAGCGCTGTGCAGCCATTGTAGATGAACATTATCAAGATGTAGAATAGTGACTAAAAGAAACGTCTGTTTTGAGCCGTCAGCCTAAGTGATGCCGGCTCAAGTAAAGACGTTTCTTTTTTTAATAGAAGAAAAATACCGCAAAGTATGGTAAAATCGAACAAGAGTAAAAAAGAAAGTGGGGAAAATGTGTGTATTATGTGATTGCTGTGATCATGATTATTATTGATCAGTGGACAAAATATTTAGTCATTGAAAATATGACGATTGGTGAAAGTATTCCTATTATTGATAATATATTTTACTTAACATCACACCGCAACCCGGGTGCTGCTTGGGGGATTTTACAAGGGCAAATGTGGTTCTTTTATATTATCACCTTGATTGTCGTTGGTATTATTATTTACTATATTGAGCACTATGTGAAAACGAATCGCCTGTTAGGTATCAGTTTAGGACTTGTTTTAGGCGGGGCGATTGGTAATTTAATTGACCGTGTGAGATTTCAAGAAGTCGTTGATTTTGTTGATGTGTATATCTTTAGTTATGATTACCCGATTTTTAATGTCGCTGACTCTAGTCTGGTCGTCGGTGTGATTCTGATCGGTATTGTTACCCTACTCGAGGAAGTTAGAAAGGATAAAAAAGCATGAGTGAAACGTATGACGTATTAGAAGAAGAAAAAAGCCAACGGATTGATAAGTATTTATCTGAAAAGCGAGAAGATTTATCCAGAGCCCAGATCCAAACATGGATCAAAGAAGGCTACGTGAAAGTCAATGAACAAACAGTTAAAGCGAATTATAAAGTACAACCAGAAGACCGGATTGTGCTAGAAGAAAAACCACCTGAGGAATTGGACATTCAACCAGAAGACATCCCATTAGACATTGTGTATGAAGACGCGGATGTCGTCGTTGTGAATAAACCAAAAGGGATGGTCGTTCATCCGTCACCCGGACACCCGAACGGGACACTCGTTAATGCATTGATGTTTCATATTAAAGACTTATCCGGGATTCATGATGTGATTCGTCCAGGCATTGTTCACCGAATTGATAAAGATACAAGTGGTTTACTCATGGTCGCAAAAAATGATCATGCCCATCAATCATTGGCCGGGCAATTAAAAGATAAGACGGTGAAACGTTCATATGTCGCCTTAGTGCATGGTGATATTCCGCACGAATACGGCACGATTGACGCACCGATTGGTCGCGATACGAAAGACCGCCAAAAGATGACGGTTGTGACCGGTGGGAAAGAAGCAGTGACGCACTTTGAAGTACTTGAGAGAATTGGTCAGCAGTACACGGTGATTAAGTGTGTCCTTGAAACAGGCCGTACCCACCAAATTCGGGTGCACATGCGTTACATTGGTTTCCCGCTCGTTGGCGATCCAAAGTATGGTCATCGTAAATCAATTGATACAGAGGGGCAAGCCCTGCATGCTCAAGAGATTGGCTTTCATCATCCAACCACGAATGAGTGGTTAACGTTTACTAGAGAACCACCAAGGATTTTCACCGACACATTAGAAAACCTACGCCAAAGCTATTGACTTTAAAGGTGATGTCGGGCATAATAGAAACAGAATTAAATAACACCTTTAAAGACAGTCCCGTGAGACTGAAAAGGCCGATTGTATGATTAGCATATCTGACTAATCCCTTTTCTCTGTGCGCGGAGAAAAGGGATTTTTTGATTATAGGTCGAGTAAAGGACATTTGAGGGGAGCGAAAACACATGAAAGAAAAAGCACAAATACTAGATGAAGCGGCGATCAATCGTGCCCTCACACGTATTGCCCATGAAATTCTTGAGCGCAATAAAGGGGTTGACGACCTCGTTTTAATCGGGATTAAAACACGAGGAGTTCCACTAAGTGAAAGGTTAAAAGCAAAAATCAACCACATTGAAGGCGTAGAGGTGCCGACGGGGGATATTGATATTACCCTTTACCGGGATGATTTAACGCATGTATCAAAAGCATCCTCACCACAAGTAAATGATGCGACAATCGAGACAAATATCGACGGAAAAAAAGTGATTCTCGTGGATGATGTGCTCTTTACGGGTCGAACGGTTCGAGCCGCAATGGATGCGCTCGTTGATCTTGGACGCCCGGCTCAAATTCAGTTAGCGGTCCTGGTGGATCGAGGCCACCGAGAGTTACCGATTCGCGCCGATTATATCGGGAAAAATATTCCGACATCACAAGATGAGATTGTCACTGTTCAATTAAAAGAGCACGACAATATCGATTTAGTGAGTATTAATGAAAAATAAGCACAAACCTTTAATGTAGGTCCAGAGAGGCTTCGAAGGTTGTAAATAGGATACGTGTACCCGAGTGGACACGTCTACCTCTTTATGACGTTCAAGCGTCGTAAAGAGGTTTTTTTAATGCCTTAAAACAAATAAAAGAGAGATTAAAAGGAGGAAGTCATTTCTATGGAAAGATTAGATATGGTCATGGACGTCAGAGACGTTCCGAAAAAATCAAAATGGTTTATGTTAAGTTTACAGCACTTATTCGCTATGTTTGGAGCCACTGTGCTCGTCCCGTTTTTAACAGAATTACCCGCATCGGTTGCCCTCATTTCAAGTGGGACCGGTACACTGAGTTACTTACTGATTACAAAGGGACGTATTCCAGCGTACTTAGGTTCAAGTTTTGCGTTTATTTCCCCAATTATCTCAGCCCGCGCGGTTGGTGGCGGGATAGAAGGAGCAATGATGGGGAGTTTTGTCGCTGGTCTCCTGTACGGTCTCGTCGCACTTCTCATTGCCTCATTCGGTATTGATTGGATTATGAAGGCTTTACCACCGGTTGTGGTTGGTCCTGTCATTATCGTGATCGGATTAGGTCTTGCGCCAACGGCTGTTGATATGGCAATGAACGTTCAAGGTGAATATAGCGCCACGCATTTTTCAGTGGCGATTCTCACCCTTGTAGTCACCATCATTGGTTCACTCTTCTTTAGAGGGTTTTTTGGACTGATTCCTATCCTGATTGGGATCATTGTCGGATACACGTATGCCATGATTCAAGGGATTGTAAACACATCAGCAATTGAAGCAAGCTTTACTAGGATTGTTGAAGCTGGCTCATTCACAGAATTCTTAAGCGCGATTTTTGTCGCCCCAGAGTTTGTTATTCCGTTCGTACATTATCAACCGCTCGACGTGTTAAATTTAAATATTATGGCGATTATGGTTCCTGTCGCCCTCGTAACGATTGCCGAACACATTGGCGACCAGATGGTGCTATCAAAAGTTGTTGGACGTAACTTCTTAAAAGAACCAGGCTTACACCGCTCCATCTTAGGTGATGGTGTGGCAACAATGATTGCCTCTGTTTTAGGGGGACCCCCAAATACAACCTACGGTGAAAACATCGGGGTACTTGCGATCACAAGAATTTTCAGCGTCTTCGTAGTTGGTGGGGCGGCAGTGCTTGCGATTACCTTCGGTTTCATCGGAATTATTTCAGATGTGATTTCATCGATTCCAACACCAGTCATGGGTGGGGTATCAATCTTACTGTTCGGGATTATCGCCTCAAGTGGCTTGAGAATGTTGGTTGATAATCAAGTCGATTTAGGTAATAACCGTAACTTAATCATCTCATCGGTCATCCTTGTGATTGGGATTGGTGGGGCGATGGTTCAATTCTCACTAGGCGACCTTGATTTTAAAGTCGAAGGTATGGCACTTGCGGCCTTTATCGGTGTGGTGCTGAACTTAATCTTACCAGGTAAAGAAGCGGCCTATGGAAATGGCAAAATGTTTGGTGAAACAGATGTAGATCAAGATTAATTAAGGCTAGCTTCGGCTAGCCTTTTGATTAACATAGTTATACATAATTCATGAAAGGGTGACGAATGAATGAAAGATTTTGTATCGATGAAAACAATGACAAAAGACCAACTCCTTGGATTATTAAGAAGAATTGAAGCGATTGAAACCGGTCAAGCAAAGCCAAATTTCAAACATGAAGAGATGTTTATTGCGAATTTATTTTATGAGCCGAGCACACGGACGAAAATGAGCTTTGAAGTAGCCGAGAAGAAGCTCGGATTGAACGTATTAGATTTTCACGTCGAATCCTCAAGTGCCTTAAAAGGAGAAACAGTTTACGATACAGCTAAAACATTTGCGGCCATTGGTGCTGAAGCGATTGTCATTCGTCACCCGAAAGAAAATGCGGTACAAGAACTGGCGGCCCAACTGGATATTCCCGTCATTAACGGTGGCGACGGTAGGGGGGAACACCCAACGCAATCACTCTTAGACCTTTATACGATGTACCAAGAATTTGGTTCATTTGAAGGCTTAAAGGTAACGATTGTTGGCGATATCCTTCATTCACGCGTGGCGCGTTCAAATGCGATTGCGCTCTCAACACTCGGTGCAGAGGTGCGACTATCGGCCAAAGAAAGTTATCGAGACGCTACGCTTGATTTTCCATATCTCGATCTTGACGAGGCGGTAGAAGATAGTGACGTGATGATGTTGTTGCGGATTCAATTGGAACGACATTCAAATAAAGAAGCGTTAAATAAAGCTGATTATTTAAATCGCTACGGCTTAACGGTTGAACGCTATCAACGCTTGAAAGAAACAGCGATTGTCATGCATCCGGCTCCTGTTAACCGAGGCGTAGAGATCGATGATTCACTCGTTGAAGCAGAAAAATCCAGAATATTCAAACAAATGACCAACGGTGTTTACAGCCGAATGGCGGTCATTGAAATGGTTTTGTTTCAACAACAGTTAAAAAAGGGGGAAATTAAGCATGACTTTACTTATCCAGAACGCTTATACAGTTAATGATTCAAAGCAAACCATCGACATCAAGGTGGTCGACGGAAAGATTAAACAAATAGCTGAAAATATCGCACCGACAGAAACCGATACGGTAATTGATGCGAGTGGGCTTGTCGCAGCGCCAGGCTTTATCGATGTCCATGTCCACTTAAGGGAACCGGGTGGGGAACATAAAGAAACAATTGAAACAGGTACAAAAGCCGCCGCTAAAGGTGGTTACACAACGATTTGTGCGATGCCAAATACAAACCCGGTGCCGAGTGATGTGGACTCCCTTCAGGTAGTTCAAGATAAAATTAATAAAGACGCCATCGTTAAAGTTTATCCGTATGCGTCGATTACGAACGGTTTACAAGGTGAGGCTCTTGTTGATTTTGACGCCTTAACACAAGCAGGCGCATTCCAGTTCACTGATGATGGTGTTGGGGTTCAAACGGCTGGTGATATGTATGAAGCAATGAAACAAGCAGCCAAAAACAATAAAGCGATTGTCGCTCATTGTGAAGATAATTCTCTCATTTATGGTGGCTGTGTCCATGACGGTGACGTGGCCACTCGGTTAAATGTAAGTGGTATTCCCTCTATTTGTGAAGCAACCCAAATTGCGCGTGACGTTTTACTAGCTGAAAAAGCAAACTGTCACTACCACGTTTGTCACGTCTCAACAAAAGAAAGCGTCCGAGTCATCAGAGACGCAAAACGCGCCGGCATTCATGTGACCGCAGAAGTATCACCGCACCATTTGATCTTAACAGAAAATGATATTACATCACGTGATACGAACTTTAAAATGAACCCACCGCTTCGTGCGAAAGCAGACCGTGAGGCTCTGCTTCAAGGCTTATTAGACGGCACGATTGATTTTATTGCGACCGATCACGCACCGCATCATGAAGATGAAAAGAA
>JBNJFJ010000004.1:0-29923 GCA_051746745.1 Bacillota bacterium | reverse complement strand
CAAGAAATTTTGTCTGACCCATCATACTGTGGTCAAATTGTTACGATGACGTATCCGCTGATTGGGAATTACGGTATTAATCGTGATGATTTTGAATCGATTGATCCTTCTGTGTTTGGCTTTGTCGTCAAGGAAATGTGTGACGCGCCATCAAACTTTAGAAATGAAGAGACACTGGATGACTTTCTTAAACAAAAGAAAATTCCCGCCATTAGCGGCATCGATACAAGAAAATTAACAAAAATTATTCGTAAACACGGGACAATGCGCGCCGTCTTAACGGAGGCTGGTCATTTAAATAACGAGGTTCCAACCTTTTCAAAAAGCATGACCGACCAAGTCAGTCGCGTCTCAACGAAAAACCCTTACGTTGTCCCAGGGAGAGGACACCGCGTTGTGTTAGTTGATTTTGGGATGAAGCATGGCATTTTACGAGATTTAACGAAACGAAACTGTCATGTGACCGTCGTACCATATGACTACACCGCCGAACAAATTTTAGCCTTAAAACCAGAGGGCATTATGTTGACGAATGGACCGGGGGACCCGAAAGATGTGCCGGTAGCGATTGAGATGATTAAAAACATTATGAAGCAAGTGCCTGTCTTTGGTATTTGTCTCGGTCACCAATTAATCTCACTTGCGGCAGGGGCCGATACAGAAAAAATGCGCTTCGGTCATCGGGGATCGAACCATCCGGTAAAAGACTTAACGATCGGTAAAACCCACTTGACCTCTCAAAATCACGGGTATGCGGTCAAACGTTCTTCACTAGAGGGAACAGATTTAGAACTGACCCACATTGCGATCAATGACGATTCCGTTGAAGGGGTTAAACATAACACGTATCCAACGTTCTGTGTGCAGTATCACCCGGAGAGCTCACCTGGTCCAGAAGATACTAGCTACTTATTTGATCAATTTATGACCAACATTGAAGCCGCAAAACGATTAAACAAGGAGGCGCTCTAATGCCAAAACGTACAGACATCAACAAGATTCTCGTGATTGGTTCCGGACCGATTATTATTGGTCAAGCCGCAGAATTCGATTATTCAGGCACGCAAGCCTGCCAAGCGTTAAGAGAAGAAGGCTATACGGTTGTGCTAGCGAACTCTAACCCGGCGACGATTATGACCGATCATACCGTTGCGGATACGGTTTATATGGAACCATTAACGGTGGAATATTTATCAAAAATTATTCAAAAAGAGCGCCCGGATGCGATTTTACCAACATTAGGTGGTCAAACGGGTTTGAACTTAGCGATTGCGTTAGAAAATAGCGGTATATTAGAAAAATACCCAACCGAAATGCTTGGAACGAGTCTTGATGCGATTCAACTAGCGGAAGACCGCGAAAAGTTTCGCCAGTTAATGCATGATTTAAATGAACCGGTACCGGAAAGTGAAATTGTTAATTCGGTTGATGAAGCGCTCGCCTTTGCGGAGGAAATCGGCTATCCACTCATTGTTAGACCAGCTTACACACTCGGTGGTTCTGGCGGGGGTATGTGTTACAACGAACAAGATTTGCGTGAGATTACCCGCAGTGGTTTGCAGTATTCACCGGTGAATCAATGCTTAATCGAGCGCAATATTGCCGGATTTAAAGAGATTGAATATGAAGTGATGCGCGATAAAAATGACCAAGCGATTGTTGTATGTAACATGGAGAATATCGATCCGGTTGGAATTCATACTGGGGATTCGATTGTTGTGGCCCCGTCACAAACACTCAGTGACCGCGAATACCAACTGTTACGAAATGCCTCACTTAAAATTATTCGCGCCTTAGAAATTGAAGGTGGCTGTAATGTACAACTCGCACTTGACCCGGATAGTTTCCAATATTATATCATTGAAGTGAACCCGCGTGTCAGTCGTTCAAGTGCCCTCGCCTCAAAAGCGACCGGCTATCCGATTGCGAAGATTGCGGCGAAAATTGCGATTGGTTTAACCCTTGATGAAATTAAAAATCCTGTCACTGAAACAACATACAGTGCCTTTGAACCAGCGCTTGACTATGTCGTCACGAAGTTCCCACGCTTCCCATTTGATAAATTCACATCAGGTAATCGAACACTCGGAACCCAAATGAAAGCGACTGGAGAAGTCATGGCGATTGGACGGACCTTTGAAGAGTCCTTCTTAAAAGGTATTCGTTCACTGGACTTTAATGATGATGATTTCTACTTACCAGAATGTGTTGAATTAACGGATGATGACTTAGTCGAACAGGTTGTGAAAGCAGATGATCGACGCATTTTCGTCTTAGCCGAACTGATGCGTCGCCATTACAGTATCGAACAGTTATTTGAGCTAACGAAAATTGATCGCTTTTTCTTAACGAAAATACAAAAAATCATTGAATTTGAACACGTGTTATTAAATGAATCACTCACATCTGAGTCTTTAGAACATGCCAAAAAACTTGGCTTCTCTGACCGTCAACTGGAACGCATTACTAAACTGTCAGAAGATGATATCTATAACATGCGGATGGAACATAATATTAAGCCGGTCTATAAGATGGTTGATACGTGTGCGGCAGAATTTGAATCAAGTACACCATACTTCTATTCCAGTTATGAAGAAGAACAAGAATCGCTCGTGTCAGATCGCAAAAAAGTCATCGTCATTGGTTCAGGTCCGATTCGGATTGGACAAGGAATTGAGTTTGATTATGCGACGGTCCACTCTGTTCTTGCCTTAAAAGAAATGGGTTATGAAGCGATTATTATGAACTCAAACCCGGAAACAGTCTCAACTGATTTTAGTGTGTCAGATAAACTGTATTTTGAACCATTGACATTAGAAGATGTGATGCATGTGGTTGAACTGGAACAACCTGTTGGTGTGATTGTCCAGTTTGGTGGGCAGACGGCAATTAACTTAGCGGACGGTTTAACGAGACGTGGCGTGACGATTCTCGGTACGGATCTCGAAGCGATTGACCGGGCAGAAGACCGTGATAAGTTTGAACAACTGCTGACAAGCTTATCGATTCCACAACCAAAGGGCGAGAGTGTGAAGGCACTCGATGAAGCAAAAGTTGTGGCGAACCGTATTGGTTATCCGGTGCTTGTCAGACCGTCATATGTCATCGGGGGTAGTCAAATGGAAATCGTCTATAACGATGAGGAACTGGCTCATTATTTAGAAAAAACAACCCATATCAAACGTAAACACCCGGTACTCATTGATAAATACTTAACCGGTATTGAAGTTGAAGTGGATGCGATCAGTGATGGTGACACGACGATTATCCCTGGGATTATGGAACATATTGAGCGGGCCGGTGTGCACTCGGGTGACTCGATTGCGGTGTACCCAACCCAGCGCTTAAGCAAGGAAACAAAACAACAATTAATTGATACGACAATTAAGATTGCCAAAGCTTTAAATATTAAAGGCCTGATTAATATTCAGTTTGTCGTCCATCAGAGTGATGTGTACGTACTTGAAGTAAACCCACGAGCGAGCCGAACCATTCCGTTCTTAAGTAAAATTACTGACGTGACAATGGCAAACCTCGCGACGCGTGCTATCATGGGTGAATCGTTAAAAAGCCTAGGTTATGAAGAGGGTCTATTAGAAGAAGCAGATCACGTATCAGTCAAAGTCCCGGTCTTTAGCTTCCAGAAACTAAAGAGTGTCGATACCACCCTAGGACCAGAAATGAAATCAACGGGTGAAGCCATTGGCCGTGATAAAACACTCGCAAAAGCGTTATTTAAAGGACTTGTTGCCTCTGGCATTGACATACCATTTGAAGGGGCGGTCTTGTTTACTGTCGCAGATAAAGACAAAGGAGAAGCCACTGAGATTGCGCGTGGGTTCCAAGAACTTGGCTTTGATATTTATGCGACAGCTGGTACGGCTAAACATTTATCAGATCACGGTGTGGTGGCGACGGCCGTCGATAAAATTGGTTCCGACAAAGAAAATGTTTTATCCCTCGTTGAAAAGAACGCGGTTCACTTTGTCGTCAATACGCTCACTTCTGGAAATAAACCACTCAGTGACGGGTTTAAAATTAGACGGGCCGCAGTTGAACACGGGATTGCGTCACTGACCAGTCTAGATACAGCCCGGGCGATTCTTAACGTGATTGACCAAACAACGTTCCAAGCACGTCCGATGGTTGTTAATCAGGAGGTCATTCGCTAATGAAAAAGATAGAGACACGCGTCGTGTCGATGGAGAACATTGCTAAAGCAACGTATCAATTAGTCATTCATGTCGAGACAGACGTGTTAAAGACGATTAAGCCCGGACAGTTTGTTCATATTAAAGTAGGAGAAGGGACGGAGCATATGCTTCGTCGTCCTATCTCCATTTGTGATGTAAATGTTACAGAAGAAACAATGACACTCATATTTAAAGTGTTCGGTAAAGGAACGGATAAACTCGCAACACTGAAGCCTAGTCATGCGATTGATCTGTTAATTCCTTGTGGGAATGGTTATCCGATGGATGAGATTGAAGCGGATCACGTCTTACTGATCGGTGGCGGGATTGGTGTACCGCCCCTTTATTATCTCGGGAAACAACTTGTTAACAAAGGCATCAAAGTGACCAGCATCCTTGGCTTTCAATCAGCCGCAGATGTCTTTTACGAGGAAGCTTTCCAAACGCTTGGAGCAGTGTATGTGGCAACAAATGATGGTACTTACGGGACACGCGGATTCGTGACCGATGTTGTTGATGACCAGTCACTTTCTGGTGATTACTACTTTAGTTGTGGACCAACACCGATGCTTCAAGCGGTTGAAACGAAATTTAAGGACACTCCCGGGTACTTATCACTTGAAGAACGCATGGGTTGTGGAATTGGTGCGTGTTATGCTTGTGTCGTCAAAACAATAGACGGTGAGTCAACGAAAAAAGTTTGTCAAGACGGCCCAGTATTTAAAGCAAATGAGGTGCAGCTATGAGTCTATTAAATGTAACCTTACCAGGGTTAGCATTAAAAAACCCGATTATGCCTGCCTCTGGTTGTTTTAGTTTTGGGAAAGAATATAGTCAGTTTTATGACTTAAGTAAACTCGGTTCGATTATGGTTAAAGCAGCGACGCTGCATAAACGTCTCGGCAATGATACGCCGCGGGTGGCGGAGACAAAATCGGGCATGTTGAATGCGATTGGCTTGCAAAATCCAGGTGTTGAAACGATTATCGATGAAGAACTACCGTTTTTAGCTGGATATGATTTACCCGTCATTGCGAATGTCGCAGGAAGTACGATTGAAGAATATGAACAAGTGGCAATGGCACTCAGACGGAGTGACATTGCGGCGATTGAATTGAACATTTCATGTCCGAATGTAAAAGAAGGGGGCGTCCAGTTTGGTACCGACCCAGATGTTGCCGCAGAAGTGACTCGACGTGTGAAACAAGCGGCAAATGTACCGGTCTATGTCAAACTGTCACCGAATGTGACCGATATCGTCACGATCGCTCAAGCGGTTGAGCGTGCAGGGGCTGATGGGCTAACGATGATCAATACGTTGACAGGGATGACCATTGATTTAAATAAGCGCCGTCCTTTGTTAAGTAATGGCGTGGGCGGCTTAAGTGGGCCGGCGATTAAGCCTGTTGCAATTCGCATGATTTATCAAGTTTATGAAGCGGTCGACATTCCGATTATCGGGATGGGTGGCGTGAGAAGTGCGGAAGACGTATTAGAATTTTTACTCGCGGGTGCGAGTGCCGTCGCCGTTGGCACAGCAAATTTTGAGAACCCACTCATCTGTTCTGACATTATCGATGACTTACCGTTTGTTTTAAACAAATATGGGTTTGATTCCGTTACCGATGCGATAGGAAAGGGGCATGTTGATGCGTAAACCGATTTATTTAGCACTCGATTTTGAAGATTTTCAGACAGCCGATCAGTTTTTAGTCAAGCATCAATTGACGGATGTGCCTGTAAAAGTCGGAATGGAGTTATTTTACAGGGAAGGACCGGACGTCGTGAAACGGTTGCGGGCGAGAAATCAAGACGTGTTTCTTGATTTGAAACTGCATGATATTCCGACGACCGTTTATAAGGCAATGAAAAACATTGCCAGGTTAGATGTACAAATGACGAATGTTCATGCGCTTGGTTCAGCTGAGATGATGAAGCGCGCAAAAGAAGGTTTAATAGAAGGCAGTAAAAATGAGGTTGCTGACTTAATTGCGGTGACGATTTTAACGTCACATAATGATCAGACACTGCGTGAGGAGTTAAAGCTTAATCAATCAGTGGACGAGGCAGTGATTGATCTTGCGACATTAGCCAAACAAAATGGGGCGGATGGTGTTGTCTGTTCAGCACTAGAGGTACCGAAAATTAAGGCCAGTCTTGGAGAGAAGTTTCTTACGGTGACACCGGGTATTCGTTTAGTTGATAGCGCATCAGATGATCAACAACGCATAGCGACGCCAGAACTTGCGAAAGAGAACGGGGCGGATTATTTAGTGATTGGCCGTAGTATTACTGAGAGTAAGAATCCAAGACAACAATACTTAAAAGCATGGGAGGCAGTCCATCGTGACATATGAACACCGTATCATTAAACACTTACTAGATATCGATGCCGTTCAAATAAAACCGGATCGTTCCTTTACTTGGACATCCGGCATCAAATCACCTATCTATTGTGACAATCGGTTAACGATGAGTTATCCGAAGGTAAGAAAATTGATTACAACAGGTTTTATGAATAAACTTATTGACATTAAAGATGAAATTGACGGTATTTCAGGTTGTGCCACTGCTGGTATTCCACATGCGGCCTGGTTAAGTGAACAGCTCGATTTACCAATGAGTTATGTGCGCGGGTCAGCAAAAAAACATGGCAAACAAAATCAGATTGAAGGTGTCATCAAACCGAATGACCGCATTGTTGTCATTGAAGATTTAATTTCAACAGGGGGCTCTGTTATTGAAACAATTCGGGCGATTGAAGCTGTAGGGGCGGAAGTCGTGAAAGTACTCGCCATCTTTAGTTACGGTTTAAAAAAAGCAGAAGCTGCATTTGAAGCCGTTAATGTGCCATATGAAACACTGGCGAACTTTGACCAATTGATTCAATACTTACTCGATCAAGGAACGATTACAATAAGTGAACATCAAGATCTACAGAATTGGCGCGATCAGTTGAAGTAGTGACACGTGTGATAGAAAAGAGACGCTCTCATAAAATAATGAGGCGTCTCTTTTCTATTAATCGTTGGCAACTTGATCGTTTTGTTTTAACTGTTCGACCACGTCTTTATTTGGCGTGACTGCGATTGTTTTTTGAGAGTCATAAATGACATACCCGGGCTTTGCGCCACTTGGTTTATGCACATGTTTGATTTCTGTGTAGTCAACTGGAACCGAACTCGATTGTTGGGCTTTACTGAAATAAGCCGCTAATAGGGCAGCTTCTTTTAATGTTGTTTCGCTCGGGTCTTCGGAACGAATCACCACGTGTGAACCTGGAATGTCTTTAGTGTGTAACCAGATATTTTGTTTACTCGCGAGTTTCATCGTTAAATAGTCATTCTGTTTATTATTTTTTCCGACAAAGATGAGCGTTCCATCACTTGATTGATAGCGCTCGGGGGTTGGTTTTTTTGGTTTGTTCTTTTTCTGGTTCTTCACGACTTTCTTTTTAATCAGACCTTCTTCTTCTAACTCTTCTCTAATCTCAGCTAAATCTTCTAAGCGTGCTTTTTCAATTTGTTCAATCAATTGGTCAAGGTAGGCAATCATCTCATGCGCTTTTTTGATTTCAATGTCCAACATTTTCTTTGATGTTTTAAGTTTTTGATACGTCTTAAAATAACTCTGAGCATTTTCACTTGGCGACTTATTTGGGTTGAGTTCGATGGTTAGTGTCGGTGTGTCTTCATCGTAATAGTCTAACACATCGACAGACACGTCACCTTGTTTCACTAAATGCATATGAGCGGTTAACAGTTCACCCATTTTTTGATAACGCGAAGCGTTTTCCGCCTTTTTTAATGTTTGTTGTTGCTTTTTAATTTTTCTAACCGTTTTACTGCGTTCATTTTGTAATACCCGAATTAAGTCACCGGCGCGCTGTTTAACTAAATCACGCTCAGCTTTATCACGGTAAAAATAATCGAGTAAGCTATTGACTGAATCAAAGTGTTTTAAGTCAGTCGTAAATGATTCCAGTGGAAATAGATAAAAAGCAGGCTGCGATTGATCAATCACAGGGTCAACTTGTCCATCATTAATGTTTGTTAAAAGCTGTTGGAAGCCTTCAATTTGGGTAGCTAAATCATCACCAAACGTTTTTATTTCATGTTCAATTTGTGGTGAGACCCCCATGAAATGGGTCATGAACGGACGCTCACTTGAAGAGGATGTGACCTTTAATTGTAGGTCTTCTTTTGTTAAATCGAATGGGTTCACTTTTTCTTGTGTCGGTGGATAGATATAAGGTTGTCCTGGTTGAATTGTCCGGAACCGATTTTGATACGGTGATAAATGTTTCATCGCATCTAAAATGTGTCCTTTATCCGCATCGACTAAAATAATATTGGAGTGTTTCCCCATGATTTCTATAATCAGCCGTTTTCTAACATCATCACCGATTTCATTTTTCCCTTGGATCGATAGCTCAATGATCCGCTCGTTTTCGTATTGGGTAATCCCGTGAATAAAACTGCCTTCTAAATGCTTTCTCAGCAGCATACAAAACATTGGGGGTTCCTTTGGGTTGGTAAATTTTTCATCTGTTAAATGGACACGTGCATAAACGGGATGCATCGATAATAATAATCGGTGCGTCTGTCCATTGGCGCGAATATTTAAAATTAATTCTGTTTTTGTTGGTTGATATATTTTTAATACACGACCTGTTGAAAGAAGTGTCTGTAACTCTTTGCTAACCCGTCGTGTCACTAAACCATCATACGTCATCGTCATCACCTCGTGTTGATATTATAGCACGGAATGAGCTGTGATGATACCGACGAACCATCGACATCTTTAGCAAAAGAAGGACAAACGCACAGTGTCAATCTAGGTGAAACATTTACAAAGCGAAGCTTGATTGTGTATACTGAAGGTATTAGATGACATGAGACTGATGGCGCTATAAATAATTTCGCGAAGAAGCATTCCAAAATGACGCATTTTATACTATAATTATAAAGATTATTATGTCATTCATATGATGAGCGGCTATAGTTTAAGGGGGAGCAAAATTTTGAGTTTACGATTAATTAATATTGGATTTGGTAATGTTGTCTCGGCCAACCGAATCATCACGATTGTTTCACCAGAGTCTGCGCCAATCAAACGTATTATATCTGTCGCAAGAGAGAATAATAAACTTATTGATGCAACATATGGTAGACGAACACGTGCAGTCATTATTACAGATAGTGATCATGTTGTGTTATCTGCGGTACAACCAGAAACAGTCGGAAATCGCGTCATCACGCACGAAGAAGAAATATTAGATTAAAGCTAACGTGATTAGCTTGATTGGGGGAGTAACGTTGTTATTTAAACAAAAAGGAATTCTTTTCGTTTTATCTGGACCTTCAGGTGTAGGTAAGGGAACAGTGAGAAAAGCACTGTTTAAAAAAGATACGTCATTAAAGTATTCAACATCGATGACAACCCGGCCAATGCGACCAGGTGAACAAGAAGGGGTGGATTATTTCTATCGTTCAAAAGAAGCCTTTGAACAAATGATTGAAAATAATCAACTACTCGAACACGCTGAATATGTCGGAAACTACTACGGTACGCCACGTGAGTATGTTGAACAACAATTAGAAGAAGGTAATGACGTCTTTTTAGAAATCGAAGTACAAGGTGCACTGCAAGTGAAAGCTAACTTCCCAGAAGGGGTGTTTATTTTCTTATCACCACCGAGCTTGGAAGAGCTGAAAAATCGGATTGTTAGTCGCGGAACAGAAACAGAATCACTTGTGATGAATCGCTTGAATGCCGCAAAAGAAGAAATTGATATGATGGATGCGTACGATTACGTCGTTGTCAACGACCGTGTCGATCATGCGGTTGAAAATGTCCAAGCCATCGTAAAAAGTGAACACTGTAAACGTGAACGTGTGGCATCTGAATATAAGAAAATTTTGGAGGTGAGTCAATCATGATGTTAGAGCCATCAATTGACCAATTATTAACGAAAATTAATTCAAAGTATACCCTTGTGACATTATCATCACGTCGCGCGCGTCAAATTCAAGATGAAAAGATCGTTCAAATTGAAAAACCAACATCCGCAACAAATGTTGGGATCGCGCTAGAAGAAATCTATGCCGACAAGTTGACATATATTTCAACTGAATATAAAGAGCGTCGCTAAATCTACACACGTTAACCCCCTTGTTCGCCAATTACGGTGGCTTGGGGGTTTTCATGCATAAAGAAAGGGTGAATCATGGTGACTTTATCAGGAAAAAAGATTGTCCTCGGAGTCACGGGGGGAATTGCTGCTTATAAAGCGATTAACTTAACGAGTAAACTGACACAACGTGGGGCGATTGTCAAAGTGATTTTGACAAACGGTGCACAAAAATTTGTGACGCCCCTCTCATTCCAGGCTATTTCTCGCCAACCTGTCTATTTAGATACGTTTGATGAATTAGATGCATCAGACATTCAGCATATTGCCCTAGCTGATTGGGCCGACTACATCATCGTTGCACCCGCAACGGCAAATATGATCGGTAAATACGCTCACGGAATTGCGGACGATTTATTATCCACGATGCTTCTTGCGGCAACGTCGCCTGTCTTCTTTGCGCCAGCAATGAATGTGCATATGTATGCACATCCGGCGGTTATTAATAATATGGACACGTTACAAAAACGCGGGGTGTCGTTTATCGAACCGGATGAAGGGTATCTGGCTTGTGGGTATGTTGGGAAAGGTCGTTTAGCTGAACCAGAAGAGATTGTTCGGTTTCTCGAAAGAGAATCGCGTCGCGCATCGCTTTTTCAAGAGAAACGCCTATTGATTACAGCTGGTCCAACCCAAGAAAAAATTGACCCAGTCAGATTTTTAACAAATCATTCATCAGGAAAAATGGGGTATCAATTAGCGACAGTTGCCGCTGAGTTAGGGGCAGAGGTTACGTTAGTGAGTGGTCCGGTGCAACTAGAGACACCACGAGGTGTGGATAAAGTTGATGTGGTAACAGCGGAAGAGATGTACGAGGCGGTCACGTCGCGTTACAATGAAGCGGATATTGTCATTAAAACGGCCGCTGTTAGTGACTATACACCTAAAGTAACCTATGAACAAAAGATGAAAAAACAAAACAAACCACTCGCACTCGACATGGTGCGCACCAAAGATATTTTAAAAACGCTTGGTGAAAATAAAGCGCATCAATATTTAGTGGGGTTTGCGGCTGAGACAGACAATGTTGTCGCTTATGGTAAAGAGAAATTAGTCAACAAACACCTTGATATGGTCGTAATCAATGACATATCAAAGCCAGATCAAGGTTTTCATGCTGATACGAATGCCGTCACCATTGTCACAAAAAAAGGTCAAGAGCATACCTTGCCACTCCAAACGAAGCGAGCGGTAGCTGAAGAAATATTACGGATTATCCGTGAGGAAGTTGATGAAGCATGACAGAAAAGATTGCTAAAGTTGTCGTCGATGTGCCCGCAAGTAATATTGATCGCTTCTTTGATTACCTCATTCCTGACCATTTATTAGGAGCAATAAAGATCGGCATGCGTGTGATTGTGCCATTTGGTACCCGAACAATCATGGGATATGTGTTAGAGACAGCAAATGAAACGACCTATGATGAAGCAAAGTTGAAATACATTAAAACGACGCTTGATGTGCAACCGGTCCTAACGAAAGAACTTATTGATTTAGGTCAATGGCTAGCTGAGTCGACGATGAGTTACTTTATTTCAAGTTTTCAAGCCATGTTACCACAAGCACTAAAAGCGTCGTATGATAAATCGCTTCACCGACTGCATCAACCGAAAAATCAGCGTTTGGCCGATTTGTTTGATGGCCGTGATTATATTGCTTTTGACGAGTTGAATGATCATATTCCTTTGCGCGTAGTCAATGACGAGATCCAAAAGAAAAATGTCGAGTGGGACTATTATGTGTCGACAAATGAAAGTTACAAGTATGTCACCATGGTTGAAGTCGTTGGAACAGAAGCTGAGTTCGATCTTTATTTAGCTGAGCTCTCGAAACAGTCAAAAAAACAATTTGAACTTGTCCAATACTTTTTAGATGACAGATCTATGCGTCCGTTAAAACAAGTGCTTTCAGAAAACAAAACGACGCGCAACACACTCAATAAGTTAAAAGAGCAGCAATTGATTCAATTTGTAAAACAACAAATTAACCGGGACCCTTATCAAGGGGAAACAGAAAAAACAACCCCGCTCATATTAGCTCCGCAACAACAAGCTGCGCTTGATGCGATCGTCAACAAGATGGATCGACACGAACCGGAAACATTCTTACTGCACGGCGTCACCGGGAGTGGTAAAACGGAAGTGTACTTGCAGGCGATTGATGTCGCGATCAAACAGGGGAAAGAAGCGATTGTACTCGTACCAGAAATTAGTTTAACGCCCATGATGGTTGAACGATTTAAACGTCGCTTTGGCGATGCGGTGGCTGTGTTACATAGTGCCTTATCAAAGGGTGAGCGTTTTGATGAGTGGCGGAAAATTCAAAAGAAACAAGTCAGTGTGGCAGTAGGGGCACGGTCGGCGATTTTTGCGCCATTTGAAAACCTCGGCATGATTATTATTGATGAGGAACATGAATCGACCTATAAGCAAGAAGATCATCCGCGTTATCATGTCCGCGATGTCGCTAAAAAACGTGCGGATTATCACGGATGTCCTGTCGTGTTAGGAACGGCAACACCAACGCTTGAAACATATGCCCGCGCAAAAAAAGGTGTCTACCAACTGATTGAGATGCCCGAGCGAATCAATCAATCGGTGATGCCAAAGGTGACGATTCAAGACATGAGAGAAGAACTGCATCAAGGCAATCGGACGATGTTTTCGCGTCAATTAAGAGAGGCGATCGAACAACGCATCGATAAACAAGAACAAGTTGTCCTATTCTTAAATCGACGTGGATACTCGACGTTTGTTATGTGCCGTGATTGTGGACATACCGTTGAATGCCCATCTTGTGATATCTCGCTTACCTATCATCAAAGGGATCATCGTCTCAAATGTCACTATTGTAATTACAGTGAGCCGATGCCGAAAGTATGTCCAAATTGTGAGTCGGAATCGATTCGCTTTTTTGGCACGGGGACAGAAAAGGTCGAAGAAGCTTTAAACGAAACTTTTCCCGAGGCACGTATCATCCGGATGGATGTCGACACGACTCGGAAAAAAGGGGCGCATGAGCGTCTGTTGAAACAATTTGGAAACAAACAAGCAGATATTTTACTCGGGACACAAATGATTGCGAAAGGATTAGACTTTCCAGACGTTACCCTTGTCGGTGTACTGGCTGCCGATGGCCTCTTAAACTTACCTGACTTTAGAGCGGCAGAAAAGACGTTTCAATTGCTCACACAAGTGTCAGGTCGGGCTGGAAGGCATGAACTGACTGGAGAAGTGATTGTTCAGACGTATACGCCAGAACATTACAGTGTGTTGTTTGCGAAAGACTATGATTATCATGGCTTCTTCAAGCAAGAGATGGCACTTAGAAAAGCCTATCAATATCCGCCGTATTATTTCCTCACGTTAATTACCGTGACCCACGAAAATCGTTTGAAAGCAGAAGAAGTGACACGGGTGATTCAAAAACTACTCGTCAAGCATTTGACGAACGAGGCGATCATTCTCGGTCCTACGCCATCACCGATTGAAAGAATTAAAGGTCGTTATCGCTTTCAATGCATGGTAAAATATAAAGATGAACCTGACTTAATGTCAGTCTTAAGAAAAATATTAGAGCATTATGAGGCTGAAAGTAAAAAAAATCAGTTGATGATTCATATTGATTTAAATCCACAACAACTTATGTAGAAAGAAGGTCAAACATGAAGCGTATCGTATTTATGGGGACACCCGATTTTAGTGTGCCTATTTTAGAACAATTAGTGAAAGATGGTTATGATATTCCGCTTGTTGTTACCCAACCTGACCGACCAAAAGGCCGTAAAAAAGTGTTAACACCACCACCGGTGAAAGTAGCGGCCGAGCGCTTAGGACTAGCGGTCTTTCAACCGGAGAAAATTAAAGAAGATTATACCCCTGTGATTGAGGCTAAACCGGATTTAATCGTGACCGCAGCATTTGGTCAGATTGTCCCAAATGTATTGTTAGAAGCACCCGATTATGGCTGTATTAACGTTCATGCCTCACTACTCCCTGATTACCGCGGTGGGGCGCCGATTCATCAAGCGATTATTGATGGGAAAAGTGAAACAGGTGTCACGATTATGTATATGGTAGAAGCTTTGGACGCAGGTGATATCTTAACCCAACAAACGCTCCCAATTAAACAAGATGACCATGTTGGGAGTCTATTTAATAAATTGAGTGAGGTCGGACGTGAACTCTTACAAAGAACATTACCGAAATTATTTGCCGCGGAACTCACGCCCATCAAACAAGATGAGAGCAGGGTCACATATGCGAGAAATATTACGCGTGATCAAGAACGGATTGATTGGACAAAAACCAATACTGAAATTTATAACCACGTGCGCGGGATGTATCCCTTCCCTGTCGCTAGTACGACGCTAGATGATAAAAACGTGAAATTATGGTGGGTTGAAACAAACCAGACGCACACGAATCATGCGCCTGGGACGATTACGGCATTAGAACAGGATGGGGTCATTGTGCAAACGGGCGATGGCTCAGTGAAATTGACAGACATTCAACTGGCAGGAAAGAAACGTATGCCAATTAAGGATCTCTTAAATGGCCAACATCCATTAAGGGTAGGGAAAGTATTAGGTGAACATTATGAGTAAAACAGTCAGAGCCCATGCCTTAGATGTGCTCGTAAAAGTAGGCGACAACGGCGCCTTTAGTCATTTATTGATTGATCAAACGTTAAAAAACCAGGCGTTAGATATTAGAGACCAAGGTTTATTCACAGAACTCGTATACGGGACGTTAAATCGTAAATTAACCTTAGCGTACGACCTTGACCAGTTTGTGAAAAAAACAGGCAAGCTTCAAAGTTGGGTGAAGTGGTTACTTTATTTATCCTTTTATCAATTGAAGTATTTAGATAAAGTACCCGATCATGCGGTTGTCAATGAAGCGGTTGAGCTTGCGAAAAAACGGGGGCATCAAGGCATCGTCAAATTAGTTAACGGTGTGTTACGCCAAGCGTTGCGTCAAGGTTTTCCTTCGTATAATGAGATTGAACCGGAAACGAAACGACTGAGCATCGAAACGAGTACACCAGAATGGTTAATTGAGCGCTGGATCGATAGTTATGGCTTAGAAAAAGCCGAAAAAATCGCCAAGGCTCAGCTTATAAAAGCGGATAAGTCGGTACGGGTAAATACACTTAAAATGAGCCGTGATGAGGTGAAACAACACCTTATTGAGGACGGTTTTGAGGTGGAAGACTCTCCGTTTTCATCTAAAGGTCTCATTATTAACGCCGGGAATATTTTAAAACACGCTTTCTTTGAAGAAGGCATCGTGACGATTCAAGATCAAACGTCGATGTTAGTTGGAGAGATGATGGCTGTCGAAGAAGGTCAGATGATTCTTGATAGTTGTAGTGCGCCCGGTGGTAAATCGACGGATTTGGCTGAGCGCTTATCGAATACAGGGCGTGTTTATAGTTATGATTTACATGAAAAGAAAACAACGCTCGTCGAGAAAAAAGCCGCCCAATTAGGTCTGATCAATATGAAGACAAAGGCGATGGATGCGCGCAAGCTCGACCAAGTCTTTGAGCCGGAGACATTTGACCGGATTTTAATTGATGCGCCGTGTTCTGGTTTTGGTGTCATTCGGACGAAGCCGGATATCAAGTACACAAAGACAAGTGAAGATGTTTTAAACTTGTCAATGATTCAATTTGATATGTTAAATACCATCATGCCACTATTAAAAAAGAATGGGAAACTGATTTATAGTACGTGCACCATTGACCCAACCGAAAATGAAGCATTGGTTGCTGAATTTTTATCTGGGCAAACGCGTTATGAAGTAGATCCGACTTTCTTTACTGAGTTACCGGACTTCTTACAACAATCAGAAGGAATCACGCCGTTCGGCTTGCAAATATTCCCTGATGATTATCAAACCGACGGGTTCTTTTTAACCCGATTGCAATATAAACAAGCAACTGATGATATGTAATCAGTGGGTGAGGTGAAAAGATGACACATGTATTTATAACCGATCAAGGACGCGTACGCCCTTATAATGAAGATGCGGGTGGCGTCGTCTGTAATCAAGACAAACAAGCACTTTATGTCATTGCTGATGGCATGGGGGGGCATAATGCCGGGGACGTTGCTAGCGCGATGGTGTTGCAGTATTTCCAAACGCACTGGCCGAAGGAACGACAATTGACTCGCGTCGATGATGTCGAGCATTATCTCAGCCAATCGATTCAAACTGTCAATGAACAAATTTATCAAAAAGCCAAAGCAAACGATGCGTATCGTGGGATGGGGACGACGGTCGTTGTCGTCATGATTATTGATGAGATGGCGGTTGTCGCTCATGTTGGTGATAGCCGCTGTTATAAAATATCAGAAGCTCAAATGAAACAAATCACCAAAGATCATTCCCTTGTCAATGCGCTCGTAAACGCGGGTGAAATTACTGAACAAGAAGCGCGGATTCACCCGAAGAAAAACATTTTAACTCGAGCGGTTGGGACGGATGATACGATTGAGGTTGATGTTACGATCATCAGTTGTGAACCAGGTGAAAAATTGTTGCTTTGTACGGATGGCTTAACGAATAAATTAACAGATGAAGATATTTTAGCCATTATTCAATCGGTACAGACGATAGATGAAGCAGGCGAAAAGTTGATTGCTGAAGCGAACGCCCGTGGTGGCGAAGATAATATCTCGCTTGTATTAATTAGTGAACAAGCAGGAGGTGAAGCCTCTTGTTAGAAGGTAAAGTATTAGGTGAACGTTATAAAGTGCAGTCGCTCATCGGGGGTGGCGGTATGGCAAATGTCTATTTAGGCTTTGATACGATTTTAAAGCGAGAAGTAGCGATTAAAGTACTAAAGCTTGAGTACGCCAATGATGATGATTTTATTAGGCGTTTCCACCGTGAAGCACAAAATGCGACGAGCTTATCACACCCCAACATTGTTACCATCTATGATGTCGATGATGAAGACGGTATTTATTATATGGTTATGGAATATGTGGATGGTATGACATTGAAACGTTACATTCAGCTAAATGCGCCGCTAGACCCAGAAGAAGCGGTCATGATTACAGCCCAAATTGCTGAAGCGATTCAACATGCGCATGACCACCATATTATTCACCGTGATATAAAACCACAAAACATTTTAATGACGCATGATAAGCAAGTAAAAGTAACGGATTTTGGAATTGCGCTCGCGCTAAGTTCCACATCGATGACGCAAACGAATGCTGTCTTAGGTAGTGTGCATTACCTATCACCAGAACAGGCCCGGGGGGGCCTAGCCAATACAAAATCAGATATTTATTCGCTCGGTATTGTCTTGTTTGAATTATTAACCGGCCGCTTGCCGTTTTCCGGTCAATCGGCGGTATCTGTTGCGCTCAAACATCTCCAGCAAGTGGTACCACCAGTGAAAAAATGGGCAAAAGATGTCCCGCAAAGTGTGGAGAATGTGGTCTTAAAATCAACAGCCAAAGATCCATTAAATCGTTACCAATCGATGGATGAATTCATTGAGGATTTGCGGACAGTATTAGATGAAGAGAGACTACATGAAGCACCGTTTCAAGTCCCAATCATTGAAGGGGATGAAACGAAACAAATTCCAGTGATTCAGGAGAGCTTATTTCAGAATCAATCTGGTGACGATACCGTTGTCCACCGTAAACCGGCGATGGCTCAAGATGACTCGCCCGATTCCACAGCCTTAAAGACAAAGGAAACATCGAAGAAGAAAAAAATTATTTGGGGCAGCTCTATTGCCATGTTAATTTTGCTGTTGAGCGTGTTGTTTAGTTTATTTGTCCTTCCTATTTTACTTCAACCTGATGATGTTGAATTGATTGATTTAACCAATCGAGATGTAGAAGAAGCGAAACGTTGGTTAGAAAATAATAACTTAATGTATGATCTTGAAGAAGTCTATGATGATTCGGTTGATGCCGATGTTGTGATTAGTCAATCGCCTGATTCTGGCCGGTTTGTAAAAGAGGAAACTGTTGTTGATCTCGTTGTATCATTAGGAGAAGAGCCGATTGAAATGGGTGACTATACGGATCAATCATACAGTCAAGTGGAAAGACTATTACTGAGCCAAGATTTTCAAAATGTCCAGCGAATGGATGTCTATTCAGAAGAACCGGTTGGGACAATCTTAACGCAAGTCGAACCGCAACCAGGAAGAAGTGTTGTTCCTTCTGAAACAATTGTCGTGTTTGAAGTGAGTGTCGGTAAACGTATGGTGACGTTAGATGATTTGGTTGGATTAGATGAATTAGAAGCACGTGACTATTTAACCGAAAAGAATTTAGTCGCAAAAGTAACAGAAGAGCACGATAACAATGTACCAAAGGGAGAAGTCATTCGTCAATCACCACAAGGTGATGTTGAGGTAGAAGAAGGCTCTGTTGTGAATCTTGTTGTCTCACTTGGTGAAGAAGAAAAACCTATGAAGACGTATAAAGAAGACGTTACGGTCAGTTATACATTAGATGAATTACCAACAGATGATGAAAATACGACGGCAGAAGAGCGCCAAATCCCGCAGGAAGTGAGAATTTACATTGGTGACGTGTCACATGATTTATCTGAAACGTACCAAGTTCAAATGATTACATCAGATACAACCTTTACAATTCCACTTGAGATCGCACCAAATGACCAAGCGGTTTACCGCGTCGAACGTGATGATCAAACAGTGGTTCAAAAAACAATTCGATATGAAGATATTGAAGGTGGTGAATAAATGGCCAAAGGAAAAATTATGAAAGCCCTCAGCGGGTTTTATTATGTTGAAGACGCGGCAGGCGAAGTGTTTCAATGCCGAGCGAGAGGTGTGTTCCGAAAGAATAAAGAAACCCCACTCGTTGGAGATTTTGTTGAATTTGAATCAGCCAATAAGACAGATGGCACGGTCACTAAGCTATTGCCGCGCAAAAATGCGTTAGTTAGACCACCCATCAGTAATGTCGACCAAGCCCTGATTGCGGTATCCGTTAAAGAACCAGATTTTAGTACTGTTTTGTTAGATCGCTTTTTAGTCTTAGTCGAAAAGCATAAAATCGAACCCGTCATTTTACTCACCAAAATGGACTTACTAAGAGGAGATGAGCATGAAGCTGTTGCTCACTACCGAGAGATTTATGAAGCGATGGGGTATGTGGTTAAATCATTTTCAACGGAGATTGATCAAGATTCAAGACGGCTAGAAGAACTGCTCGCAGGTAAAACGACCGTTATTGCTGGTCAATCGGGTGTCGGGAAGTCAAGCTTTTTAAATCAACTTAACCCTAACTTAAATATTAAAACAGCTGAAATATCTGATAGTTTAGGCCGAGGAAAGCATACGACTCGTCACGTGGAGTTAGTCCCGGTTTTAGGGGGACACGTTGCTGATACACCAGGTTTTAGCTCGTTAGATTTTGCTGAGATTGACTTAGAGGAGTTACCGAAATTATTCGTTGATTTCGAACAATACAGTGAAGGATGTAAGTTTAGAGGCTGTATGCACATGAATGAACCGAAGTGTCGTGTGAAAGAAGCTGTTGACACTGGAGAAATTGCGTCATTTAGATATGAGCATTATCAACAATTTTACGAAGAGATTAAACAAAGAAAGCCGAGGTATTAATTATGTCAAAAATAGCACCGTCAATTTTATCCGCAGACTTTAGTAAATTAGGTGATGAGATTAAAGAAGTAGAACAGGCAGGCGCCGATTACATTCACGTGGATGTGATGGATGGGCACTTTGTGCCGAATATTACAATTGGACCACTCATTGTTGATGCGATTCGCCCGGTAACAACCTTACCACTAGATGTCCATTTAATGATTGAAAACCCTGATCAATATATCGATCAATTTGCAAACAGTGGGGCTGATATTATCACCGTACATTATGAAGCGTGTACCCACTTGCACCGGACAATCATGCACATTAAAGAAAAAGGCGTAAAAGCAGGTCTTGTGATTAACCCGGCAACACCGGTTGAACTCATTCGTCCGATTTTACCTGAGCTTGATTTATTGTTGTTCATGACAGTGAATCCTGGTTTTGGGGGGCAGTCGTTTATTCCAAGTGTACTTGACCAAATCAAGCAAGCCGATCAGTGGCGCAAAGACATGCAGTTGGATTTAGAGTTTGAGGTTGATGGCGGCATTAACACTGAGACAGCGGCTTGGTGTAAAGAAGCTGGTATTGATGTGTTTGTTGCTGGAAGCTTTATTTTTAATAAAACAGACCGTCATGAAGCGATCAATCAATTGCGCCACGCGATTGAGGATAAATAATTATGACCGTATACGGTATTGTCGCAGGAGGGCCAAAGGCTCTCCTGCCTTGTTTACAAGACCAACAAGTTGATTATTGGATTGGTTGTGATCGTGGCTGTCTCTACATATTAGAAGCAGGTCTGCCATTGTTTCAAGCGATTGGTGACTTTGATTCAGTCTCAGATGAAGAACGGCAATTCATTGAAAAAGAAGCAAAACAGATGCAGGTGTTTCCGACAGATAAAGACGATTCAGATTTAGAACTCGCTATTAAATCACTCTCAAATCAACCAGAAGATACGTTAATCCTCTATGGGATCACTGGAGGACGTTTAGATCATACGTTAGTGAATATTGCTTTATTGAAACGGCTAGTTAAGCAGGGCCTTGCAGCTAAAATGGTGGACCTTTACCATACGATTGATATATATTTACCCGGTGTCCACGAGCTTCAACTCGACCCGGCACGTTATATTTCGCTTATACCAGCAACAGAGCAAGTTGTTGGTGTGTCGTTAGTAGGATTTAAATACCCGTTATTAGATGCAACGTTAGAAGAGGGATCAAGTTTGACGCTCTCAAATCACCTTTTATCGACAAACGGGTCTATTTCATTTAAGGAAGGCATATTGATAGTAATAAGTGCGGATGAACCACAGACTTTTTAATGAGAGGGTTGAGGGGTATGCTCTTTTTTACAGTGAAAATGCCAAGCTTTTTCGGAAAGATGTTGCAGCGGATGCGAAAGCAGAAACGGTAACGTCATCAGATGTGAAGCGAGTCATCAGTTGAAGACAAAAAAGAATAAAAATAAAGCGCAGGCCATAAGTGGCGACTGCGCTTTATTTCATCATTAACGTATTATTATACACGTTCAACTTTACCAGATTTTAATGCACGAGCAGATACGTAAACACGTTTTGGTTTACCGTCTACCATGATGCGTACTTTTTGAACATTAGCTTTCCAGTTACGTTTGTTAGCGTTCATCGCGTGTGAACGGTTGTTTCCAGAAACTGTCTTACGTCCGGTTACGACACATTTACGGCTCATATTTTTCCCTCCTACATACAACTATCTCATTTCATACTCATATAATTTATCATAGTTAATCGACAATTGCAATTAAATTTAAGTAAAAATCTTCTTTTGGAAGCTTATCACTTCAAGGTTTTCGGTCTTGAATCAAGGATAAACACTTGACAGCATAAGGTTTTTCATTCAAAGTAATGGGAGAAGAAAATTTTAAAAAACAAAGCGATAAATTGGATTCCTACGCTTTCTTTTGTTAAATGCTTTTCTTAAGTGAAAAAGTATTGTAAAATGTTTAATGGCTATTCATGTTTTTAATCGTGAAAGAAGTGACGACAAAAAAACGTTGGATCCAAACGAGGAGGTAAAACAGATGACAATTGAATTAACAACAAAAGATGGTCACGTAACCATTACGAATGAAGTTATTGCTACTGTCGCTGGCGGTGCAGCTATCGAGTGCTACGGTATCGTTGGTATGGCGTCAAAAAATCAATTGAAAGACGGTATTGCTGAAATCTTAAGAAAAGAGAATTTTTCTAAAGGTGTCGTTGTAACACAACATGAAGATGAAATTTCGATTGATATGTATATCATTGTGAGCTATGGTACAAAGATCTCAGAAATTGCGCATAATGTGCAATCACAAGTCAAGTATACATTAGATAAGACTTTAGGTTTACCAATCAAAGCAGTTAATATTTATATTCAAGGCGTGCGTGTTCAAGCTGACTAACGTCTACTTTTGTAAGGTTTAAAGGGAGGAACTCATTGTGGTATTAAAACAACTAGAAGGTGATAAGCTCCAAGAAATGGTGTTAGTTGGCGCCGATCACTTATCAAATAATGCAGACATGATTGATGCATTAAACGTTTTTCCTGTGCCGGATGGCGATACAGGAACAAATATGAATTTATCAATGACATCAGGGGCGCAGGAAGTTAGTAAGCTTAAAAATCCTGCTATTAGTGAGGTAGCAAGTGCCTTTGCTAAAGGCCTCCTAATGGGAGCCAGAGGAAACTCAGGTGTTATTTTATCGCAACTTTTCAGAGGCTTTAGTAAAGGTGTCGAAGGACTTGATGTCCTAACGACAAAATCATTTGCTAAAGGTTTAGAAAGCGGTGTGAAAACAGCGTATAAGGCGGTTATTAAACCGGTTGAAGGAACGATTTTAACTGTCGCAAAAGATACCGCAAATAAAGCGCTAGAAATCGCAGAAACAACTGATGATTTAGAAGAATTTCTTGAAGAAGTCGTAAAAGCAAGTAAAGTATCGTTAGACTATACACCAGAACTCTTGCCCGTTTTAAAAGAAGTTGGCGTTGTAGATAGTGGTGGTAAAGGGCTTGTTGTGATTTACGAAGCGTTTTTAGCATCATTAAAAGGAGAAGCTTTGCCAGAGCGTGAAGTGGCTTCTGTCGCAATGGATGATTTAGTGAGCGCTGAACATCACCAATCACATCACCAAGATTATATGGACACATCAGAGATTGAATTTGGTTACTGTACGGAATTCATGGTGAAATTCGAAGCGGATAAGTTAAAAGAATGTCCATACGACGAAGAAAAATTCCGCGCGGAATTATCAGAAATGGGTGATTCATTGCTCGTTGTTTCGGATGAAGATTATGTACGTGTACACGTACATGTGGAGTATCCAGGTGAAGCGATGAACTTAGCGCAACGTTTTGGTAGCTTTATGATGATTAAAGTAGAAAACATGCGTGAACAACATAGTGCGATCGTAAACGAAGACCAACCAAAAGAACAGAAAAAAGAATTAAGTGAATACGGTATTGTGGCTGTTTCGGTCGGTGATGGTATCGCTGAATTACTGAAAAGCTTAGGAACGACGGTTGTGATGCAAGGCGGACAAACGATGAATCCGAGCACAAAAGATATTACGGAAGCTATTGAAGCGGCGCATGCGAAAAAAGTGATTGTGTTACCGAACAATAAAAACATTATCATGGCAGCAGAACAAGCGGCAGCATTAGCTGAGTGTGATGTCGTCGTTGTGCCGACAAAAACAATTCCGCAAGGGATGAGTGCGTTACTTGCGTTTAACTCAGAAGCAAGCATAGAAGAGAATAAAGAACAGATGATTGATGGTGCTAAGGCAGTGAAGACGGGCCAAATTACGTATGCCGTTCGTGATACGCAAATTGACGGTTTAACGATTGAAAATGGTCACTTCATGGGCTTGATTGATGGTAAAATCAAAGCTTCTAATAAAGACCAATTTGAAACAATTAAAGCTTTATTAGCTGAATTGGTTGATGAAGATGATGAAATATTCACATTGTTACAAGGTGAAGATGCATCGGATGAGTTAACAACAAAAGTTGTGAACTATTTAGAAGAGCAATTTGAAGATCTTGAAGTTGAAGTACATCAAGGTAAGCAACCCATTTATTCTTATATTTTCTCAGTTGAATAAGCATGAAATTAGACGAAAAGTGTTTCGAATCTTTATTTCGAGGCACTTTTCTTTGTATAATTTAATTTTTAGTGGTGAAGGGAAGCGTGTTGTATGGGGAAATTTCAATCCGTTTTTGATATTATAGGACCTATCATGGTAGGTCCATCAAGTTCGCATACGGCTGGTGCGGTTAAAATTGGCCGAGCGGCAAGATATTTATTTGCCGAGGAGATTCATTACGTCAAATGTCATTTGTACGGTTCATTCGCAAAAACGTATAAAGGTCATGGGACAGATGTTGCGCTCATCGCTGGGATTTTAGGGTATAATACAGATGATGAAAGAATCATTGATGCTTTGTCTCATGCGAATGATCAAGGGATTCATGTGGAATTTATCGAAGATGATTCTGCGGTCCCTCATCCAAATACGGTAAGAATTGAAGTCATGAATGCGACGGACCATTTAGAACTTGTTGGTCAATCTATTGGTGGAGGCAAAGTTGAAATCGTTGAGTTAAATGGCTTCAACTTAAACTTGTCAGGTAACCATCCTGCTATCTTAGTCATGCATAACGACCGTTTTGGGGCAATTGCATCGGTCACGGAGATTTTAGCTCGGTATGAAATTAATATTGGTCGAATGGAAGTGAATCGTAAAGATATCGGTAAAGAAGCGTTAATGACAATTGAATTAGATCAGAACATTGAACCAGAGGTAGAAGATGCTTTACGTGATGCGAAACATATTTTGCGTCTCGCTAAAGTCGTTGATTGATGTTTAGATTTAGTTGCTGATGCATTGAGCCGTTTGTTAATGTGAGGTCGATCGAGATAAATAAAGGGAAGAGAAAGGGAAGTTATGATGTTTCGTACTGTAAAAGAATTAATTGAATTGGCAGAATTAAAAAATACGTCTATTGCCGATCTTATGATTGAACGTGAAATGGCTTTATATGAATTGAGTTACGATGATGTATTTAATCGAATGGAAGCCCAGCTTAAAGTTATGGAAGAAGCCATTGAACGCGGTTTACAAGGCGTACGCTCTGTTACCGGACTGACTGGTGGCGATGCGGTAAAAATCAATACGTATCTCACTGAACATGAGCCTCTCTCAGGTCCGATTTTACTAGATGCGGTCAGTAAAGCGGTGGCGACAAATGAAGTCAACGCTGCGATGGGGAAAGTGTGCGCCACACCAACAGCAGGAAGTGCCGGCTGTGTCCCCGGTGTGTTATTTGCGGTGAAAGACCAATTGCAAGCGTCAAGAGAAGATATGGTAAAGTTTTTATTTACGACAGGTGCATTTGGGTTGATAGTGGCGAATAATGCCTTTATTTCCGGCGCTCAAGGGGGCTGTCAGGCAGAGGTTGGGTCAGCTTCGGCAATGGCGGCTGCTGCTGTTGTTGAAATGGCAGGTGGGACGCCCCAGCAGTCAGCGCATGCTTTTAGTATCACGTTAAAAAATATGTTAGGGTTGATATGTGACCCTGTCGCAGGGCTTGTTGAAGTGCCGTGTGTGAAGCGAAATGCACTAGGCGCCTCTCAAGCCATTGTATCAGCGGATATGGCGTTAGCCGGTGTTGAAAGTGTCATTCCAACAGATGAGGTTATTTCAGCCATGTACCGCGTCGGTCAACGGATGCCGGTTGCGTTTAAAGAAACGGCAGAAGGTGGTTTAGCCGCCACGCCGACAGGAAAACGACTAGCCCGAGAAATATTCTCAAATCAAACGACAAAGTGAGTGGATAACGATGTTGGAAGCAAAAGTGACGACAATAAAAGGTGTGGGTGAAGCACTAGAAGAAAAACTCAATCAATTACACATCTATACGGTGAGAGATTTAATTTATACTTTTCCATCACGTTATGATCATCATCAAATTTTACCACTGAGTGAACTGGTCCACGAACAAAAGGCGACGATTCAAGGCACAATCGTCGCCGATAGTTTAGTGAGCTTTTTTGGGAAGAAAAAGTCACGATTAACATTTCCGCTAAAAGTTGGTGATGTCATTGTCAAAGTCATTATGTTTAATCGGCACTTTTTGAAAGCGCAACTACAAGCAGGGAAAACAGTGACGGTAACAGGAAAGTGGGATCAATACCGTCAACAATTAACGGCGGAGCATCACTTTCTTGGTGAGAAAGGACCGGATGAGCCGATTGAACCGGTGTACTTATTAAGACAAACCGTTCCGTCAAAACGGTTTAAAAAGCTAATCAAACAGGCCTTTGAACAAATAGAAGACCAGTTAGCTGAATTTTTACCAGATACATATATAGCGAAGTATAAATTGATATCTTTAGCTTATGCGCTTAAGCAGATGCATTTTCCGGAAAGTTTTAAACATTTAAAACAAGCCAAACGTCGACTCGTGTATGATGAATTGTTGTTGTTTCAATTAAAACTTCAGGCAATCAAAAAGTTTAACCGTGAACGAACGACCGGTTATAAAAAACAACCGGATTTTGAACAGGTCCAAAAGTTTGTGCATGCTTTGCCATTTACCTTGACAGAAGCTCAAGAGAAAGCGCTAAAACAAATTGAGGCGGATTTAATCTCCCCTTATCGCATGCATCGCTTGCTACAAGGTGATGTTGGATCGGGAAAAACGATTGTGGCGGCCATTGGTATTTATTTAACGCATACGGCGGGTAGTCAGAGTGCGTTAATGGTCCCAACAGAAATACTCGCAGAACAACATTATCAAGGATTTTGTGAGTTGTTTAAAGATCGGCTCAACATTGAACTGTTAACAGGTTCAGTCAAAGGTAAAAAACGACGGGAGATTTTAGCCGGTTTAGCCAGTGGTGAGGTCGATGTTGTGATCGGAACGCATGCGCTCATTCAAGATGAGGTTGATTTTAATTCCCTTGGTTTTGTTGTGATTGATGAACAGCACCGTTTCGGTGTCAACCAGCGAAAAGTGTTACGTGAAAAGGGGATGGATCCTGATGTATTATTCATGACTGCTACACCCATTCCACGGACCCTTGCGATTACAAGTTTTGGTGATATGGATGTATCGGTTATTGATGAAATGCCGGTTGGTCGTAAACCAGTCGAAACGTTTTGGGTAAAAGATAATATGTTAGACCGGATTTTAGCGTTTATTGAAAAGGAAGTGAACAAAGGCCATCAAGCGTATATTGTCACACCATTAATAGAAGAATCAGATAAGATGGATATTCAGAATGCGGTCGATTTATATCAACAGTTAGCGGTATACTACGACAGTCGTGTGTCGCTTGGCTTGCTGCATGGTCGGATGACAAATGATGAAAAAGATGCGGTCATGAAAGAGTTTACTGAAGGTAAACGTGATGTACTAGTATCGACAACTGTTATTGAAGTCGGTGTCAATGTTCCGAATGCGACGGTAATGGTCATTTATGATGCGGAACGGTTTGGCCTCTCCCAACTACACCAGTTACGAGGTCGGGTAGGAAGAAGTGACACGCAGAGTTATTGTATCTTGATCGCTGACCCAAAAGGTGATGTTGGAAAAGAACGGATGCGTATCATGACGGAGACGACAAATGGTTTTGAATTGGCTGAATACGATTTAAAATTACGTGGTCCGGGTGATTTCTTTGGGAGAAAACAGAGTGGGTTACCAGAATTTCGCTTAGCTGATTTAGTTGAAGATTACCGTACACTAGAGACGGCAAGGCGTGATGCGGCTGATATTATTTATAGTGAATTGTTAGATACAGATAATAATTATGCACCGCTCAAACAACATATCGACACAATTTTAAAACAATATCAACAAGGATTTGATTAATTTAGACTTGCAAAAATAATCAAAGTCATATATATTACTATTAGTACCTAGTCATAGGATGAAGAGACGGCAGAAGTATAGGTGGTGAAAAGATGCGATTACCAAAGAAAATTCGCCAGGAAAAGTTAAAAGAAAAAATTGAGGATACACCTTTTATTACGGATGAAGCGTTAGCAGACTTTTTTAATGTCAGCATTCAAACCATTCGGCTTGACCGAATGGAGCTGTCAATTCCTGAATTGCGTGAACGGATTAAGTCGGTTGCAACAGATCAGTGGAATGAAACCGTTAAGGCACTTCCACTTGACGATGTCATTGGTGAAATCATTGATCTTGAACTTGATCACCGGGCAATTTCAATATTAGATATTACGAAAGATCATGTGTTTAGTCGCAATGATATTGCGAGGGGGCACCATTTATTTGCCCAAGCGAATTCACTAGCGGTGGCCGTGATTGATGATGAACTGGCCCTAACAGAAAAGGCTGAAATAAAGTTTACACGACAAGTGAAACAGGGAGAACGTGTGGTGGCGAAAGCGCACGTTGAGACATTAGAAAAGCATAACCGGACGCGTGTAGTCGTGGAAAGTTTTGTGGAAAGTGAGCCCGTATTTAAAGGGAACTTTACAATGTATCGTCAGAAGGAACAGTAGGAGGCAAAATTCATGCGAATTGTCATAGATGCAATGGGTGGTGACCATGCACCAGAAGCGGTTGTAAAGGGTGCGATGTTAGCGACCAAAGCACATAAAGAGTTAACGATTATCTTAGTTGGTGATGAAGCGAAGATTAAGCCGTATTTAACCTCAGCGGAACGGATTGAGATTATTCATACGACAACCGTGATCTCAGGGGACGATGAACCTGTTAAGGCGGTACGACGGAAAAAAGACGCGTCTTTAGTTTTAATGGCTAACGAGGTGAAAGAACAACGGGCAGACGCGTGTATTTCAGCGGGAAATACGGGTGCATTAATGAGTGCCGGGTTATTTCAAGTTGGCCGAATTAAAGGCATTGAACGTCCAGCTTTAAGCCCAACGTTACCGACGATTGATCAAAAAGGCTTTGTCTTACTTGATGTCGGAGCGAATGTTGAAGCGAAACCAAAACATTTATTGCAGTACGGGATTATGGGGTCGATTTATGCTGAGAAAGTCCGCGGAATCAAACAACCACGCGTCGGCTTACTAAACGTTGGAACAGAAGATAACAAAGGGACCGAAAGGACAAAAGAAGCCTTCTTGTTGTTACAACAAGCGCCAATTAACTTTGTCGGTAACGTGGAAGCACGTGATTTACTCTCAGGTGTGGCGGATGTTGTCGTAACAGATGGTTTTAGTGGGAACATTGCGCTGAAAACAGTTGAAGGGACAGCAATGAATATGTTTAAGATGATTAAAGCAACGTTTATGTCATCGCTTAAAACAAAGTTAGCGGCAGCCGTTTTAAAGAAAGATTTAAAAGGATTAAAAGACCAACTCGATTACGCTGAGTATGGTGGCGCGGCATTATTCGGTTTAAAAGCGCCCGTGGTTAAAGCGCATGGGTCTTCCAATGACCGAGCGATTTATAGCGCCATTAAACAAACAATGACCATGGTTGAACACAGGGTGAGCGAGACGATTGCTGACACCGTTCAGTCAATGAACGACGTGGAGGTGAGCGAATGAAACGGGTTGTCTTCATGTTTCCTGGACAAGGGTCCCAAGACTTAGGGATGGGCATGAGTATGTATCAACATGACCAAAAAGCCAAACAAACGATTGATCAGGCAAATGAATGGTTAGGTTTTGATTTGCGTGGGTTGATGTTTGACGGTCCAATCGAAGCGTTAACGGAAACAAAACACGCTCAACCTGCCCTCGTTTTAACGAGCGGGGTGTTGGTAGAGGCTCTAAAAGCAGAAGGTGTTGAACCTGTTGCCGTTTTGGGTCATAGTTTAGGAGAATATAGTGCCCTCGTAGCAAGTGGCAGCTTAACTCTAGAACAAGCAACAACGCTCGTCTATC
>JBNJFJ010000003.1:46535-62037 GCA_051746745.1 Bacillota bacterium | reverse complement strand
CGCTGTTAACCCTGCTTATACCAGTCAAATTGGCAAGATGAAATATATGAAGCGGCTCGGTATGTCCATTCACATGGCAGCCGCTTATGTCATTGCCCGACGGGCAATGGGCTTTAAAGAAATACTCCCACCGATGTTGTATTCACTTGTTCCGGAGCAGAAACAAGGTCTACATCATTGGGCCGGGTGGGCGTATATGACGCGTACCCTGTCTTTTGTCAGAACCCATGCGTTCTATCAGACAGAACGATTCGACCCAAGCAAGTTGTGTTCCTGGGACACACTATTTCCCCAACAGGCTTTAACAGATGTTGAGAAAATAGGTTTGCGGCGGTTGGAAAGTAGAAAAACCTATGCTTAGTTGAACGAGCATGGGTCGCCGTTAGAGTGTCCTTATGGAATCCCCTTCTTCAAACATTCGTGAGAATGTTTGGTGGGGGTAGTTCAATAATCAACCTCGTTTGTATTTCAAGATACGACACATGTAGAAAGGTTATTTAGCTTAGAAGAGGCCGGCAATATTTATTCGCGGATTGGTAATCCAACCGTCGAGGCATTTGAAAAGCACGTTGTGAGCGGATTGGTCCATTCGAAGTAGAAAGTGCCTTAGTTAAACACCCAGCGGTAAAAGAAGCGGGTGTGATTGGAAAACCAGATAAGGTCAGTGGTGAGGTTGTGAAAGTTTTTATTACACTTAATGAGCACTTCATTGAGACGGAGGATTTAATAGAAGAGATTAAAGTATTCGTGAAACATCAGCTCTCCTTCCACAGTGCTCCAAAAGAAATCACTGTGCTTGAGGATTTGCCATAAACACAAATTAGAGGAAAAATTTTACGAAGAGAATTAAAGCAGCGAGAATATTTAGTTCAGTCGTCATAGTCATGCAGACGCCTTAAAGAGGTGTCTTTTTTGTCGTTTTTTCAAGAAAAGCTTAGACAGGGGTGTTTTTTACATTAATCCACCGTATCAAACAAAATAAAAATGAAAAATTCCATCTTTTTTACACAATTAATTTATCGGTTTGTAACCATGGCGGACGTGATTTCATGTATAATAACAAATAAGAGGTGAGTCTATGGCAAAGTCAAAAACACGATTTGTCTGTCAAGAATGTGGATACGAAAGTGCAAAATGGATGGGGAAATGCCCCAGTTGCCAACAATGGAATACATTAGTAGAAGAAATGGTGGTCACATCCTCCCCGAAACATACCGGGATTGGTTCAAATACAAGTCAAAAACCAGAAAAAATCACCTCGATTGAAACGAAAGAAGAGACAAGAGTGTTAACCCAAATGCCAGAGTTTAACCGCGTGTTAGGTGGTGGGATTGTGCCGGGGTCACTCGTTTTAATTGGTGGGGATCCAGGGATTGGGAAGTCTACCCTGCTCCTGCAAATCTCGCAACAACTCGCAGATAAAAAGGTGACGGTGTTATATATCTCAGGTGAGGAATCGACACGTCAGACGAAGCTAAGAGCCGATCGTCTCGGGGCGATGAGTGATGAACTTTATGTTCTATCAGAAACGAACTTGAACTTAATTAAAGCTCAAATTGAACAACTGTCGCCGGACTTTATCGTGATTGATTCGATTCAAACGATTTTCAAAGATGAAGTCACCAGTGCACCTGGAAGTGTCTCGCAAGTAAGGGAATGTACAAGCGAGTTAATGCGGATTGCGAAAACGAAACATATCCCGATTTTTATTGTCGGACACGTGACCAAAGAAGGCGCCATTGCTGGTCCACGGATGCTTGAACATATGGTTGATGTTGTTTTATATTTTGAAGGCGAGCGTCACCACAGTTTTAGAATTTTACGCGGGGTGAAAAATCGTTTTGGTAGTACGAATGAGATGGGTATTTTCGAAATGAAAGAAGAAGGCTTAAAGGAAGTCATGAACCCATCTGAAATCTTTTTAGAAGAACGTTCAGAAGGCGTTGCGGGCTCTTGTGTTGTCGCGTCAATGGAAGGAACGCGTCCGGTGCTTGTTGAAATTCAGTCGCTGATTTCACCGACAAGTTTTGGTAATCCGCGCCGTATGGCAACGGGGATTGATCATAACCGGGTGCCGCTCTTAATGGCGGTGTTAGAAAAACGTGTAGGTCTGATGATGCAAAATCAAGATGCGTATGTTAAAGTAGCGGGTGGTGTGAAATTAGATGAACCGGCGATTGATTTAGCTGTTGCGATTAGTATCGCCTCGAGCTTTAAAAACAAGCCGTGTCGCGCGCACGATGTCTTAATTGGTGAAGTTGGCTTAACCGGAGAAATTCGCCGCGTATCACGGATGGAACAACGTATTCAAGAAGCGGCCAAGCTCGGCTTTAAACGGGCGATTATTCCAAAGCGTAATGTGGATGATTTGGTGATTAAGGATGATATCGAAGTCATCGGGGTTGAGTCCATCCAACAAGCATTAAAAGCGACATTGAATGAATGATATTTTTTAAATGAATAAGTAGGATTTTTCTCATCTTGATGATTAAAATAAGAAAAAGCTGACTACACTTTAAGTGTCAGACAATTATGTATAAGGGGGTGAATGTGGTGCTAAAAAGATTTGTGCAATTGTTTATACTGGTCACTGGGGGAACGATTGGATTTTTATATTTTCCGTTGTTAGTAAATGCGGTTGAGTTTTTAAACGGCAGTTTTATTGACCGGGTGTATATTGCTCCGTATGTAGGTCTCGTCTTAGGTGCACTTATTTTATATTTATTATCTTTTTGGTTTGTTGACCACATCGTAGAGTTTATTCAATGGTTTGAGGAGGTGCTGATGAAAGCACCGTTAACAAATTTATTTTTTGGGGGTTTTGGATTAATTTTCGGGTTAGTCATTGCTTATTTTATTTCCCAGCCAATCCAAGACTTTGAGGTTCTTGTGATATCTCAAGTCGGTCCGTTATTCGTCACGGCCTTACTCGGATATTTAGGGTTCCAAGTCGGCTTTAGACGCCGGGATGAATTTTTATTCTTAATCCAGAAAAAAGATAAGGACCAAAAAGCGGATAATAAAGAGGAAGAAAATAAAAAGCCAAGTGTGAAACCAAAGTTACTTGATACGTCGGTCATTATTGACGGTCGGATCGCAGACATCTGTCAAACGGCCTTTTTAGAAGGGACGCTTGTGATTCCAATGTTTGTATTAGAAGAATTACAACACATTGCTGATTCATCTGATGCCCTAAAACGTAACCGTGGTCGTCGTGGACTGGATGTGTTAAATCGTCTTCAAAAAGAAATTGATGTCGACGTCGAGATGTATGACGGTGACTTTGAAGAGATTCAAGAAGTCGATAGTAAATTGGTGAAACTTGCTAAAGTGATGGACGGGATTGTCGTGACCAATGACTTTAACTTAAATAAAGTCTGTGAGTTTCAAAATGTCCCCGTCTTAAATATTAATGACTTAGCCAATGCGGTGAAGCCGGTTGTCTTACCAGGCGAAGAGCTTGTCGTTCAAGTAATTAAAGACGGAAAAGAACAAAATCAAGGGGTGGCGTACTTAGATGACGGTACGATGATTGTTGTAGAAGAAGGCCGTAATTATATCCATCAAACGATTGACGTTTTAATTACAAGTGTCTTACAAACATCGGCCGGTCGGATGATCTTTGCCAAGCCAAAAGCACTTGAAAAAGTTCAATAAAAAAGGTATAACAATAAAGAAGAGTGAAGTGATAACGAGCGTTATCACTTTTTCTTCGTGACCTTAAATAAGAGAAATCACGCATATTTAAGGCAAAACATGAGAAAAAGTGATAAAATAAAAAAGGATATGCGGAAATAATGAAAGGGGAACATACAAAAATGACAAACGACGTGCGTGTACGTTATGCTCCAAGTCCAACAGGACACTTACACATTGGGAATGCAAGAACGGCACTATTTAATTACTTATTTACGAAAAATCAAGGCGGAAAATTTATTATCCGGACGGAAGATACTGACCAAAAGCGTAATGTTGAGGGCGGAGAAGAAAGCCAGTTAAACTACTTAAAATGGTTAGGTCTTACATGGGATGAAGGGGCAGACATCGGCGGAGAGTACGGCCCTTATCGCCAAATGGAACGATTAGATCTCTATGATAAATATGTAGAAGACTTACTTGATCGTGGTCTTGCCTATAAATGTTACATGACAGAAGAAGAACTAGAAGCAGAACGAGAAGCGCAGCGCGAAAACGGTGAAGTACCGAAATATTCAGGCGCCCATCGCGACTTAACTGACGACCAAATCAAAGCGTTTGAAGAAGAAGGCCGTTCATACAGTATTCGCTTCCGTGTACCGGAAGAGACAACCTATACATTTGATGATATGGTGCGTGGCGACATCACCTTCCAATCAAGTGACTTTGGCGATTGGGTTATCGTGAAAAAAGACGGCGTCCCAACGTATAATTTTGCGGTCGTGATTGATGATCATTTAATGGCGATCTCTCACGTCTTACGCGGAGAAGAACATATTTCTAACACGCCAAAACAAATGATGGTGTTTGAAGCGTTTGGTTGGACTGCCCCACGCTACGGTCATATGACATTGATTTTAAATGAAGACCGTAAAAAGTTATCGAAGCGTGACCAACATATTTTACAGTTCATCGAACAATATAAAAACTTAGGTTACTTACCAGAAGCGATGTTTAATTTTATCGCCTTACTTGGCTGGTCACCAGTGGGCGAAGAAGAAATCTTTACTCAAGAACAATTTATTGAGATATTTGATGCGAAACGTTTATCAACGTCACCGGCGATCTTTGATCCTGTGAAATTAAAGTGGATGAACAATCAATATATTAAGCAACTATCAGCACAAGAAGTCATCGATCTTGCGATGCCACACCTTATTGCGGCAGGGAAACTAACAGAAGATATGACAGCGGATGAAAGAAACTGGGCAGAAGCGGTCATCTTACTGTATAAGGATCAATTAAGTTACGGTCAAGAAATTGTTGAACTCACTGAACTGTTCTTCCAAGAAGAAATCAGTCATGGTGAAAAAGAAGAAGAGATTCTCTCAGGTGAGGATGTTTCGATCGTCCTTAGCCACTTCTTAACCGAATTAGTCGCATTAGAATCGTTTGAAGCGGCTGAAATTAAAGCGGCAATTAAGCACACCCAAAAAGCAACCGGTGTAAAAGGCAAGGGCTTATTTATGCCAATCCGCGTTGCAACAACGGGTCAAATGCATGGACCAGAATTGCCACAAGCAATTGCGCTGTTAGGCCTGGATGTTGTATCGACCCGTTTACGTCAAGTACTACATCAAGATGTAGAAGAATAGACTATCAAAAGAATAAATAAATCACGTAGATGAGGAATCAACAAGCAAAGAAAGCAATGACTAGAGAACGTCACCTAGGCTGGAAGTGATGAGTTGCTTGTGCGTGTTGTTGCCCCTCGGAGTCTTTAGTTGAACAAAGAAGTAGACTAGAGCGGTTGGGTTGACCGTTATCAACCAAAGAGTTTGGGGTTTAAAACCTAAACAGAGTGGAACCACGCTATAAGGCGTCTCTGTGCCTATTTGTCACAGAGGCGCTTTTTTACTTTTAGGTGAGAAAAAGAGGTGAAGATTGGTGCGTTTTTTTAAACAATTAAAAGAAGATGTAGATGTCATCTTCGACCAAGACCCAGCGGCTCGGTCTTATGTAGAAGTCATTTTAACGTATGCCGGCCTCCATGCGGTTTGGTCGCATCGGCTCGCGCATATTTTTTACCGGAAGAAATTTTTCTTTATTGCGCGCGTCATCTCGCAAATCAGTCGATTTTTTACCGGCGTAGAAATTCACCCAGGTGCTAAAATTGGTCGCCGGTTCTTTATTGATCACGGCATGGGTGTTGTGATTGGTGAGACGTGTGAGATTGGTGACAATGTCACCATCTATCAAGGGGTCACCTTAGGTGGAACAGGAAAAGAAAAAGGTAAGCGGCACCCGACGTTGAAAAATCATGTGTTAGTCGCTTCAGGGGCTAAGGTACTTGGGGCGATTACGATTGGTGAAGAATCTAAAATTGGTGCCGGCTCGGTTGTGTTAAAAGATGTACCCGATTATTCAACCGTTGTTGGGATTCCGGGACACGTCGTCATGCAAAATGGCAAGAAAATCAAACGCGATTTACAACACAATAAATTACCTGATCCCGTTGATGATTGCTTAGAAGAACTAAAAGATGACGTCCGCCGGTTAAGACAAGAATTACAGGAATTAAAGGAGACGAACAAATCATGACGATTCGATTATATAATACATTAACCCGTCAAAAAGAAACCTTTGAATCGATTGAACCGGGACACGTCCGTATGTATGTCTGTGGCCCGACGGTATATAACTATATCCATATTGGTAATGCCAGACCTGCAATCGTGTTCGATACAGTTAGACGGTATTTGGAGTACCGCGGCTATCAGGTGACGTATGTGTTAAACTTTACTGATGTCGATGATAAAATCATTCATGCCGCAAAAGAAGCGGGTATGGACTTAAAACAATTAAGTGATCAATATATTGCGGCGTATCAAGAAGATGTGACTCGCTTAGGGGTAAAGGAAGCGACGGTCTACCCGCGGGTGACCGAGTCGATGGATGGGATCATTACCTTTATCCAAACACTGATTGATAAAGGTTTTGCTTATCAATCAGAGGGTGATGTGTATTTTAGAGCGCGAAAGTTTGAAGCATACGGGAAGCTCAGTCACCAGTCGCTTGATGATTTAAAGAGCGGAGCACGTGTTGATGTAGACGCGAGGAAAGAGGATCCGATTGACTTTGCCCTATGGAAGAAGGCGAAGCCAGACGAAGCTTACTGGGAAAGTCCATTCGGACATGGTCGCCCGGGTTGGCATATTGAATGTTCAGCGATGGCGAAAGAACACTTAGGTGAGACGATTGATATTCATGCGGGTGGACAAGATTTAACCTTCCCACACCATGAAAATGAAATCGCCCAGTCAGAAGCGTGCAATGGCCATCCGTTTAGTCATTACTGGATGCATAACGGCTATATTAATATTGATAATGAGAAAATGTCGAAATCAATCGGCAATGTCGTATTAGCGCGTGAGTTAATTGATCAGTATTCTGGCGTGTTGTTGCGCTTCTTTATGTTGAGCGTGCATTACCGTAGCCCAATTAACTTTAGTCATGAGCTCATTAAGCAATCGGAACAAGGACTGAAACGCATTGAGAATACGGTTAAAAGTTTAGTAGAGCGCTTAAGTACAGCAACTTCTGGAGAATTGTCTGTATCAACTGACATTGCCGACCTGACGGCTAAGTTTGAAACAGCGATGGACGATGATTTTAATACGGCTAACGCGATTGCGGTGATTTTTGATGCGGTTAAAGTAATCAATACGTATCTCGCAAATACTGTCGTTCAAACAGCTGACTTAGAAGCTTTTCTTGAGATGCTGAATCGCTTCTTTGACGTATTAGGTTTAGAAATAGAGGTAGAGGAAGAACTGCTTGATGAAGAGATTGACCAACTGTTAGTTGAGCGGGAAGAAGCGCGTAAAAATCGTGATTTTAATCGGGCTGATGAGATTCGTGATCAATTAAAAGCAGAAAATATCATTTTAGAAGATACTGCCAATGGCACACGCTGGCGTCGGGGTTAAGCGATGGAGAAAATACATGTTTTACAGATGAAAAGTTTAGCTCTCGCCTATATGGGGGATGTTGTCTACGAGTACTATGTCCGTGACTATCTCCTCCGCCAAGGTAAAGTAAATGTTAACGCGTTGCATAAATCAGCTGTAAGGTTCGTTCAAGCAAAACAACAAGCGAAAGTATTACGGCACTGGCTAGATGGTGGGTTACTTGATGAAGATGAGCAAGGTGTCGTCAGGCGCGGGCGTAATGCAAAATCCGGCTCAGTACCGAAAAATACGGATATCATGACGTACCGCTATTCGACCGCGTTTGAAGCGTTACTCGGCTATCATTACTTTTTAGACAATCATGACCGATTGATGTGGCTAGTAGAAGCGGCCATCAACTATATAGAAAAAGGAAGTGAAACAACATGAATGATGAATGGATTATCGGAAAGAACCCCGTCACTGAAGCGTTAAAAAGCGGCCGATCGATTAATAAATTATTTATTCAAGATCAATTGAATCCAAAAACAACCCAGCAATTAATGCGTTTAGCTAAAGAAGCGGGTGTGATTGTTAAAAAAGTACCAAAGAAAAAACTTGATCAACTTGTTGAAGGGCAACACCAAGGGATTGTCGCAAGTGTGGCGGCGTATCGCTACTATGAATTAGATGATTTATTCAAGGTAGCAGAAGAAAAAGAGGAAGCCCCCTTCTTTATGATCTTAGATGAGATTGAAGACCCGCATAACTTAGGATCGATTTTACGTACGGCCGATGCGGCTGGTTGTCATGGGGTCATCATTCCAAAGCGCCGGGCTGTTGGTCTGACCGCCACGGTTGCTAAAACGTCTGCGGGTGCGATTGAATATGTACCGGTTGTTCGGGTAACGAATATTGCAAAAACGATTGATGAGCTTAAAGAGCGTAACGTGTGGGTCGTTGGCACAGAAGCAGAAGCGGATAAAGACTACCGGGAATTAGAAGGTGATATGCCGCTAGCGTTAGTGATTGGTAACGAAGGCAAAGGTATGAGCCGCTTAGTCAGAGAAAAGTGCGATTGGACGATCAAGCTCGGAATGACAGGGAAAGTGTCATCACTTAATGCATCGGTCGCCGCTAGTCTATTGATGTATGAAGTGTTCAGAAAAAGGAATCCATTAGGTGATGCGTAATGGATGTGTTACTTGTCGATGGTTATAACATTATTGGCGACTGGGATGAACTCAGTCGCCTAAGGGATAAGGACCTTGATCAAGCGCGAAAATTGTTGATTGAAAAGATGGCGGAGTATAAAGCGTATCGGGGTTACCGTGTGATTGTTGTGTTCGATGCTTATGAAGTCAAAGGGTTAGGTTCAAATGAGGACCGGTTTGGTGTCGAAGTGATTTATACAAAAGAAAAAGAAACCGCCGATGAATGTATTGAACGGTTAGTGAAGTCGTTAAAAAATGTAAAAACGAAAGTGTATGTGGCAACGTCTGATTATGCTGAACAGCGTACCATCTTTCAACAAGGGGCTTACCGTAAAAGTGCGCGTGAGCTGAAGTTGGAAGTGGGACATATTCAACGAGAGATTTTAGAAGATTTAGAAGACTATCAGAACAAACAAATAACGCGTAATCCGATCATTGATCCTGAGACTTGGGAGGCGTTAGAAAAAATGCGCCGAGGTAAAGATTAAACTAGTAGTTGACGCATAGGAAGCGCTTACTGTATAATATTTCTATTATGTGTTTGCAGCAGGAGGGAAATCTTTTGAACGAGGTTCATCACACATTTAATAGTCAACAAGTTGCTTATAAACAGATGGATGACGTAGGTTTAATTGACGCCGTTCAACAAGGAGACTCAACTGCCTTAGACTTTTTAATTCGAAAATATCGTGGTTTTGTCAGAGCGAAAGCAAGCACCTATTTTCTCGTTGGTGCCGATTATGATGATCTCATTCAAGAAGGCATGATCGGTTTATATAAAGCGATTCGGGACTATAAGCAAGACAAAGAAGCCTCATTTAAAGCGTTTGCCGAAGTGTGTGTGACCCGGCAAATCATTACGGCGATTAAGTCGGCTACACGAATGAAACATGGTCCGCTTAATTCGTATGTCTCGTTAGATAAGCCGGTCTTTGATGAAGATTCTGAGCGGACGTTGATCGATGTCATTGCCAATGAACAAGACACTGTTGACCCTGAAGCTTTGTTAATTAGTCAGGAACGTTATCAAGTGGTGGAAGAAAAATTGGGCGCGGTCTTAAGTGAATTAGAGCGGGAAGTATTGATGCTTTATTTAGATGGACGTAGTTATCAAGAAATCTCAGAATTGCTCAATCGTCACGTTAAGGCAATCGATAACGCTTTGCAGCGAATCAAGAAAAAATTCGAACGTCATTTAGACGCTGTGGTGATCTTATTGTGATTGGATAAATTGTGCCAAGAGCGTTGACACACAGGGGTGAAGGTGCTACATTAGGTAGGATAGTAATCTATCTTACTAGAGGGTGAACACGATGAAAAAGAAAATTGTACTCGCTTGTACAGAATGCCTGAGTCGAAATTATCACTCAGATAAACATACACAAGATGCAGAACGATTAGAACTAAAGAAGTTCTGTAAAAAGTGTAATAAACACACCGTACATCGTGAAACGAAGTAACGACCTGTACGAAGATTAATTCAACCGAGTTTGGAGGAACCATTTGTGAAGATTGTATCATTTTTTAAAGATGTTTCACGCGAAATGAAAAAGGTATCTTGGCCAAGACGTAAAGAACTAACGAATTCAACTATTACGGTACTGGCAACTGTTACTTTTATCGCACTATTCTTTGTCGTTGTTGATTTAGGGATTAGCCAAATTTTAAATCTATTTTTTGAGTAGAAGCCGGTCTTTTATGTTATACTAGAAATGTCGTTAAGAAAGATGTATGTTGACCTGTCAAAAACCCGTCCACTTTATACGGGTTTTTTAAATTGGGAAAAAATAAGTCTAATAGATGGCGTCAACAATGATGTAGTTATGTTTAAGATGAAACAAAGGATAAGTCAAATAATAAAAAGGAGGGAAAATGATGGAAAAGCAGTGGTATGTTGTTCATACGTATTCAGGGTATGAAAATAAAGTTAAAACAAACTTAGAAAAACGTTTGGCGTCGATGGGCATGGAGGATAAGATCTTCCGTATCCTTGTACCTGAAGATGAAGAAACAGAAGTCAAAGATGGCAAGAAAAAAGTTGCCATGAAAAAAGTCTTTCCAGGCTATGTTTTAGCTGAGATGGTTATGACGGATGATTCTTGGTATGTCGTTAGAAATACACCGGGTGTTACTGGTTTTGTTGGGTCAACAGGTTCAGGCTCAAAGCCGACACCGTTACTACCTGAAGAAGCAGAAACCATTCTAAAACGTATGGGTATGAAAGAAACAGTCATTGAGATTGATTTTAATGTCGGTGATCAAGTGACGGTTACCGATGGTTCATTTGAAGGTCGTGAAGCGGTTGTGCAAGAACTTGATATGGATCATCAGAAGGCGAAAGTGCTTGTCGATCTCTTCGGTCGTGAAACACCAGTTGAGTTAGATTTCAAACAAATTAAACATATGGATTAAGATTTTTATTTATTTTTATTCACTCGACCCTTGCATTATTTTGATGAGCATGATAAAATTCTAATGTTCTTATATGCCTCGAGTATAAGGTTAGATAGAATATGAAATTGAGTGGGAGGGGTCAAACCCTGTGACCACATCACGGACTTAAGGAGGTGTGTCTCGTGGCTAAAAAAGTAATCAAAGTAGTAAAACTTCAAATTCCAGCGGGCAAAGCAAACCCAGCACCACCAGTTGGACCAGCATTAGGTCAAGCAGGTGTTAACATCATGGGATTCTGTAAAGAATTCAACGCTCGTACGCAAGAGCAAGCTGGATTGATTATTCCGGTAGAAATTACGGTATTTGAAGACCGTTCATTTACATTCATCACAAAAACTCCGCCGGCTGCTGTATTGCTTAAAAAAGCAGCGGGTATCGAAACTGCATCAGGTGAACCAAACCGCAACAAAGTTGCAACGTTGAAGCGCGATCAAGTAAAAGAAATCGCTGAAACAAAAATGCCTGATTTAAACGCAGCTGATGTTGAAGCGGCAATGCGTATGGTTGAAGGTACTGCACGTAGTATGGGTATCGTTATCGAAGACTAATATACGTGTAATGATTTGTGAAGAAGGTTGCGTTTATGGCACTAGTCATTTCGCAACCTTTTTGTAGGCAGATAAGCTAGGGGCATAGTCAACTAGTGCTTATGCATATTGCGTAAGGTCCGCTTTTTTAAGTGGGAGGTTAAACCGTTAAAACCACATTCAAGGAGGAAATGAAAATGGCTAAAAAATCAAAAAAGCAACAAGCGGCTTTGGAATTAGTAGATCGTACAAAATTGTATGATGTAGAAGAAGCGCTTAAATTAGTTAAAGAAAATGCTACAGCTAACTTCGACGAAACAGTTGAAGCTGCATTCCGCTTAGGTGTCGATCCTAAGAAAGCTGACCAACAAATCCGTAGTGCGATGGTACTTCCACACGGAACTGGTAAAACACAAACTGTTTTAGTATTTGCTAAAGGTGATAAAGCGAAAGAAGCTGAAGCGGCTGGTGCAGATTACGTAGGTGAACAAGACCTTATCAACAAAATCAACCAAGGGTGGTTTGACTTCGACGTGATCGTTGCAACACCTGACATGATGGCTGAAGTTGGTAAACTTGGTCGTGTATTAGGACCTAAAGGTCTTATGCCAAACCCTAAAACAGGTACAGTAACATTTGATGTTGAAAAAGCTGTAAACGAAATTAAAGCAGGTAAAGTTGAATACCGTGTGGATCGTCAATCAAACGTACACGTACCAATTGGTAAAGCGTCATTTGATTTAGAAAAACTCATTGAAAACTTTAACGCACTTGCTAACACAATCGTTAAAGCTAAGCCGCAATCTTCTAAAGGTATCTACATGAAGAACGTGTCAGTAACATCAACAATGGGCCCTGGTGTTAAAGTCGACCCATCAAACTTTGCAAAATAATACTTGACTTTTACCGATTGTTTCGTTACAATCAGTAAGGTTAAAATAATACGTTATACCGTAGACAGCAGGGGCGTTATGCTTAATTAGCCTGCCGAGGTGTTGAATAAAGAGAACGATGTTCTCTTGTCTATTCACGCAATTTCCCCTCACGTCTACTTTCGGCGTGAGGTTTTTTATTGATTTCAATAAAAAGACGCGGATCGGTATGATGTTTAATTCTGGTAGGAGGTGGAACAATGTCAAAAGTTATCGAGAAAAAGAAACAGGTTGTTTCTGAAATCGCAACAAAACTTCGTGAAAGTGAATCAACAATCTTAGTTGATTACCGTGGTCTTGATGTAGCGGAAGTTACTGAACTACGTAAACAACTACGTGAAGCTGGCGTGGAATTCAAAGTGTACAAAAACACAATGTCTCGTCGTGCGGCTGAAGAAGCTGAACTTTCAGAATTAAATGAAGTGCTAGTAGGACCTACTGCGATCGCCTTCAGTAATGAAGATGTCGTGGCACCAGCCAAAGTATTAAACAACTTTGCGAAAGATCATGAAGCATTGGAGATCAAAGGTGGCGTCATCCAAGGTAATGTTGCATCTATTGATCAGATCAAAGAACTTGCAGACTTACCAAGTTACGAAGGTTTACTTTCAATGGTACTCAGCGTACTACAAGCGCCAATGCGCAACTTCGCTTACGCAACAAAAGCTGTTGCCGAGCAAAAAGAAGAACAAGGTGCTTAAGAGCATCGTAGCCTAAACCGGGCTTAAAAAAACTAAAACTATTCTAGGAGGAAACAAACATGTCTCACGAACAAATTATCGAAGCAATCAAAGAAATGACTGTTCTTGAATTAAACGATTTAGTTAAAGCAATTGAAGAAGAATTCGGTGTAACTGCAGCTGCTCCTGTAGCGGCAGCAGGTGCTGCAGGTGGCGAAGCTGCTGAAGAAAAAACTGAATTTGACGTAGTATTAGAAAGCGCTGGCGCTTCTAAGATTAAAGTTGTTAAAGCAGTACGCGAAATCACTGGTCTTGGTCTTAAAGACGCTAAAGACTTAGTAGATAACGCTCCTGGCGCTATCAAAGAAGGCATTGCTAAAGAAGAAGCTGAAGAAATGAAAGCTAAACTTGAAGAAGCAGGCGCATCTGTAGAATTAAAATAGTCTGTTGACTATCTGAAGTAATAAGGGCTCGTCTTTATAGGCGGGCTTTTATTTTTCGTTTAAATCATCGATTGATCCTCTAAGTATGACTACAACTAAAGTTAACCACAAAAAAGCAGGTGATCACGTGTCAGAACAATACTTTACACATAATCCTCAAATAAAAAGCGACCGTAAAACATGGGCATTCATGTTAAAGGGTCACCGGTTTACGTTTACAAGTGATACAGGTGTTTTTTCAAAAAACGAAGTAGATTTTGGTTCAAGAACATTAATTGATGCGTTTGAGGCGCCGGAAATTGAAGGGGATTACCTTGATTTAGGGTGTGGATATGGGCCGATAGGGTTGAGTTTGGCTAAAGCTGATCGAACAAGAGTCTGTCATTTAGTTGATGTCAATGAACGTGCGATTGCTTTAGCGAAAGAAAATGCCCGAGTGAATCAGGTTGATAATGTGAAAATTTATTCGAGCGATCGTTTTGAAAATGTGAATCAAGCCTTCGCAGCCATTCTAACTAATCCGCCGATCCGAGCGGGGAAACAAACGGTACACCTCATGCTGGAAGAAAGTTTTGATCATCTATTACCGGGTGGTACGCTATGGGTTGTGATTCAAAAGAAACAAGGCGCGCCGTCAGCGATGAAAAAACTTGAAGAATTCTCTCAAGAGGTTGAGGTTGTTTTAAAGAACAAAGGTTATTATATTCTCCGAGCAGTAAAGAAATGATAAATAGGCGCAAAAAAATTGACTATTGGTTCCTATTGTGATAGTATAGAAAAATGCCAATAGCACGTTTTTCATGTTCAGTTAATCGTTTTGGGTGTGAATAAATGTGTATGATGTATATGTAGCGTAGATATGGAGCTAAAGAGAGGACAAGGATTAACCATCGTTGATGAAAGCAGTCAAGAACTAATCCTTATTTTTATATGCTCAGAAATCTACCAGTTGTATCGTCGCTAAACAGCGGTTGTTGATGCGAGACTTAAGTCGCCAACAAGCAATGTTTACTATAAATATTTAACGGATAGACGCTCTGACTATGTTCCGAACGTATTATCTGACTTAAATTATACCGATTTCATTCTATAAGTCAATAGTTGACAGCTAGGTGAGTTTGCGGTATAGGGGCTTAACAAAATTTTTCTTGATTAAGCTTTTTTGTTTTTTATTCTTGATTTGAGGGGTGAAGCAGTTGACAGGTCAACTAGTTCAGTATGGACGACACCGCCAGCGCAGAAGCTACGCACGAATTCATGAGGTACTTGAATTACCGAATCTAATTGAGATTCAAACAGCTTCTTACCAATGGTTCTTAGACGAAGGTTTACGAGAAATGTTTAAAGATATTTCTCCAATTGAAGATTTCCAAGGGAATCTATCACTTGAGTTTGTCGATTATAATTTGGGTGAACCAAAATATTCTGTCGATGAATCAAAAGAGCGAGATGTGACGTATAATGCGCCACTTCGGGTAAAAGTCCGATTATTAAATAACGAGACAGGTGAAGTAAAAGAGCAGGAAGTCTTTATGGGTGATTTCCCACTCATGACAGACACCGGCACATTTATTGTTAACGGTGCGGAACGCGTTATCGTTTCTCAGCTTGTTCGTTCACCAAGTGTATACTACCACGATAAAATTGATAAGAATGGTAAACGTGG
>JBNJFJ010000003.1:0-46435 GCA_051746745.1 Bacillota bacterium | reverse complement strand
ATTTATTGTTAACGGTGCGGAACGCGTTATCGTTTCTCAGCTTGTTCGTTCACCAAGTGTATACTACCACGATAAAATTGATAAGAATGGTAAACGTGGTTACGGTGCAACGGTTATTCCTAACCGTGGGGCATGGCTTGAGTTTGAAACAGACGCCAAAGATGTTGTACATGTTCGTATCGATCGTACACGTAAATTACCTATTACTGTTCTATTACGTGCATTAGGCTTCGGTACAGATCAAGATATCATTGATTTAATCGGAGATAATGAATATTTACGTAATACGTTAGAAAAAGATAACACAGAGACAACAGAAAAAGCATTACTTGAAATTTATGAGCGTCTTCGCCCGGGCGAACCGCCAACAGTAGAGAATGCGAAAAGTTTACTTGTGTCACGTTTCTTCGATCCGAAACGCTATGACCTAGCGCACGTTGGTCGTTATAAGATGAACAAGAAACTACACATTAAAAATCGCCTCTTTAACCAGATATTAGCCGAAACAATTGCGGACCCTGAAACAGGCGAGATTATCGCTGAGAAGGGTGCAACAATTGATCGTCGTTTGCTTAATAAATTATTGCCATTACTTGAGCGTGAAGAAGACCGCTTAGGTGATATGTATGTCACACCGGAAGAAGGCGTCATTGATCAAGATGTACGCTTACAACAGATTAAGATTGTTGATCCAACTGACCCAGAAGGTGAACGCACGTTAAACGTCATCGGTAACGCGATTGTACCGGATGATGTGAAACATATTGCGCCAGCGGATATTTTAGCAGCGATTAACTACTTCTTTAATATCTTGCATACCGTCGGTTCAACAGACGATATTGACCACTTAGGTAACCGTCGTTTGCGTAATGTTGGGGAACTTTTACAAAATCAATTCCGGATTGGTTTATCACGGATGGAACGTGTTGTGCGTGAAAGAATGTCAATTCAAGACACATCTGCGATTACGCCGCAACAATTGATCAATATCCGTCCGGTTATTGCATCAATTAAAGAGTTCTTTGGTAGCTCGCAGTTATCTCAGTTCATGGATCAAACGAATCCACTTGCTGAATTAACGCATAAGCGTCGTTTATCTGCCTTAGGACCCGGTGGTTTAACGAGAGAACGTGCCGGCTTTGAAGTGCGTGACGTTCACTACTCTCACTACGGACGTATGTGTCCGATTGAAACACCAGAGGGGCCAAACATTGGCTTGATTAACTCACTGTCATCATTTGCGAAAGTAAACAAATTTGGTTTTATTGAAACACCTTACCGCCGAGTTGACACAGAAACAGGTAAAGTAACCGAAGAATATGATTATTTAACGGCTGATGAGGAAGATAACTATGTCGTTGCTCAGGCGAATGCACGTCTTGGTGAAGATGGAAGTTTCTTAGATGAAGAAGTTATCTCTCGTTTCCGCGGGGAAAACAAGAGTGTTGTCCGGGAAAAGATTGATTACATGGATGTCTCACCTAAGCAGGTAGTATCTGCGGCGACGGCTTGTATTCCGTTCTTGGAAAACGATGACTCGAACCGTGCCCTTATGGGTGCCAACATGCAGCGTCAGGCTGTTCCGCTTATTCAACCACGTTCACCAATTGTCGGTACAGGTATGGAATACGTATCTGGTAAAGACTCGGGTGCAGCTGTTGTTGCGCGTTATGAAGGAATCGTTGAACGTGTCGAAGCAAAAGAAGTACGTGTGAGACGTATTTCAGTCGTCGATGGACAAGAAGTTAAAGGTGATGTCGATCGCTACAAATTACAAAAATTCATTCGTTCTAATCAAGGAACGTGTTATAACCAACGCCCGATTGTCAGTGTTGGTGACCGGGTGACTAAGGGTGAAATCTTAGCAGATGGTCCTTCAATGGAAGACGGAGAATTAGCTCTAGGTCAAAACGTCCTCGTTGCGTTTATGACTTGGGATGGTTACAACTATGAGGATGCGATCATTATGAGTGAGCGCCTCGTAAAAGATGATGTTTACACGTCAATTCATATCGAAGAGTATGAATCAGAAGCACGTGATACAAAGCTTGGACCTGAAGAGATCACACGTGATATTCCTAACGTCGGTGAAGATGCCTTACGTGATTTAGATGAACGCGGGATTATCCGGGTGGGTGCTGAAGTAGAAGACGGTGACTTGCTTGTTGGTAAAGTAACACCAAAAGGTGTGACAGAACTTTCAGCAGAGGAACGCCTCCTTCACGCGATCTTCGGTGAGAAAGCACGAGAAGTTCGTGATACATCACTACGTGTGCCGCACGGTGCCGGCGGTATTGTCCTTGATGTAAAAATCTTTAACCGCGAAGATGGCGACGAGTTACCACCAGGTGTCAACCAGTTGGTACGTGTCTACATCGTTCAAAAGCGTAAGATTCACGAAGGTGATAAGATGGCGGGTCGTCACGGTAACAAAGGTGTTATTTCACGCATCTTACCAGAAGAAGATATGCCTTACTTGCCAGACGGTACACCGGTTGATATCATGCTTAACCCATTAGGGGTACCATCACGTATGAATATCGGACAAGTATTAGAGTTACACCTCGGTATGGCTGCGCGTCAACTAGGTATCCATGTCGCAACACCAGTCTTTGATGGGGCGACAGAGGAAGATGTCTGGGAGACAATCGAAGAATCAGGTATGTCACGTGATGCGAAAACCATTCTTTATGATGGCCGTTCAGGTGAAGCGTTTGATAACCGTGTATCTGTAGGGGTCATGTATATGATCAAACTTGCGCACATGGTTGATGATAAACTTCACGCGCGTTCAACCGGTCCTTACTCACTTGTTACCCAACAACCACTTGGTGGTAAAGCGCAGTTCGGTGGACAGCGTTTTGGTGAGATGGAGGTATGGGCACTTGAAGCATACGGTGCTGCTTATACATTACAAGAGATTCTAACCGTAAAATCAGATGATGTTGTTGGTCGTGTGAAGACGTATGAATCGATCGTTAAGGGCGAAAACATCCCTGAACCAGGTATTCCTGAATCATTCAAAGTATTGATTAAAGAATTACAGAGTTTAGGTATGGACGTGAAGATGTTATCAGCAGACGAAGAAGAAATTGAACTACGAGATATTGAAGATGAGGACGATACCTCACAAGAACAATTTAATTTAGAACTTGAAGAAAAGTAAGGTTGTTTAGATACTGTTTAATGGCCTAGCATTTGCTAGGCCTACCACATACTAAAAGGGAGGTAGACCCCTTGCTAGATGTAAATAATTTCGAATTTATGAAAATAGGTTTGGCATCACCAGACAAAATTCGGTCATGGTCATTTGGGGAAGTTAAAAAGCCAGAAACGATTAACTATCGTACGTTAAAACCAGAAAAAGATGGTTTATTCTGTGAGAGAATTTTCGGTCCAACGAAGGACTGGGAATGTCACTGTGGAAAGTACAAGCGTGTCCGTTATAAAGGCGTTGTTTGTGATCGTTGTGGTGTAGAAGTCACCAAGGCAAAAGTACGTCGTGAACGTATGGGTCACATTGAACTTGCCGCACCTGTGTCACATATTTGGTACTTTAAAGGGATTCCAAGTCGTATGGGACTTGTCCTTGATATGTCACCACGCGCACTTGAAGAAGTCATCTACTTTGCGGCTTATATCGTGACAGATGCTGGTGATACAGCGCTTGAAAAGAAACAATTGTTATCAGAAAGAGAATACCGTGCGTACCGTGATAAGTACGGGCAAAGCTTCCAAGCACAAATGGGTGCAGAAGCGATTAAAAAGATCTTACAAGATTTAGACTTAGATAAAGAAGCTGATATGCTTCGTGAAGAGTTAAAATCTGCCCAAGGTCAACGTCGTACGCGAGCGATTAAACGTTTAGAAGTTGTTGAAGCGTTTAGACACTCTGGTAATGATCCGTCATGGATGATCTTAGATGTCTTACCAATCATTCCACCGGAATTACGTCCGATGGTTCAACTTGATGGTGGACGTTTTGCGACATCAGACTTAAACGACTTATACCGTCGTGTGATTAACCGTAACAACCGTCTGAAGCGGCTACTAGATTTAGGCGCGCCAACGATTATTGTTCAAAATGAGAAACGTATGCTTCAAGAAGCTGTAGATGCCTTGATCGATAATGGTCGTCGTGGCCGTCCAGTCACTGGACCAGGTAACCGCCCATTAAAATCACTGTCACATATGCTTAAAGGTAAGCAAGGTCGTTTCCGTCAAAACCTATTAGGTAAACGTGTGGACTATTCAGGTCGTTCCGTTATCGTTGTTGGACCGAACTTGAAGATGTATCAGTGTGGTTTGCCGAAAGAAATGGCGGTTGAATTATTTAAGCCATTTATTATGAAAGAACTTGTTGAGCGCGGTCTTGCGCATAACATTAAATCAGCTAAGCGTAAAATCGAACGCCTGCATGATGAGATTTGGGAAGTATTAGAGGATGTTATTAGAGAACACCCTGTCCTACTTAACCGTGCCCCAACGCTTCACCGTTTAGGTATCCAAGCGTTTGAGCCAACCCTTGTTGAAGGACGTGCCATTCGTCTTCACCCGTTAGTATGTACAGCTTATAACGCTGACTTTGATGGTGACCAGATGGCTGTTCACGTACCGTTATCAGCAGAAGCTCAAGCAGAAGCACGTATTTTAATGCTAGCAGCTCAAAATATTCTTAACCCGAAAGATGGTAAGCCAGTTGTTACACCGTCACAGGATATGGTATTAGGTAACTACTACTTAACACTTGAACGTGAAGGGGCGATTGGTGAAGGGTTAATCGTGAAAGATATTGATGAAGCGATGCTTGCGTATCAAAATGGCTTTGTTCATTTACACACGCGGATTGCCGTTCAAGCATCATCACTGAATAACCCAAGATTTACTGAAGAACAAAACAGCCAATTGTTGTTAACAACAGTCGGTAAATTGATCTTTAACTCGATCTTACCACCTTCATTCCCATACATGAATGAACCGACGATGCACAACTTAGAGGTAGAAACGCCCGCGCATTACTTTGTACCAAAAGGTACAGATGTAAAAGAAGAAATTCAAAAACGCGAACGAATCTTACCGTTTAAGAAAGGGATCTTAGGGGATATCATTGCGGAAGTATTTAAGAAGTTCAAAATTAGTGAAACGTCTAAGATGCTTGACCGTATGAAGGACTTAGGTTTCAAATACTCTACAAAAGCTGGTATCACCGTAGGTGTTGCCGATATCGTTGTACTTGAAGAGAAGAAAGAAATTCTTGAAGAAGCACAAACGAAAGTAGATAAAGTTATGAAACAATTCCGTCGTGGTCTCATTACAGAAGATGAGCGCTATGAGCGAGTCATTTCTATCTGGTCACAAGCGAAAGATGTTATTCAAGAGAAACTGATGAAATCACTTAGCCACCGTAACCCAATCTTTATGATGAGTGACTCTGGTGCCCGTGGTAACGCATCAAACTTTACGCAGCTTGCTGGTATGCGTGGTCTGATGGCCAACCCGGCTGGACGTATTATCGAATTACCGATCAAGTCTAGTTTCCGTGAAGGTTTAACGGTCTTAGAATACTTTATTTCAACGCACGGTGCGCGTAAAGGTCTTGCTGATACCGCCCTTAAGACAGCCGACTCTGGTTACTTAACGCGTCGTCTTGTTGACGTTGCTCAAGATGTGATTATTCGTGAAGATGATTGTCATACCGATCGTGGCCTTCCAGTCCATGCGATTATGGAAGGTACGGAAATTATCGAACCACTTATTGACCGTTTAATCGGTCGTACAGCATTTGAGACAGTAAAACACCCCGAAACGGGTGCGGTACTGATTGAGAAAAACGAAGTAATTAATGAAGATGTTGCGCGTCTTATTGATGAAGCTGGTATTGAAGAAGTCTTAATTCGTACAGTCTTTACATGTAACACGAAACACGGAGCATGTAAGAAGTGTTACGGACGTAACCTTGCGACAGGGCAAGAAGTTGAAGTGGGTGAAGCTGTTGGTATTATCGCCGCTCAATCAATTGGTGAGCCAGGTACACAGTTAACGATGCGTACATTCCACACCGGCGGTGTAGCAGGTAGTGATATTACCCAAGGTTTACCACGTATCCAAGAGATCTTTGAAGCGCGTAATCCGAAAGGTCAAGCGCTTATTAGTGAAATCGAAGGTACCGTAACAGATATTACCGAAGTAAAAGACAAACAAGAAATTGTTGTCCAAGGTACAATTGAACCACGTACGTATACTGTTCCTTACGGTGCGCGTGTGAGAGTCGCTATCGGTGACGAAGTGGTTTCTGGTGAAGCACTTACAGAGGGTTCAATTGATCCAAAAGAATTATTGAAGTTCCAAGGTGTTGATGGTGTTCAATCGTATCTCCTTAAAGAGGTACAGAAAGTATACCGTATGCAAGGGGTAGAGATTGGTGATAAGCACGTTGAGGTCATGGTACGTCAAATGTTGCGTAAAGTACGTGTGACAGAGTCAGGTAATACTGATGTGTTACCAGGTGCCTTACTTGAAATTCACCAGTTTAAAGATGCGAATAAGAAAGCGTTAATGAATGGTGATGAGCCGGCCGTTGGACGCCCAGTCTTACTCGGTATTACTAAAGCCTCGCTTGAAACAGATTCATTCTTATCTGCGGCATCATTCCAGGAAACAACTCGGGTATTAACGGATGCAGCTATCAAAGGTAAACGCGATGAATTACTCGGACTTAAAGAGAATGTCATCATCGGTAAACTTGTACCTGCCGGTACAGGGATGCAACGTTATCGTAAGATTAAGGCAGAAACAGAAATGCCAGTTGTAAATGTTGTAGAAGAAGAAGCGACAGAAGCAGAAGAAACGATTGAATAAATGGTATTAAGGTAAACGAAGCCTCCCCTTGAATAGGTACTGCGTATGAATAAAAATAGTTGTCGAACTTTTATATTTTGAGTTGACATTCCCTTTTCATACGTGGTACTATATTCAAGGTGCTTCTGTTACCTTCATGGCTTTGGAGGATATGTAAATGTCTTATGAAAAAGTTACCCAAGCTAAAGATCAATTAGTTGTTGGTACAAAACAAACAATTAAAGCGATAAAAAGCGGGCACGTAGAAGAAGTGATCATTGCAGCGGATGTTGATCCGTTCATGGTCGAAAAACTTCTACAACTAGTAGAAAAAATGGATATTCCGTATACAATGGTGGACTCCAAGATTAAACTTGGAAAAGCTTGCGGAATTGAAGTAGGAACAGCAGCCGTAGCGATAAAGCAATAGAGTTTTGGTGAATTGACGGTGTTGATTCATGAAAACTTTGTTTTTTGCTTATAAATGAACCACCTGGATGTGTGGTATTACAAAAAGTAATGAGAGGAGGAAAAAGTTATGCCAACTATTAATCAATTAGTTCGTAAAGGTCGTGTGTCTAAGTCTAAAAAATCTGACTCACCAGCTTTAAATAAAGGTTATAACAGTTTCAAAAAGTCACTGACTAACCAATCATCTCCACAAAAGCGCGGTGTTTGTACACGTGTAGGTACATTAACTCCTAAGAAACCGAACTCGGCTTTACGTAAGTATGCGCGTGTTCGTTTAACTAACGGTATTGAAGTTACAGCATATATCCCTGGTATTGGTCACAACCTACAAGAGCACAGTGTTGTTCTTATCCGTGGGGGACGTGTAAAAGATTTACCTGGTGTGCGTTACCATATTGTACGTGGTGCGTTAGATACTGCTGGTGTTGATGGACGTATGCAAGGTCGTTCTAAATACGGAACAAAGCGTCCTAAAGAGAAAAAGTAATTAACTTTTAATAATAATATAAGATGAAAGGAGGTTAGACTATGCCACGTAAAGGTCCTGTAGCTAAACGTGATGTCTTACCTGATCCGTTATACAACTCTAAACTTGTTACTCGTTTAATCAACCAAATGATGGTTGACGGAAAAAGAGGTAAGTCACAAAAAATTCTTTATTCAGCGTTTGATCTTGTTCAAGAACGTAGCGGTCAACCTGCGATTGAAGTATTCGAACAAGCAATGAAAAATGTTATGCCTGTACTTGAAGTACGTGCTCGCCGTGTAGGTGGTTCTAACTACCAAGTACCAGTTGAAGTACGTCCAGAGCGTCGTCAAGCTTTAGGTCTTCGCTACATTACAAATTACTCTCGCTTACGCGGAGAAAAAACAATGGAAGAACGCCTAGCAAACGAAATTCTTGATGCATCTAACAATACTGGTGCAGCAGTTAAGAAACGTGAAGACATGCATAAAATGGCTGAAGCAAATAAAGCATTTGCTCACTATCGTTGGTAATCTAATGTGGTTTGTTCCTTGGAACAAACCGATTAGGTTCACTTATTTATACTAAACTAGATTGAAATAAAGGAAGGAGAAACACATATGCCTAGAGAATTCTCCTTGGAGAATACGCGTAATATCGGGATCATGGCTCACATCGATGCCGGTAAAACAACAACTACTGAGCGTATTTTATTCTACACAGGTCGTATCCATAAAATTGGTGAAACACACGAAGGTGCTTCACAAATGGACTGGATGGAACAAGAGCAAGAGCGTGGTATTACTATTACCTCAGCTGCAACAACTGCTCAGTGGAAAGGTCACCGTATCAACATCATTGATACACCAGGACACGTGGACTTCACTGTAGAGGTAGAACGTTCACTTCGTGTACTTGATGGTGCGGTAACTGTACTTGATGCTCAATCAGGTGTAGAACCACAAACAGAAACAGTATGGCGCCAAGCGACTACATACGGGGTACCTCGTATTGTATTCATCAACAAGATGGATAAGACTGGTGCGGACTTCATGTACTCAGTGGGTACATTAAAAGACCGTCTTGGAGCTAACGCTCACCCAGTTCAATATCCAATTGGTGCTGAAGATGAGTTTGAAGGTATTATTGACCTTGTTTCAATGCAAGCCTACTTCTATGAAGATGACTTAGGTACACGCGCAGAAGCAAGAGAAATTCCTGCAGACTTAAAAGATAAAGCAGAAGAACTTCACCAAAGTCTAATTGAAGCTGTTGCTGAATTAGATGAAGATATGATGATGCGTTATCTAGAAGGTGAAGAATTTACAGAAGAAGAACTCAAAGTAGCGATCCGTAAGGCTACGCTAGCTGTTGAATTCTATCCAGTCTTCGTAGGTTCAGCCTTCAAAAACAAAGGTGTTCAATTAGTCATTGACGGTGTTGTTGATTACTTACCATCACCACTTGACATCGAATCTATTGAAGGTATTGTTCCTGGTACTGAAGAAGAAATTAAACGCCATGCGGATGATTCAGAGCCGTTTTCAGCTTTAGCATTTAAAGTTGCAACGGATCCATTCGTTGGTAAACTTACTTTCTTCCGTGTATACTCTGGTACATTAAAGGCTGGTTCTTATGTACAAAACTCTTCTAAAGGTAAACGTGAACGTGTAGGTCGTATCCTACAAATGCACGCAAACTCTCGTGAAGAAATTTCAGAAGTATTCGCCGGAGATATCGCTGGTGCGGTAGGTTTGAAAGACACGAGTACAGGAGACACTCTATGTGATGAAAAAGGTTTAGTTATCTTAGAATCAATGGAATTCCCTGAACCAGTTATTTCAGTAGCTATCGAACCAAAATCTAAAGCAGACCAAGACAAGATGTCAATTGCCTTAGGTAAATTAGCTGAAGAAGATCCAACATTCAGAACTGAAACAAATGTTGAAACAGGACAAACAATCATCTCTGGTATGGGTGAATTACACCTTGATATCATCGTTGATCGTATGAAACGTGAATTCAAAGTTGAAGCTAACGTTGGTGCTCCTCAAGTATCTTACCGTGAAACATTCCGTGGATCTGCGGAAGTTGAAGGTAAGTTCGTCCGCCAATCAGGTGGTCGTGGACAGTTCGGTCACGTTTGGGTTAAATTCGAGCCAAACGAAGAAGGCGCTGGATTCGAATTCGTTAATAAAATCGTTGGTGGTGTTGTTCCTCGTGAATACATCCCAGCTGTTGAAGCGGGTATTAAAGAATCACTGGAAAACGGTGTCGTAGCTGGTTATCCATTGATTGACGTTAAAGCGACACTTTACGATGGTTCTTACCACGATGTCGACTCTAACGAAACGGCGTTTAAAGTAGCGGCTTCTATGGCGCTTAAGAACGCGAAAAACAAATGTAACCCTGTTCTTCTTGAGCCAATGATGAGTGTTGAAATCGTTATTCCTGAAGAGTACATGGGTGATATCATGGGTGATGTTACATCACGCCGTGGACGTGTGGATGGTATGGAAGCACGCGGTACAGCACAAGTTGTTCGTGCGTATGTTCCATTATCAGAAATGTTCGGTTATGCGACAGCATTGCGTTCAAACACACAAGGTCGTGGTACTTACACGATGTCATTTGATCATTACGAAGAAGTACCTAAGAGTATTTCTGAAGAAATCGTCAAAAAAAATACTGGACAATAATTGATTTTTGTCTCAATTTAAAGTATAACTTGTATTGTGAGCTTCATTATTTCGGTAATGAAGTGAGCGATGCAAGTAAACAATAAAAACAATTTATTTTTAGGAGGAATTATATAATGGGTAAAGAAAAATTTGACCGTTCAAAAGACCACGTTAATATTGGTACAATTGGACACGTTGACCACGGTAAAACAACATTAACTGCAGCAATCTCTACAGTACTACACAACAAATCTGGTTTTGGTACAGCTATGGCTTACGACCAAATCGATGGTGCGCCAGAAGAACGTGAACGTGGGATTACAATCTCAACTGCACACGTTGAGTACGAAACTGAAACTCGTCACTATGCACACGTAGACTGCCCAGGACACGCTGACTATGTTAAAAACATGATCACTGGTGCTGCACAAATGGATGGTGCGATCTTAGTAGTATCTGCTGCTGATGGTCCAATGCCACAAACTCGTGAGCACATCTTACTTTCTCGTCAAGTAGGTGTACCTGCAATTGTTGTATTCTTAAACAAATGTGATATGGTAGACGACGAAGAACTTCTTGAATTAGTAGAAATGGAAGTTCGTGACCTATTATCTGAGTATGACTTCCCTGGTGATGACGTACCGGTAATCAAAGGTTCAGCTCTTAAAGCACTTGAAGGCGAAGAAGAGTATGTAAACGCAATTTACGAACTAATGGATGCTGTTGATGAGTATATCCCTCGTCCAGACCGTGACACTGAAAAGCCATTCATGATGCCAGTTGAGGACGTATTCTCAATCACTGGTCGTGGTACTGTAGCTACAGGACGTGTTGAGCGTGGTGTAGTTAAAGTTGGTGACGAAATTGAAATCATCGGTCTTGCTGAAGAGCCATCTAAAACAACTGTAACTGGTGTTGAGATGTTCCGTAAGCTTCTTGATTACGCTGAAGCTGGTGACAACATTGGTGCGTTACTACGTGGTGTTGCTCGTGAAGACATCAACCGTGGTCAAGTACTTGCTAAGCCAGGTACAATCACTCCACATACAACTTTCCAAGCGGAAGTTTATGTATTATCAAAAGAAGAAGGTGGACGTCACACTCCATTCTTCGATAACTACCGTCCACAGTTCTACTTCCGTACAACTGACGTAACTGGTATCATCCGTCTTCCTGAAGGCGTTGAAATGGTTATGCCTGGTGACAACGTAGAAATGACTGTAGAATTAATCTCACCAATCGCTATTGAAGAAGGTACTAAGTTCTCTATCCGTGAGGGTGGCCGTACTGTAGGCGCTGGTGTTGTAGCATCAATCACTAAGTAAGTTTGACTTACTTTTATAAAGAAAAGGTAGCACTTCGGTGCTACCTTTTTTTGTGCGTGAAAATAATGAATCTCAAATGATTCCTAGACATGCTGTCTAAGAAAGCCTTAGTACGTCAATAGTAGATGTACTAAGGCTTTATATGTTTAGGTAAACATGATATTAATTAAAATTTAAATCTTCTTTAGCGATGTGGCCGTCACTTATGACCGTTTCTTCTAAATTAGAAGCATCTACAGCAATCGGATCTAACAGAATCGCCGGAACATCGGTTTGATTGTTATTAATGGATTGCGTTGTCTCTATTGACTGACCGTTAGCTAAATCAATCGCAACCTCTGCTGAGGTAGTAGCAATGGATTCAAGGGACTTGTAGACGGTCATTGTCTGCGTGCCGTCAATGATGCGCTGAAGAGCATCGCGTTCAGCATCTTGACCGCTGATGGGAATGATAGTTTCGCCAAGCGCTTTTATAACACCACCTGCTGTCCCGTCATTTGCGGCAACAACCGCATCGACTTCGGTCGTTTCAAGTAAGTTCTTCATGTTACTTTCAGCAACATCAGGTGACCAACCATCGGTAAATTGATCATAGACAAGCTCGATATTGCCGGCATCTATTTCAGGTTGTAACACGTTCATCGCACCTTCCCTAAAGAGATGAGCATTATTATCAGAATCAGCACCTCCAACATATGCATACTTACCTGTTGGACTAGTTTCAAGAATCGCTTGTGCTTGAAGTTCTCCAACTTTTACGTTATCGAAGGAAATGTAGTAATCAAGTGGGGCATCCATCACTAACTTGTCATAACTAATAACAGGGATATTGGCTTCTTTTGCTAGGGCAACAGCCTCGCTTGCTTCGCTCGCATCGGTTGGGATGATGACTAAGACATCGATTCCTTCTTGGATTAATAGCTTCACTTGTTCATTTTGAACGCTTTGAATCCCGTTAGCAGCCAATGTCTTTACATTACCGCCGAGTTCATTGATCGTTGATTCGAAATAGTCTTTATCTCGATACCAACGCTCATCTTGCAGTGTATCCATTGCAAAACCGATATACGGTTTATCTTCATCGACTTGTAACTTCTTGACCGTATCGCTTTGTTCGTTTGGTTCTGTTTGATTAGTTGTTCCGCAGGCTACTAATACTAGGCTGATTAATAGGATGATAGTTAAATGTCTAAATTGTTTCATTTTGAGTCCTCCTCTAGATTAAATTGTGCCATTAATTTGTCGATTGCTTCAATAGAGGATTGTAGCGTAGTTGCGCCTGTCGATACTTGTTCCATGGCGCGCTTTTGTTCGATCGCAGAAGCAGAGATCTCTTCGGCACCAGCAGCTGACTCTTCAGAAATGGCAGCGATATTTTCGACTGAATCATTAATATTGTTACTCGCGACTTTAAAGCCATCAATAATGGAAGAAATACCGTCGATGCGAGTGGCCATTAATTGTATGTTGTCTTTGATATTGTTAAACTGCGTACTCGATTGTTTCATTTGAGCTTGGCCTTCTGTGACTTTTGCGAAGGCTTGATTAAGGTCGTTTACCATTGTATCTGTGTTCGACTGGATGTGCGTCACAATATCGGTAATGGATTGTGATGCATCATGAACGTTTTCGGCAAGCTTCCGCACTTCTTCAGCAACCACTTGGAATCCTTTACCGGCCTCACCGGCACGAGCAGCTTCAATAGAAGCATTTAGTGCTAATAGATTCGTTTGATCGGCGATATCGGTGATCATCCCGATAAATTTTCCGATGTTCGTCGTATCCTTTTCGAGTGCCGTAACTTGTTGGACAGATTGTTCAACGGTGCGAGTAATATCGGTCATCGTTCTTTCAGTGACTTGCATGTGCTTGTACCCGTCGTCGGCAGTCGAGAGTGTTTGGTCAGATGTATCGACCAGTTCATGCGAATGATTGAGTGCTGTCTCGATTTGATCATTGAAGGCTTTTGTTTTTTCTGAAATACTCGAAGCTTCATCCGCTTGACTAGATGCCCCGTGAGCTAACTCTTCGATGGTGAGAGCAACTTGCTCACTACCCGACTCAACGTCATGGGCAATTGTCACAAACCGTTTACCCTCATCATTAATCTTTTCGGATAAGTGACCGACATCGCGCAAGATGTGATGAAGGTTTTGTTTCATTTGATTAATGGCATCAGAAAGTAAAGACAGTTCCATACTGCCATCAGCATGAATATCGGCTGTCGTTAAATCGCCATGACTAATCGCATCAGCACTAGAGACGACATCATTTAACTGTTTCTTAACCCGACGATTCATAATCAGAATTAAAATGACTGAGATAAATAGTGAAACGACAATAGATAACACCAATGTAGAAATTGTTTGAGTAATGTTATCATTTGCTTGTTTGATCGATGCTTGGTTAGATGAGACGGAGGCATCGATTAATGTATTGCCGGCAGATAGAGTATCTGACTTTAATGTACTTAATTCACTTTGGAGTGTGGTAAATACATCCGTGTTAATTTGTTGAACGTTTGGTACAACATCAGAAAAATAGTACTGGTCAAGTTGATGATTATTATCAAGAATTTGATTAAAAGCTCGAATTTGTTCTTCTGTTGATAATAAGGACCTCACGCGTTTGGTTTGGTCAACAAAATCAGAACTTAGTGATAAGTAATCAAGTAAGCGTTGTTCACTTTCTTCTATTATATACTCTGGAATGAATACATACTTTTCTTGATACAGTGACATCCACTTGTTGACCTCGACCACGATGGCGTTTGTCTCTTCTGTTTCATCGATGGACTGATTGGTATCACCGAGTAACAGGTAAGTCACAATAACTGAGATGGTGAACAATATAATCACAAGTGTAAAAATGAAACCATATTGCTTCCCTAATGTTTGCTTTTTTAATAGATTAAACTTCAATGAAAATCCCCCTTTGATTTATCTTTTCCTCTCTTACATCGACAAGTCTAAATACAGTTGTAGCAATGAAAGCGCCCACTTTAAAAACTATGAAAAAAAGTTGAGGTTTTTGTTATTTTCCCTTGCAATCTATGTTGTTATTCTATATAATGAACAATGTTGGTCATTAAAGGCGATGATGCGGAAGGTTGTCGGCACACCCGGCCCCTTTGCCATGGGTAAGGTAGCTTAGAAATTTCCGCGGAGAATGTCTATTATTAAAATGGGCGAAAAGGAGGGAAAATAATGGCAAATGAGAAAATCAGAATTCGTTTAAAAGCTTATGATCACCGTATTCTTGATCAGTCAGCTGAAAAAATCGTAAGCACTGCAAAGCGTTCAGGTGCTGGTGTATCGGGTCCAATCCCGTTACCGACAGAAAGATCAGTATATACAATTCTACGTGCGGTGCACAAGTACAAAGATTCTCGTGAGCAATTCGAGATGCGTACGCACAAACGTTTAATTGATATTGTGAATCCAACACCACAAACAGTTGATGCGCTAATGCGTTTAGACTTACCATCTGGTGTGGATATCGAAATCAAATTATAATTTATACAATTTATAGGAGGTGTAACGGATGACGAAAGGAATCTTAGGTCGTAAAGTCGGCATGACACAGATCTTTAGTGAAGATGGCGAATTAATTCCAGTAACAGTAGTTCAAGCAGAACCTAACGTGGTATTGCAAAAAAGAACTTTAGAAAACGACGGCTATGAGGCGATTCAAGTTGGGTTTGCAGACCAAAAACCGGTTAATGCAAACAAGCCAGCGACAGGACATGCTGCAAAAGCGAGCACTACTCCTAAGCGCTTCATTCGTGAATTCCGTAACGTGAATCTTGACGAGTATGAAGTAGGTCAAGCCATTAGCGTAGAGGCATTCCAAGCTGGAGATATTATTGATGTAACAGGTACATCAAAAGGTAAAGGTTTCCAAGGTGCAATTAAGCGCCACAATCAACAACGTGGACCAATGGGGCACGGCTCTCATTTCCACAGAGCACCAGGTTCAATGGGAGCAGCTGCAGAGCCTGCACGTGTTATGAAAGGTAAAAAATTACCTGGACACATGGGTAGCGTTGTAACAACTCTTCAAAACCTTGAAGTAGTAAAAGTAGATGCAGAGCGTAATCTTCTATTAGTAAAAGGTAACGTTCCTGGACCTAAAAAATCATTCGTGAAAATTACGAGTGCAATAAAGGCTAGCAAATAATAACCGAAGGGAGGATATGTCATGCCTAAAGTAGCACTATATAACCAAAGCGGTTCGCAAGTAGGGGATGTAGAATTAAACGATAGCGTGTTTGGTATCGAACCAAACGAGCATGTGTTACATGATGCGGTCGTTATGCAACAAGCATCACGTCGTCAAGGTACACACGCTGTTAAAAATCGTTCAGCAGTAGCAGGCGGAGGTCGTAAACCATGGCGTCAAAAAGGTACAGGTCGTGCCCGTCAAGGTTCAATCCGTTCACCACAATGGGTTGGCGGTGGCGTCGTATTTGGCCCAACACCACGCAGCTATGGCTATAAATTACCGAAGAAAGTTCGCCGATTAGCACTTCAATCAGCGCTTTCATCAAAAGTAAATGAAAACAGCCTCGTTGTTTTAGAAGGTTTAGCATTTGATGCACCTAAAACAAAAGAAGTTGTAAAGGTACTAGACGCATTAAACGTAAGTGAGAAAGTATTAATTGTTACAGCTGATAAAGATGACGTTGTAGCTAAGAGTGCTAACAACTTACCAAATGCTAAAGTATTAACTGTAAGTGGTCTTAACGTTCTTGATTTACTTACACATGACAAGCTGATCATCACTAAAGATGCAGCGGATAAAGCAGGGGAGGTGCTTGCATAATGAGAGATGCACGAGATATTATTAAGCGCCCGATTATTACGGAACACTCTGCCGACCAAATGGTTGATAAGAAATATACTTTTGAAGTAAGTACAAAAGCTAACAAAAATCAAATCAAAGATGCTGTTGAAGAAATCTTTGGCGTGAAGGTTGTTAAAATTAATACTTCTAACATTAAAGGTAAATTCAAGCGCATGGGTCGCCACGGAGGTTACCGTCCAAATCGTAAAAAAGCTGTTGTTCAATTATCTGAAGACAGCAAAGAACTAGATTTCTTTGAATCAGTAGAATAATTTCAATTAGTTAGAGAAGGAGGGAATAAAGATGGCGATTAAGAAGTATAAAGCAACTTCTAACGGTAGACGTAACATGTCAACGTCAGATTTCGCAGAAATCACGACGGACAAGCCGGAAAAATCACTATTACAACCACTTTCAAAACGTGGTGGTCGTAACAACCAAGGTAAATTAACGGTTCGTCATCAAGGTGGTGGCCATAAGCGTCAATACCGTGTCATCGACTTTAAGCGTGACAAAGATGGTATACCAGGTCGCGTTGCTACTATCGAGTACGATCCAAACCGTTCAGCTAATATTGCGTTAATTAACTATGCAGATGGTGAAAAACGTTACATCTTAGCTCCAAAAGGTATTCAAGTAGGACAAGAAATCTTCTCAGGAGAAGATGCAGATATTAAAACAGGTAATGCTTTACCACTTATGAGCATTCCAGTGGGTACTATTATCCACAACATCGAATTAAAGCCAGGTCGCGGTGGACAATTAGCTCGTTCAGCTGGTGCTGAAGCGCAAATTTTAGGCCGTGAAGAAAAATACGTATTAGTACGTTTATCTTCTGGTGAAGTTCGTTTAGTATTAGGTACTTGCCGCGCAACTGTCGGTCAAGTAGGTAATGTTGAACATGAACTTATTCGTGTTGGTAAAGCTGGTCGTTCACGTTGGAAAGGTATCCGCCCAACAGTTCGTGGTTCAGTAATGAACCCTAATGATCACCCACACGGTGGTGGTGAAGGTCGCGCACCAATCGGTCGTAAATCACCAATGTCACCATGGGGCAAACCAACTCTTGGTAAGAAAACGCGTCAACGTAACAAGCAGTCAGATAAATTTATCGTTCGTAAACGTAAAAAATAACGGGGTTGAAAGGCGGGCATTAACACCCGTCCGACAATCACGAAGGGAGGTTTATGTATGGGTCGTAGTTTAAAAAAGGGACCTTTCGTAGATGACCATTTAATGAAAAAAGTTGAAAAATTGAACGAGGACAACAAGAAACAAGTTGTGAAATCTTGGTCTCGTCGTTCTACTATTTTCCCTAACTTTGTAGGACACACAATCGCTGTATATGACGGACGCAAACACGTACCGGTTTATGTAACAGAAGATATGGTTGGACACAAATTAGGTGAATTCGCACCGACACGCACGTTCAGAGGACATGCGAGCGATGACAAGAAAACAAAACGCTAATTGGAGAGGAGGCGCTCTTGATGCAAGCAAAAGCTGTTGCAAAAACTGTTAGAATTGCTCCTCGCAAGGTTCGTTTAGTCGTTGATTTAATTCGAGGCAAAAATGTTGGAGAAGCAATTGCAATTTTAAAAAATACACAACGCGGTGCAAGCCCAGTTGTAGAAAAAGTACTAAACTCTGCGATCGCAAATGCAGAACATAATTATGACATGAACGTAGAAGATCTTTACGTATCAGAAGCATTCGTAAACGAAGGGGTTACCCTTAAACGTTTCCGTCCACGTGCCCAAGGCCGTGCAAGTGCAATCAATAAGAGAACAAGCCACATTACAGTGGTTGTATCAGAAAAGAAGGAGGGATAATCTGTGGGTCAAAAAGTTAATCCGATAGGACTTCGTGTTGGCGTCATCCGTGATTGGGATTCAAAATGGTACGCTGATAAAGATTATGCAGACTTATTACATGAAGATATTAAGATTCGTGATTTCGTTGAAACTCGTCTACAAGATGCATCAGTATCTAAAGTAGAAATCGAGCGTGCAGCAAATCGTGTTAATATTTCAATTTCAACTGCTAAACCTGGTATGGTTATTGGTAAAGGTGGTTCTGAAGTTGAAGCACTTCGTAAATCATTAAATGAATTAACAGGTAAAAGAGTTCATATCAACATCATTGAAATCAAAAAACCTGATATCGATGCTAAATTAGTAGCAGATAATATTGCTCGTCAATTAGAAAACCGTGTATCATTCCGTCGTGCGCAAAAACAAGTTATTCAACGTGCTATGCGTATGGGAGCTAAAGGTATTCGTACTCAAGTTTCTGGTCGTCTTGGTGGCGCAGATATGGCTCGTGCGGAAAGTTACAGTGAAGGAACTGTTCCACTACACACACTTCGTGCTGATATCGATTATGGTACTGCAGAAGCAGACACTACTTACGGTAAGTTAGGTGTTAAAGTGTGGATCTATCGTGGTGAAGTCCTTCCAACTAAAAATAATAAGTAAGGAAGGGGGCACAACTTATGTTAATGCCTAAACGTGTTAAATATCGTAGACAACATCGTACAAGTTTAAAAGGTAAAGCCAAAGGTGGTACGGAAGTAACATTTGGTGAATATGGTTTACAAGCAGTTGATGCTGCATGGATTACAAGTCGTCAAATCGAGTCTGCTCGTATTGCGATGACTCGTTACATGAAACGTGGTGGTAAAGTTTGGATCAAGATTTTCCCAGACAAGCCTTACACTAAAAAACCTTTAGAAGTTCGTATGGGTTCTGGTAAAGGTGCTCCTGAAGGATGGGTAGCAGTAGTAAAACCAGGTAAGATTATGTTTGAAATCGCGGGAGTTTCAGAGGAAGTTGCGAGAGAGGCACTTCGTCTAGCGTCACACAAACTTCCAATTAAAACTAAGTTCGTAAAACGTGAAGAAATTGGTGGTGAAATCAATGAAGGCTAATGAAATCAGAGAACTAACCACTGCCGAAATTGAACAAAAGATCAAGTCATTAAAAGAAGAGCTCTTCAACCTACGCTTTCAGTTAGCTACAGGTCAATTGGAAAACACTGCACGTCTTCGTGAAGTTCGTAAGTCCATTGCTCGTATGAAAACTGTCGTTCGTGAAAGAGAGCTTAGCGTAAATAACTAGTAAACTTGAGAGGAGGTTAGCCTCAAATGACAGAACGTAATAATCGTAAAGTGTATACTGGTCGTGTTGTTTCTGATAAAACAGACAAAACAATTACAGTATTAGTAGAAACTTATAAATTCCATAAATTATATGGTAAGCGTGTAAAGTACTCTAAAAAGTACAAAGCACATGATGAAAATAATCAAGCAAAAGTTAATGATATCGTAACAATTATGGAGACTCGCCCACTATCTAAAACTAAACGTTTCCGTCTAGTAGAAGTAGTAGAAGAAGCCGTAATTATCTAATTGAAAAGAATCGCTCGGATTGATTCCGAAGGGAGGTAACAACAGTATGATTCAGCAAGAAACTCGTTTGAAAGTAGCAGACAACTCTGGCGCACGTGAAGTCTTAACTATTAAAGTACTAGGTGGATCTGGTCGTAAAACTGCTAATATCGGTGACGTAATCGTCTGTTCAGTAAAACAAGCAACACCTGGTGGCGTTGTCAAAAAAGGTGAAGTTGTTAAGGCTGTTATCGTACGCACTAAGTCAGGTGTGCGTCGTAAAGACGGATCTTATATCAAGTTTGACGAAAATGCAGCGGTTATCATCCGTGATGATAAAAGCCCAAGAGGAACTCGTATCTTTGGCCCTGTAGCACGTGAACTACGTGATGCGAAGTTTATGAAGATCGTTTCATTAGCTCCAGAGGTATTGTAAGTTCAACTCACATTTAAAATATAATCGTTTTAATGAAAAGCCTTGTAAGGAGGTGCGTCTAGCATGCATGTAAAAAAAGGTGATAAAGTACAAGTGTTATCTGGTAAAGATAAGGGTAAACAAGGTGTCATCCTTGAAGCATACCCAAAGAAAGAACGTGTACTTGTTGAAGGTGTGAATATCGTTAAGAAACACCAAAAACCTTCACAAGATAATCCACAGGGCGGTATTCTTGAACAAGAAGCGCCGATCCATGTTTCTAATGTATTACCAATTGATCCTAAATCAGGCGAGCCAACTCGTGTCGGATATGAAGATCGTGATGGAAAGAAAGTTCGAATCGCTAAAAAATCTGGTGAAGCGTTAGATAAATAATTAGCGACGAAAGGAGGGCTACTCAGATGAACGCATTAAAAGCAAAGTACCAAAATGATATCGTATCATCTCTAACAGAAAAATTTAACTACGATTCGGTTATGCAAGTACCGAAAGTAGAAAAAATCGTAATCAACATGGGTGTTGGTGATGCAGTACAGAATACAAAAGCACTTGATGCTGCTGTAGAAGAGTTAAAGCTGCTTTCAGGTCAACAACCATTAATCACAAAAGCTAAAAAATCAATTGCAGGATTCCGTTTACGTGAGGGTATGCCAATCGGGGCTAAAGTAACCCTTCGTGGTGAGCGTATGTATGAGTTTCTACAAAAACTTGTCGATGTTTCTCTTCCACGTGTACGTGACTTCCGTGGTATTTCTAAAAAAGCATTCGATGGTCGTGGAAATTACACATTAGGTGTGAAAGAACAATTGATTTTCCCGGAAATAGATTATGATCAAGTAAGTAAGGTTCGCGGTATGGATATCGTCATCGTTACAACTGCTAACACTGACGAAGAAGCTCGTGAATTACTCACTTCACTTGGCATGCCTTTCCAAAAATAAGCTAACAGGCTAAAACAAGGAGGGAAAATAGTGGCTAAAAAATCTATGATTGCAAAACAAAAGCGGACAGCTAAGTACCCAGTACAAGAGTATACCCGCTGTGAGCGTTGTGGGCGTCCACACTCAGTTTATCGTAAATTCAAACTTTGCCGTATTTGTTTCCGTGAACTTGCCTATAAAGGTCAAATTCCTGGTGTCAAAAAAGCAAGCTGGTAAAACCCGATTGAGGGAAGGAGGTAAATTTTATGACAATGTCAGATCCAATTGCAGATATGTTAACACGTATTCGTAATGCTAATATGGTCCGCCATGAGAAGCTTGAGCTTCCTGCATCAAACATCAAGACTCAGATTGCAGATATTTTAAAACGTGAGGGCTTTATTCGCGATTATGAAGTGATTAAAGATGATAAACAAGGTGTACTTCGTATGTTCTTAAAATACGGTGCAGCTGATGAACGTGTAATTACTGGTTTGAAACGTATTTCTAAACCTGGTCTACGTGTTTACGCGAAAGCTGATGAGCTTCCACGTGTACTCAACGGACTTGGTATCGCAGTCGTTTCAACTTCAAAAGGTATTCTTACAGATAAAGAAGCGCGTGAGCAAGCTATTGGTGGCGAGGTTCTCGCATACGTTTGGTAAGTAGTTTTTAATTAAGATAGGAGGTGCCATGTAGATGTCACGTATAGGTCTTAAAGTTATCGAAATTCCTGAAGGCGTTGAAATCAAAAATGAGAACAACTTTGTGACAGTGAAAGGTCCTAAAGGAACTTTGGCTCGTCAACTTCACGAAGATATGACAATTAACATCGATGGTAATGAAGTAACGGTTGCAAGACCGTCAGACAATAAATTACACAAAGCTTTACACGGTACAACTCGCAGCCTGATCGCAAATATGGTTGAAGGTGTACACAAAGGCTTTGAAAAAGCATTAGAAATTCAAGGTGTTGGTTACCGTGCAGCGATGCAAGGAACTAAACTTGTATTAAACGCTGGTTACTCTCACCCAGTTGAGATTGAACAACCAGAAGGTATCCAAATTGAAGTACCTGCGAACACAAAAGTTGTTGTTAAAGGTATTGACAAGCAATTAGTCGGAGCTATAGCAGCAGACATTCGCGCCGTACGTAAGCCAGAACCTTACAAAGGTAAAGGAATTCGTTACGTTGACGAATATGTTCGTCGTAAAGAAGGTAAAACTGCTAAATAAAGCAGCTTAATCTGATAACTTAATTCACGTTAAGTTTGTTACGGAGCAGAAAGGAGTGACCTAGATGATCACAAAGCCAGATAAAAACATGGTGCGTAAGAAAAGACATTTACGTGTACGTAAAAACCTTTTTGGTACGCCTGAACGTCCACGTCTAAACGTATACCGTTCAAACAAAAACATTTACGCGCAATTAATTGATGATGTAAATGGTGTAACTTTAGCTAGTGCATCAACTGTTGACAAAGCATTCGAAGGCGAAGCTACTGGTAACGTTGAAGCTGCTAAACAAGTAGGAACATTAATCGCGACTCGCGCATTAGATAAAGGCCACAATAACGTGGTATTTGACCGTGGAGGATACCTCTATCACGGACGTGTACAAGCATTAGCAGATGCTGCCCGTGAAGCAGGTCTTGAATTTTAATAGTAAAAGGAGGGACATACATTGCGTAACTATATCGACCCAAACAATTTAGATTTAGAAGAACGCGTTGTTACAATCAACCGTGTAGCTAAAGTAGTAAAAGGTGGACGTCGTTTCCGTTTTGCGGCTTTAGTGGTTGTAGGAGATAAAAATGGTCACGTTGGCTTTGGTACTGGTAAAGCACAGGAAGTTCCAGATGCTATTAGAAAAGCAATCGATGACGCTAAGAAAAACTTAATCGAAGTGCCACGTGTTGGTACAACGACACCACACGAAGTCACTGGACGCTTTGGTGCTGGAAGTATTTTAATCAAACCAGCTCCAGAAGGTACTGGGGTTATCGCTGGTGGACCGGTTCGTGCTGTACTAGAATTAGCTGGTGTTGGTGATATCGTTTCTAAGTCATTAGGATCAAACACACCAATCAACATGGTACGTGCCACTGTTCAAGGATTATCTGAACTTAAGCCTGCTGAACACATCGCTAAACTACGCGGTAAATCAGTAGAAGAACTGTTAGGATAAGGAGGGAAAATAAATGGCTAATAAGTTAGAAATTACCCTCACGCGCAGTGTTATCGGTAGAACTGAAACACAAAAGCAAACTGTTAAAGCTTTAGGCATTAACAAAGTAAATCAATCCGTTGTACGTGAAGATACACCTGCGGTACGAGGTATCATTAACAAAGTATCACACTTAGTAACGGTGAAAGAAGTAAATTAATTTAGCGCAAAGAGGAGGTGCTCGCATGAAACTTCATGAATTGAAGCCATCACAAACTCGCAAGAGCAGAAATCGTGTAGGTCGTGGAATGTCCTCTGGTAACGGAAAGACTTCAGGTCGCGGACATGGCGGTCAAAACTCTCGTTCAGGCGGCGGTACTCGCCCAGGGTTCGAAGGGGGCCAAATGCCTTTATTCCAACGTTTACCAAAACGCGGTTTTACAAATATCAACCGTAAAGAATATGCTGTCATTAATTTAGCAGCACTAAATACATTTGAAGAAGGTACAGAGGTAACACCTGAGCTTTTACTTGAAACAGGTCTTGTAAGCAAGTTAAAAGCTGGCATTAAAGTTCTTGGCAATGGTTCGATTGAAAAGAAACTTACTGTAAAAGCTCACAAGTTCTCAGCTTCAGCAAAAGAAGCTATTGAGGCAGCGGGCGGTCAAACTGAGGTGATCTAATGTTCCAAACAATCTCGAATTTCTTTCGTGTGAAAGACATCAGAGACAAAATTATCTTTACTTTACTTATGTTAGTTGTGTTTCGGTTAGGTACCTTTATCCCGGTACCTTTCACTGATCGCACAGCACTAAGTATGATGAATGATCAACAAAATGTGTTTGGATTCTTGAACACATTTGGAGGCGGGGCATTACAAAACTTCTCCATCCTAGCTATGGGGATTATGCCATATATTACTGCTTCAATCATTATGCAGTTGTTACAAATGGACGTCGTACCAAAGTTTGCTGAGTGGAAAAAACAAGGTGAAGTTGGTCGTCGTAAATTAGCTCAAGTGACACGTTATGCAACGATTGTGCTTGCTTTTATTCAAGCCATTGCTATGTCAATTGGATTTAATGCTATGGTTGGAGGCGGCTTAATTGCTGATCCAGGCGTGGATAAATTCTTAGTCATTGCACTTGTATTAACAGCGGGGACAGCTTTCTTAATGTGGTTAGGTGAGCAAATTACTGCATACGGTGTTGGGAACGGCATTTCAATTATTATCTTTGCAGGTATTGTTGCTGCTATTCCGAATACAATCAATCAAATTATTGCGCAATATTTTACAGGTGTAAGTGATGACGAGTTATTTATTAACGTTGTGATCGTTGCCTTGATTGCGTTAGTTGTATTAGGTGTTACAGTTGGTGTTATCTTCATCCAACAAGCAACACGGAAAATTCCCATTCAATATGCGAAACGTTTAGTCAATCGTTCGCCAGTAGGTGGTCATTCAACACACTTACCACTGAAGGTGAATACAGCAGGTGTTATTCCTGTTATTTTCTCTGTGTCATTCATTATGGCGCCTAGAACGATTGCTGGGTTCTTCGATGGCGGTTTTGCTGGTACCATCGAACGCATTTTTGATTATACGCAACCGATTGGTATGGTCATTTATGTAGTTCTTATCATTGCCTTTTCATATTTCTACACATTCGTTCAGTCTAACCCTGAGCAAATGGCAGAGAACTTGAAAAAACAAGGTGGTTACATTCCTGGTATCCGTCCTGGTAAGAAAACTGAAACGTATCTTACTCGTGTTCTTTATCGTTTAACCTTTGTAGGGGCGATTTTCTTAGCTGCAGTCGCTGTATTACCAATTATTTTAGGTGGACTTGCGGGACTTCCACAGTCTGTCCAAATTGGCGGTACAAGCATGCTGATCGTTGTTGGTGTAGCACTGCAAACAATGAAACAACTAGAAAGTCAATTAGTAAAACGCCATTATAAAGGCTTTATTAAATAAATAGTCGCTACAACTATGTGAATGAAATGAGAGCGAGGGGAATTGCAGTGAATTTAATTCTAATGGGTCTTCCAGGTGCCGGAAAAGGTACACAAGCTGAAAAGATAGTAGAAAAATATCAGATCCCTCATATTTCGACTGGAGATATGTTCCGTTCAGCAATTAAAGAAGGAACTGACCTTGGTAAAAAAGCAAAGGCATTTATGGATCAAGGAGAACTTGTTCCTGATGAAGTAACCATCGGGATCGTTAAAGAACGATTACAAAAACCGGATTGTGAGAAAGGTTTCTTACTAGATGGATTCCCACGTACGATTGCGCAAGCAGAAGCACTTGAGAATTTATTAAAAGAACTTAACTCACCACTAGATTATGTTTTACATGTTGATGTACCACAGGAAAAGCTTGTTGATCGTTTAACCGGTCGTCGTGTTTGTCCTGAGTGCGGTGCAACTTATCACGTTCTTTACAACCCACCAAAGGTTGAAGGGAAATGTGACAATGATGGAGCAGATCTTATCCAACGGGAAGATGATCGTCCAGAAACGGTTTCTAAACGTCTAGAAGTTAACATTGCTCAGCAACAACCACTACTAGATTTTTATGAAGACAAAAACTATCTTGTGAACATAAATGGTGATCAAGACATTAATGTTGTGTTTGAAGACGTAGACAAACAACTTCAAACGTTAGCATAAACTGTTATCGTGCGAAATTTGCCACGTACATGATTGTCATGTCGTGGTACGATTTGCACCAATGATATAGCAATCATCAAGTGATGATAAGAGGTTATTTTTAGCCTCGTAATTAGATAAACTTAGCACCGTTCTTGGTTCGGATATAATTCTAATCGTTGGACGTGTGCGCAAAAACATGGTAGAATATAAGCTTGAGAATCAACATGTTTGAACAATAAGTTCGTTATCTTATTAACAAAAACTTAAGTGAAGGTGATCATGTTTGAATGATACGGAGTCGCGTCCCAAGATCGGTCAAGTAGTTCAAATCTTCAAAGGACGAGAAGCAGGTCAATTTGCCATCGTCATAGAGATTGTTGATGATCATTTTGTGCTGCTTGCAGACGGAGAGAAACGGAAGTATGATCGACCAAAGAAGAAGAACTTTAGTCATATCGTACCGATGAATTATATTTCTCCTGAGGTTCAAAATAGCCTTCTAGAAACAGGTCGCGTTACGAATGGTAAGCTACGGTTTGCTATATCAAAATTTGTCAAAGAAGTAGTGACTGATTTGAAGAAGGGAGATCAACTCAATGGCCAAAGACGATGCAATTGAAGTAGAAGGTACCGTGGTTGACACGTTACCTAATGCAATGTTCAAAGTTGAATTAGAGAATGGTCACACCGTTCTAGCACATGTATCTGGTAAAATTCGTATGCACTTCATCCGAATCTTACCTGGAGACAAAGTAACGGTTGAACTTTCTCCATATGATTTAACAAGAGGGCGTATTACGTACCGTTATAAATAATGATAAGCTCCGAATATAGAGGAGGTATGGGTGATGAAGGTAAGACCATCTGTAAAACCAATATGCGAAAAATGTAAGGTTATTCGTCGTAACGGAAAAGTTATGGTAATTTGCGAAAACCCTAAGCATAAACAAAAACAAGGCTAATCAATAAGGAGGTGCAACGATAGTATGGCACGTATTGCAGGTATTGATGTTCCACGTGAGAAACGTGTAGTAATTTCTTTAACTTATATTTATGGTATCGGGAAGAAAACAGCTCAAGATATTCTAAAAGCTGCTGATGTATCAGAAGATACACGTGTACGTGATTTAACTGAAGATGAGTTAACTCGTATTCGTACAGAATTAGACAAGTTTAATACTGAAGGGGATCTTCGTCGTGAAGTTTCACTTAACATTAAACGTCTAATCGAGATCGGTTCATACCGTGGCTTACGCCACCGTCGTGGGTTGCCAGTTCGCGGTCAAAAGACTAAGAACAACGCACGTACACGTAAAGGACCAAGTAAAACAATTGCTAACAAAAAGAAATAAGCTATAAAGGAGGTTAATGATTCTAATGGCTCGTAAAACTAATACACGTAAAAAGCGTGTGAAAAAGAATATTGAGACGGGTATTGCACATATCCGTTCAACATTTAACAACACTATCGTCACAATTACTGATGTTCAAGGTAATGCCATTACTTGGAGCAGTGCTGGTGCATTAGGTTTCAAAGGTTCACGTAAATCTACACCATTTGCAGCGCAAATGGCAGCAGAAGCTGCAGCAAAAACTGCACAAGAAAACGGTATTAAATCATTAGAAGTAACTGTTAAAGGTCCTGGTGCTGGTCGTGAAGCTGCTATTCGTTCACTTCAAGCTGCAGGTATCGAAGTTACTGCCATTGTCGACGTAACACCAGTTCCTCACAATGGTTGTCGCCCACCAAAACGTCGCCGTGTATAATTTTATCCGTATAGGATTTGTCAGCTTGTCTATAATGGATGATAAATGCTTTCGGTAAAACAGATTAAAGACTTAAAACTTTAACAGTTTTAATTAAGCAGAAAAGTACTGACAGAAAAATACGAATAAAAGATAGTGCAGATACGGGAACTGCCTACCTGAGGAATTTCGGTTAGACAAGTGTCTAACCGGGGTTTCGACGTTCAAAGGAGGGTTTTATTAATGATTGAAATCGAAAAACCGAAAATAGAAATTGTAGAGATCGCTGATGATGCTACTTTTGGAAAATTTGTCGTAGAACCACTAGAACGTGGATATGGGACTACACTAGGAAACTCCTTACGTCGTATTCTTTTATCCTCATTACCAGGTGCTGCAGTGACATCTATCCAAATCGAAGGCGTCCTTCATGAATTCTCAACAATCGATGGGGTTGTTGAAGATGTGACAACAATCATTCTGAACCTCAAGAAACTTGCGCTTAAGATCTACTCAGAAGAGACGAAGACGCTTGAGATTGATGTATCAGGAGAAGGTGTTGTAACAGCTGCAGACATTACTTATGATAGTGATGTGGAAATTCTTAATCCGGAATTGCACATCGCCACTTTAGGTGCGAATGCGCACTTACGTATGAAAATGACTGCAGAGCGTGGTCGCGGTTACCGCCCGGCAGACGTCAACAATCATGATGATCAGCCAATTGGAGTTATTCCAGTGGATTCGATCTTCACTCCAGTGACACGTTGTACTTTCCAAGTGGAAAACACACGTGTTGGTCAGATGACTAATTTCGATAAATTAACATTAGATGTATGGACTGACGGAAGTATCCGTCCTGAAGAAGCAACTTCTTTAGGTGCGAAGATTCTGACAGAACACTTAAATATCTTTGTTGGTTTAACAGATGAAGCACAAAACGCTGAAATCATGATCGAAAAAGAAGAAGACCAAAAAGAAAAAGTATTAGAAATGACGATCGAAGAATTAGATTTATCCGTACGCTCTTACAATTGCTTAAAGCGTGCAGGTATTAACTCTGTACAAGAACTTGCCGATAAATCTGAGGACGATATGATGAAAGTTCGTAACTTAGGTCGTAAATCACTTGAAGAAGTGAAGAATAAGTTAACAGACTTAGGACTTGGCCTTCGTAAAGAAGAATAGTCTTAAATTTGATCGAGATTTAAATAAAAGGAGGGATAATCGATGGCTAGAAAACTAGGGAGAACGACTGATGCACGTATGGCATTACTTCGTAACCTTGCAACTGACTTGATTATTCATGAACGCATTGAAACAACTGAAGCGAAAGCTAAAGATCTACGTTCAGTAGTTGAGAAAATGATTACATTAGGTAAACGTGGTGACCTTCATGCTCGCCGTCAAGCAGCTTCATTCCTTTATCGTAAAGATGCAAGTGAAACTGAAGATGCTGTACAAAAATTATTTAATGATGTCGCAAAACGTTACGAAGACCGCCAAGGTGGATATACTCGCGTATTAAAACTTGGAGAGCGTCGCGGTGACGGTGCTAAAATGGCGATTATTGAGTTAGTCTAACTTAATAAGATGAATGAAGGGCAGGATGATCTCTTTCGAGGTGACTCCAGGCCCTTTTTTTGTAGCTGTAGATTGACAGCTAGAAGGTTCGATGTCAATCTACATGCCGTATAAGCCCTACCATTGATTAATTTAGCTATTGTATAAGCAATTGCTCTAAGATTGTGATAAAATAAGCAGTTAAGAGTATAATTTGTCGTAACGATACAACAACTATAGAGACTGATAAATCATTTCCTAGGAAATAATTTGTCGATATTGGGGGAATGAGAATGGCAACGGATCAAGTCATTTTTGAAAATGTGTCATTTAGATATGCAGAAGACCAACCGTGGGTCCTTAAAAATGTAAGCTTTTCAATCAAACAAGATGAATGGGTGGCTATTTTAGGACACAATGGTTCTGGTAAATCAACAATTGCTAAGTTAATGAATGGTTTGTTGTTTCCTGATGAGGGGACGATTTATGTCCACGGCATCGAAGTAACGCCTGAGACGGTATGGGATGTTCGCGAAAAGGTAGGGATGGTCTTTCAAAATCCTGACAACCAATTTGTTGGGACAACGGTAAGAGACGATGTCGCTTTTGGACTAGAAAACCGTGGGGTTGAACGAGAAACGATGATGAAACGAATTGAAGAGAGTTTAGCAAGCGTGCGGATGTCAGATTATTTGTTTCATGAGCCGCATCGTCTTTCTGGTGGGCAAAAACAGCGGGTGGCAATCGCTGGGGTCCTTGCGATTCAACCGGACCTGATTATCTTGGATGAAGCAACAGCTATGCTTGACCCAAGAGGTAGAAAAGAAATCATGATGACGGTCAATGATTTACGAGAAGAAACAAAAGTAAACTTGGTGAGTATTACCCATGATTTAAATGAAATTGTCGGGGCGGACCGGGTGATTGTCATGAATGACGGTGAAATTTGGATAGAAACTGTTCCGCGGGAACTGTTTAAGCAAGAAGAAGCTTTGCGTGAGATTGGCTTAGATGTGCCGTTTACAGCTAAAGTAACGAATCGATTGAAAGATACCGTTGATTTTGATCAACAACCATTAACGCAAAAGGAGCTATTAGATCAACTATGGACATTTCATTCAAAGAAGTAAGTCATACGTATCAACCGAATAGCCCTTTTGAATATCATGCGTTAAAGGATTTATCATTTAACATAAAGTCAGGGCAATTTGTGGCCATTGTTGGCCATACCGGTTCAGGTAAGTCAACCTTGATTCAACATCTTAATGGGCTACTGAAACCGACATCAGGTGAGCTTCAGATTGGGAATTACCAGCTGAAATCTGATGAGAAAACGGCTAACATTAAAGGTTTGCGAGAAAAAGTAGGGGTTGTGTTTCAATACCCTGAACACCAATTATTTGAAGAAACAATTGAAAAGGATATCGCCTTTGGACCGAAGAATTTTGGTGCTACAGAAGATGAGATTCAGGCGCGGTTACCGAAAGTGCTAGAAGCTGTTAATTTGGATACCTCATTACTTGACCGTTCACCGTTTGATTTAAGCGGGGGACAAATGCGTCGCGTGGCCATTGCCGGCGTTCTTGCGATGGAACCAGAAGTACTCGTCTTGGATGAACCGACGGCAGGACTTGATCCAAAGGGACAACAAGAAGTGATGGACATGTTTTACCGCCTCCATCATGAAAAAGGGTTAACGACCATTCTCGTGACGCACAGTATGGAAGATGCCTTAAAGTATGCTGACCATGTGATCATTTTAGAGCAGGGAAAGAAGCATTTAGAAGGTAAGCCTGAGGATATCTTTGTCCAAAAAGAACGATTAAAACAAGTACAGCTTGATGTGCCAGAAGAAATTCAATTTTTAATGGATTTAGAGGCCCGTCTAGGGATTAAAATTACGTATGATAAACATTCCGTTGATGATTTAGTTACGGAAATAAAAGCGCAATTAGGAGGTGGCAGATAATGGCGAGTTCTTTAATTATTGGCCAATATGTGCCAGCTGATTCTGTTGTGCATAAACTCGACCCGAGAACGAAAATTATGATGATTTTTACCTTTGTCGTCATTGTCTTCTTTGCGAATAATGCCTATAGCTATTTATGGCTGACAGTGTTTAGTTTGTCATCTGCAGCACTGACGAAAATCAAGCCGCGCTTTTTATTAAAAGGCTTAAAACCGGTATGGTTCTTAATTGTGTTTACCTTCTTGTTACATCTATTCGTGACACGAGAGGGCGATGTGCTAACGACTATTTTAGGGTTTCCGATTTATTCCGGCGCACTCATTCAAGGGTTTCAAATTTCGCTGCGGTTTTTCCTATTGATTTTAATTACGTCGCTGTTAACACTGACAACGACCCCAATTGAAATTACCGATGCGATTGAAACATTACTGCATCCATTAAAGAAAATTAAATTTCCGGTCCATGAACTGGCACTGATGATGTCTATTTCTTTAAGGTTTATTCCAACGTTGATGCAAGAGACAGAAAAGATCTCAAAAGCTCAAGCGTCACGAGGGGTTGATTTTAAGACAGGCCCTTTAAAAGAGCGGATTCAAGCGGTCGTTCCGTTACTTGTGCCGCTATTTGTTAGTGCATTTAAACGTGCTGAAGAATTAGCAATGGCTATGGAAGCCAGAGGCTATCGTGGTGGTGAAGGACGTACGCGCCTAAGAGAATTAGAGATTGTTGGACGAGATTATGTTGCGATTGCTTTATTTTTAGTTGTAATGATGGGTTTGTTTGTCCTTCGAACATAATAGGTGCATGTGTGATACACACGACCACTGGTATGGCCTCTTGGTCATGCCAGGTTTTACTATGTCACTACCGATAAAAATCGCGTCATACATAAAAAAGGGGTGTACCGATGTATTCAAAAGATCAGTTAAAACAACAGCTTGTTAGTATGGATTTACAACCGTCTGACACGGTCCTTATCCATTCATCTATGAAAGCCATTGGAGAAGTAGAAGATCGTGCAGAAGGGGTGCTAGATGTCCTCATCGATTATTTTAAAGAAGGTCTCTTAATTTTCCCAACCCACACGTGGGAACAGATGGGAGAGAAAAAACTACTCTTTGATCCAAAGACAGAGCCGAGTTGTGTCGGAATATTACCTAATCTTTTTCTGAAAAGAGAAGGCGTGAATCGTTCGCTTCATCCGACCCATTCGGTGGCGGCGATTGGTGAGAAAAGTGATAAGTATTTAAAAGATGATACACACGGGACACCGTGCCATCGCTACGGTTGTTTCGGTAAATTATATGATTATAAAGCAAAGCTATTATTTATGGGTGTCGGGATGGATAAAAATACGTTTTTACACAGTGTAGAAGAATGGATGGATGTGCCTGATCGTCTAACTGACCGGCCAGTACGCTTTAAAGTTAAATTGCCTAACGGTGCTCAGCAACATGCGGCGACATACCGTCATGTGAAAGGCGGCATTTCCGATAAATATGTGAAAATGACGGAACCATTCTTGGCGGAAGGGTGTATGACAACAGCACGATTTGGTGAGGCTGATTGTTATGTCGGTGATGCGGTGAAGATGGCAGATTTACTAGTAAACTACTTAGAACGCGATTTACATCTATTCGATGATTTTTCGTCAGTGCCTGTTTCGTGGTATAAAGACGAGAACGAGAGAAATTAAAGAAAAATGTAACAAAGGATGATCAACATGCGTTTACTCGCTCGGGTGAGTTATGATGGCACGCGTTATCGTGGCTATCAAGTACAGCCTAATCAACTCACGGTTCAAGCTGTGATTGAGGCGGCCTTAACCCGTATTCATAAAGGAGAACAAATAAAGATTACCGCCTCAGGTCGAACAGATGCCGGGGTTCATGCGTTAGGACAAGCATTTCACTTTGATAGTACGTTAAGGATTCCTGAAGGAAATTGGGTACGGGCTATAAATAGTCAGTTGCCAGATGATATCGTTATTACCGATGTGCATCAAGTGGCAGATGATTTTCATGCGCGCTTTAACGTGATTGAGAAGTGGTATGAGTATCGTATGTATAATACAACCCTTATTGACCCGTTTAAACGCCATTACAGCCATTACGTTAGGATGCCATTGGATGTTGCGGCAATGAATAAAGCCTGTCAGTATTTGGTTGGCACCCATGACTTTACCGCTTTTTGTTCCTCTAAAAGTAATGTGAAGGACTCTAAAGTACGGACGATTTTTCATGCGACGTGTGAATACCAAGCAGATGAGGTTGTTTTTACAATCAGTGGCAGTGGCTTTTTATACAACATGGTACGGATTATTGTCGGTAGCTTAATTGACGTGGGACAAAGGCGAAAACCGCCGGAAGTGATCCGTCAAGCACTCGAGAATTTTGACAGAAATACCCTCGGAAAAACCGCGCCAGCTAAAGGTTTATACTTAAAACACGTGATTTACGATGTAAATGAAAAAAAGTTTTGAAAAAAACAACGGAACCGGGCGAACAGCTATTGACATTCGTCGATATTTAGGATAAGATGGTCTATGGCATTTTATTTCTATACCACGATTAGCCCCGGAAAGTTAATTGTGTAGAATATAAGATCAAACCAATATAATTGGACAAAAAACATCGAAAGACAAGATATACAGGAGGGTAATGAATATGCGCACAACTTTCATGGCAAATGAAACGAACATTGAACGCAAATGGCTAGTAGTTGATGCTGAAGGCAAAACACTTGGTCGTTTATCAAGTGAAGTCGCTTCACTACTACGTGGTAAGCATAAAGTAACTTACACACCACACGTTGACACTGGTGATCACGTAATTATCATCAACGCAGAGAAAATCGAATTAACTGGTAACAAACTTAAAGACAAAATGTATCACCGTCACTCAAATCACCCAGGTGGCTTAACAAGCACATCAGCTGGTGAAATGCGTGAGAAGAAACCTGAGAAAATGTTAGAACTAACAATCAAAGGTATGCTTCCAAAAGGTAAATTAGGTCGTAAAATGGCTAAAAAACTTCACGTATTCCGTGGAGCAGAACACACACATGCAGCACAAAAACCAGAAGTTTACGAACTTCGCGGATAATTTAAAGGAGGTAACGCATAGTGGCACAAGTACAATACTACGGTACCGGACGCCGTAAAAGTTCAACAGCTCGCGTACGTTTAGTACCTGGGACTGGTCAAATTACAGTAAATAATCGTGATGCGGAAAGTTATTTCCCATATGAAACATTACGTACAATCATCAAGCAACCTCTAGTATCAACAGAAACTGAAGGTACTTACGATGTATTAGTTAACGTTCATGGTGGTGGATTCACTGGTCAAGCTGGTGCAATTCGTCATGGTGTAGCTCGCGCATTGTTAGAAGCAGATCCAGAATACCGCGCAACACTTAAGCGCGCTGGATTCTTAACACGTGACGCTCGTATGAAAGAACGTAAGAAGCCTGGTCTTAAAGGCGCTCGTCGTGCACCACAATTCTCAAAACGTTAATATGTTTAAAGAATTCAAAAAGAACCTCTTTTTCAAAAGAGGTTCTTTTTTTCGATAAATGAGTCCAATCGGGCCTGATGGTGCACAAACTGTTGACGGATAAGTACCGCAGTAAATATTTTAAATACCGTATAAACGTGAGAACTGACGGTGAATCGAATGGATGATAGGAGGGTAACAATGAATAAACGCTGGACGATCGATGAGATCAGACATTACGTAGAAACAAAAACAGATGCGCAATTACTATCGACAGAATACCATGGCTATTCACAAAAGTTATTATTCAAATGTGGGTGTGGCAATAACTTTGAAAAAACATGGACGAAGTTTAAGAGTAAAAAGCAACAGACATGTGGTGAGTGTTAATTATTGTAGGTGAATTTTGTCTTACTTGATATTAACGAAATGGAACAAATACGTCGTTACACCGGAGAGATAAAATCTCGATGGAACGATGTGTTTGTTTTTTCATTTATTTTTTTAGAAATATTCACTTTAAATCTGTCAGTAGTAATTTGTCAGATTTGAAATTGAAAGACAACCCGCACAAGCTATATTTTATATATAATAAAGTATATAAAGCCGAATTTAGTGTTTGCTTTAATCATGCCTTAAATTCTAACTAAACTAAAAAAGCCTTGATATGTAAGGCTTTTTCCTTTGTGCATCACAGTGATGCACAAAGGATGTTGCAATAAAATGGGATGAAAACGAATACAAAACCAAAAAAGACGGTGTTACAATCAAAACATAGAGAGGTGATCTACCATGCAACTTGATGATCGAAGTAATTTATTCATTAACGAGTTAATAAGTAATCCTAACATCAAAACAAAAGAATTAGAAAGGAAATATGAAGTAACAAGACGACAAGTAGATTACAGTATGGAGAAAATCAATTATTGGTTAACTACGAAGAACTTACCTGAAATTGAGAGAACTAGACAAGGTGTTTTTGTAATTGATCCAGTGATTATAAAAACTTTTCTATCAAGCGCTGAAGATGATGCAGTATCAAAAGTATTAAATAGTGATGAAAGAGTCAACATTATCTTACTCATGTTAGCAAGTGCTTTTGATGAGCTGTCGATCATTCATTTCACTTCAGAATTAGAAGTCAGTAAGAATACGATCTTAAGTGATTTAAAAAAAGCTAAGAATTACGTTAAAGAGTATAACTTGTCTATTCATTATTCGAGAAAAGCAGGCTATCTCTTAAAAGGTACAGAGTTTAATATTAGAAAATTGTTAATTGCTGTGGTGGACCAACTACTTAGATTGAATAATGGCAAAGATATAATTGAAAACGTTTCGAGTATACAGGCCAATGAAGTCGAAGAAATAAAAAAGAGTATTGAAAAAGCAGAGAATGAATTGAATTTAAAATTCACAGATGAAAAAATTGTCAGTATGCCTTATATATTTTCAATTATATTAAAGCGCATACAAAAAGGAATGATAATTAATCAAACAGCTATTAACTATAAAGAACTCTCTGACACCAGAGAATTTTTAGTAACTGAAAAACTATTACTAAACTATCCGAGCATTCCGACGGTTGAACGTCTATATATCACATTACATTTATTAGCTACTAATGTGTATTGGTCTGAACAGTTAACAATAGATGACGTGCCGGACCTAAAGAATGCAGTAGATGAAATGACACTATTATTCGAAAAATCAGCATGTATCACTATTCAGAATAGAGATCAACTGGTTGAGAAACTATTGTTGCATATTAAACCGGCTTATTATCGAATTAAATACCGGTTAACAGAAGTTAATCAACCAGATAGCTTAATTACAAAAAATTTGAGAGAGCTCCATCATTTAGTGAAAAAATCAGTTAGCCCTTTGGCTAAATTTATTGGAGTAGCGATACCCGATTTTGAGGTGGAGTATTTAACGATGTTAATAGGTGGTTGGCTAACAAAACAAGGAGAAGAGATTGAAACTAAAATTAAAGCGTTAGTTGTTTGCCCACAAGGTATATCAGTTTCTCGTCTGATGTTTGGAGAGTTAAAGCAATTATTTCCTGAGTTTATTTTCCTGGATTCATTATCTATCCGAGAGTTTAATGATTATCCGTTAGATTATGATATTGTATTTAGTCCAGTTTATTTAAAAACTGAGAAGAAATTATATATCACCAGTTCAGTGTTAGAAATGGAAGAGAAAGTTGCGTTAAGAAAGCAAGTCATGATCGATTTTCATGGTGTCGCATCTCAAGGATTTAGGATTCGTGGTATTAAAGACATCATTAATAAACATGCGACCATTCATAATGAAGAATTACTCATTCGCGATTTATATAACTATATAAATGATATAAATCAAGTATCGACAGACGTCACAGATGATAAACCAAGTTACCATTTACGAGACTTAATAAATGAGTCAACAATCCAGCTGACAAGTCGTCAAGAGACATGGACTGATGCGATTAATTTAGCATCAGAGCCTTTATTAAAAAACGGAGACATTGAGAAGAGCTATATATCAGCAATGCTTGAAAACTGCAGTGATGATCCATATATCATTATTGGCAATGGATTAGCTATTCCACATGCCAGTCCTGAGTATGGTGTTAATCAAACATCAATGAGTTTGCTAACAATAAAAGATGGTATTCGTTTTTCAAATGATCATACAGTAAATGTAATCGTTATCATTGCAGCGGTAGATAAGGAACAACATCTTAAGGCACTTATGCAATTAATGAAGTTATCTAATAGTAAAAAAGACGTTAAAAGAATTATTGAAGCACCTGATAAAGAAGTTGTTCAAAAAATAATTGAGAAATATTCAAAAGAAAAATAGATAGAAATTAATTTTGGAAGGGGAACCACTATGAGCCAGTTAAATTTTGATGAATCACTTATTTTCACCCAGTTAAAGGCAAATTCAAAAACGGAAGTTATTCGACATATGGCAGAAAACCTAGTCGATCAAAAATTAGTAAAAAAAAGTTATACAGAGGCGGTTATTGATAGAGAAATGGAGTTTGCCACAGGTCTTCCTACCGGTAGCTTATCAGTAGCTATTCCGCATACGGATGTCAAACATGTGAACAAGAAATCGATTAGTATTGCTACTTTAAGCGAACCTGTCCTTTTCGGTGTCATGGGGGATGATGATACAACACCTGTACACATTGTTTTTATGCTGGCGATGGATGAAGAACATTCACAACTAAGTCTTCTTCAGAAACTCATGGCAATTTTTCAAGATAATAAGCTTTTAACAATGATCTATCAAGAAGCTGACAAAACAAAAATTAAGAATGCAATTGAAAGTCAATTAAATTTATCAATGAAAGAGGGAGAATTAAATGTCTAAACAAAAACAAGTATTAGTAGCATGTGGTGCTGGGATTGCAACATCGACCGTAGTAAATAACGCTATTGAAGAGATGGCAAAAGAGAACAATTTAAAATTGGATATCAAGCAGATTAAGATTGCTGAGGTTGGTGGGTATGAAGATTCAGCAGATTTACTTGTTACAACTGCTATGACAAAGAAAGAATATCCTTTTCCAGTTATCAATGCTCGATCATTTTTGACTGGGATTAGCGTGGAAGATACAAAGAAACAAATATTAGATGAACTATTAAAATAGCACAGTAAATCCAAGAAATAAAAAGGATGAACCTTATTTGAAGGGGGGTGAATTAAATGTCTAAACAAAAACAAGTATTAGTAGCATGTGGTGCTGGGATTGCAACATCGACCGTAGTAAATAACGCTATTGAAGAGATGGCAAAGGAGAACAATTTAAAATTGGATATCAAGCAGATTAAAATTGCGGAAGTCGGGGGTTACGAAGACTCAGCAGATTTGCTTGTTACAACAGCGATGACAAAAAAGGAATATCGTTTTCCAGTCATCAATGCGCGATCATTCTTAACAGGTATCGGGGTGGAAGATACAAAGAAACAAATTTTAACGGAATTAATTAAGTAACTGTAAGTGAACGTCGGGGGAAAGTATTAAAGGATTTATACATGACGTAAAGGGGAGAGATAAAGATGGAAGGATTTGTAGATATTGTACAGGGGTTTTTAGGTTTAGGGGCAACAGTAATTTTACCCGTAGTTATATTTCTATTAGGTTTGACTTTTGGCCAAAAACCTGGTAAAGCCTTTCGATCAGGTTTAACACTCGGTGTAGCATTTGTGGGAATATTCTTAGTTGTTGATTTACTTGTTAACAATTTAGGACCAGCTGCTCAGGGTATGGTAGAGAGGTTAGGTGTTAGTTTAAACGTTATTGACGTTGGATGGCCGGCAAGTTCTTCAATCGCTTGGGCATCAACAGTAGCTGCGTTTATTATACCGCTTGGTTTATTAGTTAATGCAATCATGCTGATTACTAAAACAACAAAATGCATGAACGTTGATATTTGGAATTACTGGCACTATACATTTACTGCAGCAATGATTTATGCCGTCTCAGGCAGTATTGTTCAAAGTTTAATTGGTGCTGTATTATTCCAAATTGTATGTTTGAAAGTAGCAGATTGGACTGCACCAATGGTGCAAGATTTTTATGAAATGCCAGGGGTATCTGTAGCGACAGGAAGTACAATTTCTTATGCACCAGGTATTTTGTTAGTGAAATTATTACAAAAGACACCTGGACTTAAGAATTTAAAAGCTGATCCAGATTCAATTCAAAAACGCTTTGGTATTTTTGGTGAATCAATTTTCATCGGTCTAGCTTTAGGTATTGTTATTGGTATTCTAGCAGGCTTTGGTATTGGCGAGGTAATTGAAATTGGTATGGCAATGGCCGCGGTTATGGTCTTAATGCCTCGTATGGTAAAGATTTTGATGGAAGGTTTAATGCCTGTTTCTGAATCAGCGCGTGAGTGGTTAAATAAGCGCTTTGGAGAGAGTGATATTACTATTGGTTTAGATGCAGCCGTATTACTTGGACATCCATCGGTTATTGCGACAGCATTAATTCTTGTTCCTGTAACTGTCTTACTTGCAGTTATTCTACCAGGGAATGCGCTGTTACCATTTGGTGACTTAGCGACAATTCCATTCGTAGTTGCATTTATTGTTGGTGCGGCAAGAGGTAATATTGTCCACTCAGTTATAGTGGGTACTATTTTAATTGCTGTATCACTGTATGTTGCAACTGATGTTGCACCACTATTGACACAGATGGCACAAAATGCAAACTTTGACATGCCAGAGGGATCAACGCAGATTTCTAGTATTGATCAAGGTGGTAATATTGTAAACTACGTCATCTTTAAGATTTTCGATATTTTTAATTAAGTAATTTCTCAATTAGCTTTTTCAGTATACCTACCATTTATAACTTATTTAAAATATTTTAAAACATAGATAATCAAGGGGGACATAACCATGAAAGCATTAGTAAAGACAGAACCGGGGTTTGGGCATTTAGAAGTATTAGAAGTAGAGGAACCAATCGTAAAAGAAGATCAAGTGAAAATCGCAGTTGAATATGCGGGTGTCTGTGGCTCAGACATCCACACTTATGAAGGTAATTATAAGGTTAAAACACCAGTTACGTTAGGCCATGAATTTTCAGGTGTTGTCGTAGATATAGGAGAAAATGTAAAAGAATTCAAGATTGGGGATCGGGTCACTTCAGAGACTACGTTCTATGTTTGTGGTGAATGTGAGTATTGTCAAACGAAAGATTATAACTTATGTAACTATCGAAAGGGTTTAGGTTCACAACAAGATGGTGGGTTCACGAAATACTTAGTAGCCAGAAAAGAGAGTGTCCATCATTTACCTGAACATGTAGATTTTCAATCTGCGGCATTAACAGAGCCGTTAGCATGTACTTATCATGCTGCTCAGAAGGCGAATATTAAAAAGGGTGATGTTGTTGTTGTGTTAGGTCCAGGACCAATTGGGATCTTACAAGCACAAGTAGCTAAAACTTACGGGGCAACCGTCATAATAACAGGTTTGGATAATGATAAAATCAGATTAGATAAAGCGAAAGAAATTGGCATTGATTATGCCCTTAATATACAACAAGAAGATGTAAAAGAGCTTGTAAATAAGCTGACCAATGGCTACGGTGCAAATGTTGTATTCGAGTGTTCAGGAGCAGTTCCAGCAGTGAGAATGGGATTAGATCTACTGCGGAAAAAAGGACAATATGTACAAGTGGGTATTTTTTCTAAAAGTGAAATACCGTTTGATTTTGAAAAAGTAATCCAGAAAGAACTCAGTATCAATGGTAGCCGTAGTCAAAAGCCTAGTGATTGGGAGCCGTCATTAGCACTTATGAACGATCAATCAGTTGATGCTAAAGCGCTTGTTACACATAATTTTGATATTACAAAGTGGGATGACGCTTATAATGCCATTAAAAATGGAGAGGCGATTAAAGTAACGCTTACCACTAAAGAATAAAATTGGAGGAGAGAAAGAATGAATACAAGTGGAATTATTGAAAAGCTTGATTATACATTGCTAACTCCGACAGCAAGTAACATGGATATCAAACGATTTTGTAATGAGACGATAGAGTATGGTTTTAAAACGGTATTTGTGAATCCTTATTATATTAAACAAGCTTATAACTATTTAGCGGATCATCACGTTAAAGTTGGAGCGCCTATCGGTTTTTCTTTAGGTGGTATGAAAACAGCCGTCAAAGTGGCTGAGACGAAGTCAGCTATAAAAGACGGGGCAAGTGAAATAGATATGTTGATTAACTTAGGTGCATTAAAATCAAAAGCTTATAAAGTTGTAAAACAGGATATCTCGGAGGTTGTAAGAGCTTCTGAAGGGTGTATAACCAAAGTTATAATCGAAACAGGCTTACTAACGGGAGAAGAAAAATGTGTAGCTACAGAACTCGTAAAAGAAGCAGGTGCTGACTTCGTTAAAACAGCTACAGGTTTTAATGGGGGTGGCGCTACAGTTGAAGATGTGAAGTTACTGCGTAGTATCGTTGGTCCCAAAATGGGAGTTAAAGCGGCAGGTGGAATAAGGTCGCTAAAAGATGTAAAAGCGATGATTGAAGCGGGAGCAAACCGGATTGGCACAAGCAGCGCTGTACTAATTGTTGATGGTGGCTACAATGAAAAAGAGTATTAGTTAGGAGAGAACAATGTGAAAGTGTATATTGGGTGTGACCATGGTGGAGTACTTTTGAAAGACGCGGTAAAAGAATATTTAACAGAAGAAGGTATTGTATTTGAAGACTTAGGTGTTCATGAAGCCGTCTCTACTGATTATGGTCCAATCGCAAAGTATGTTGCTGAGTTAGTAGTAGACGATACCGAATCTTTAGGGATACTGATATGTGGGACAGGTATTGGTATGTCTATCATGGCGAATAAGGTAAATGGTGCTCGTGCGGCCGTTGTACATGACACTTTTTCAGCCGCTGCTACACGCGGGCATAATGATTCGAATATTCTATGCATGGGAGAGCGTGTTGTAGGACCAGGATTAGCGATTAATATTGTTAAGACATGGCTAAGTACAACTTTCGAGGGTGGCCGTCATCAGAGAAGAGTAGATTATATTCATAATTATGAAACAAAAGCTTGAGGTAATGTAGTTGTTTTAATGATAAAACGCTAGATCTCGAGGGAGGGTATGACATGATTGAAGCATTTTTAGATTATGCGCTGGGTCCGCATGGGAGAGCAATTAGTAACTTTTATTTTGAAAACCAAATGATATTGAATGCTGTAGTTGTCATTGGTGCATTGAGTTCCATGGTACTTAAAAGAAAAGTTACATCAAAAGCATGTGAATAGATTATCGAGGAGGGGGATTAGATGATGAAATTGGCACCGTCAATCTTGGCTTCGGACTTTGCTAGGCTAGGAGAAGTTATAAAGGAAACGGGAGAAAGTGATGTTGATTTAATTCATATTGATGTCATGGACGGACATTTTGTGCCTAATATTACACTAGGACCAGATATCATCAAAGCTGTTCGTCCATATACAGGCGTACCGTTTGATGTTCATCTCATGGTTGAAGAACCGGGCCGTTATATAAAACAATTTGTTGAAGCGGGTGCAGATATTATCACAGTGCATGTAGAAGCGTGTAAACATCTACATTCAGTCATTCAATTAATTCAATCTTACGGGATAAAAGTGGGAGTAGTGTTAAATCCGGCTACATCAGTTGATGTATTAGATCCGTTTTTATCAGACTTAGACATGGTTTTATTAATGAGTGTGAACCCTGGATTTGGTGGTCAAACGTTTATTCCAAGTACTTTAGAAAAAATTGAGCGTCTAAGAAGGAAAATTGCTAATCAGTGCTTAGATGTAGATATAGAAGTTGATGGTGGAGTAACCCGTGAAAATGTAAAAGAAATTTTGAGTGCAGGTGCTAATGTTATTGTAGCAGGATCGGCAATATATAATAACCTGAGCATTAGTGAAAGTGTTCGTGAATTTAAAAAACAGATGTCTAGAAAAGTGGAATGATAAATTAGGGGGGGTGATTTAAATTGCATACATTGAAACTATATGACAAAAGAGACATACGTTATGAACAAGCAGAAAAGTCACATATAGAAAATTCTGATGAAGTCATTGTAAAAGTTAAAGCAGTAGGCATCTGTGGATCAGATATCTCGCGTTACATGAAGTTGGGCCCTTATGTAGAGGGTATGATATTTGGGCATGAATTTTCTGGAGTGGTTGACTCTGTGGGGGAAAATGTAAGTCAATTCAAACCAGGTGATCGCGTTGCTGGGTGTCCGGCGCTTTATTGTGGAGAGTGTGATAGCTGTAAAAAAAGTGAATTTGCTCGATGTGAAAAACTAACAGTTATTGGTTCAACCTATCCGGGGGCCTTTGCTGAATATGTGAAGTTGCCGGCAGAGAATTATATCAAATTGCCTGATAATGTGGATTTTGATACTGGCGCTATGTTGGAACCGTCGGCGGTTGTTCTTCATGGTTTTTACAAAACCGCTATACAACCAGGAGCAGATGTTGCGGTGATGGGTTCTGGTAATATCGGTTTATTAGCAGTACAGTGGGCAAAGGTTTTTGGAGCAAAGAACGTGTACGCCATAGATATTGATGAAGAAAAGTTAGTATTAGCTAAAAGGTTGGGTGCAAATAAAGTCATAAATTCAAAAGATGGTTTAGTGTATGATCAGATTATGAAAATGACTAATGGCAAAGGAGTCGATTTAGCGGTAGAAGCGGCGGGTTCGGTTATCACATCCGCGCAAGTATTTTCTTTATGTAAAAAAGGAGGTGCTGTTGTATTTCTAGGTATTCCATATGGAGATGTAAAAGTTGAACGATTTTATTTCGAAAAGATTGTTCGTAATGAATTAAAAGTCTACGGCTCATGGAATGCAATTTCAGCCCCTTTTCCAGGGAAAGAATGGGAGACTTCTCTGCAGTTTATGGCGGAAGAAAAAATAACGGTAAATGAAATGATTACCCATCGCTTATCATTAAGTAAGGGTCCAGAAATATTTGAAGCAATAGCTAACAGAAGTGAACCGATTGGTAAAGTGATTTTTTACCCTGAATTAACGCGTTAGTTTAAAGTGAATGAGCTACATTTTTAAATACATCTAAAAGGAGAATGTAAAATGAATCAACAAATGGATCAGCTAGCGATAAATACAATTCGAACTTTAAGTATCGATGCTATTGAAAAGGCGAATTCTGGTCATCCAGGTATGCCGATGGGAGCTGCGCCAATGGCCTATGCTCTCTGGACTAAACATATGAAACAAAACCCGCTCAATCCGTATTGGTTTAATCGTGATCGCTTTGTATTATCGGCAGGACACGGTTCTATGTTACTGTACAGTCTATTACATTTATCAGGCTATGATTTAAGTATGGATGATTTAAAATCTTTCCGACAGTGGGGTAGTAAAACACCGGGACATCCTGAGTTTGGTCATACAGCAGGAGTTGATGCTACGACAGGGCCATTAGGACAAGGTATTGCGAGTGCAGTTGGTATGGCAATGGCTGAAGCGCATTTATCAGCCAAATATAATCGCGAGACATTTGATGTTATTGATCATTATACTTATGCTATATGTGGTGATGGTGACTTGATGGAGGGTGTGTCATCAGAAGCTTCATCCTTAGCAGGACATTTAGGTTTAGGAAAATTAATTGTATTATATGATTCAAATGATATATCCTTGGATGGTGATTTAGATCGATCATTTTCTGAGAATGTTCAAAAACGCTATGAAAGTTATAATTGGCAAGTACTAAGAGTAGAAAACGGTAATGATGTTGAAGCGGTGAATGAAGCAATTACACAAGCAAAAAATAATAAAGATCAACCGACTTTGATAGAAGTGAAGACTGTTATTGGTTTTGGTTCACCAAATAAAAGTGGTAAATCTAGTTCCCATGGTGCGCCTTTAGGGAGTGATGAAGCAAAACTATCTAAAGATACTTACAAGTGGACATTTGATGAAGACTTTTATGTTCCTGAAGAAGTATACGCTCATTTTAAAGAAGCAGTAAAACTAAAAGGTGAACATTATGAGGAAAATTGGGAAAAACGCTTTGGTGAATATAAAATTAAATATCCAGAATTAGCAGAAGAGCTAGAGGATAATATTGATGATATTCTTCCAGAAGGTTGGGCAAATAACTTACCTAAATACGCAGCAGGGACATCTGTTTCAACTCGTGAAGCATCAGGCAAAGTGATTAACTATTTATCTGAAGTATTACCAAATCTTTTTGGAGGATCGGCTGATTTAGCTGGCTCTAATAAGACTGCTATTAATAAAGAAGCGGATTTTTCAAAAACAGATTATACAGGTCGAAATATTTGGTTTGGAGTGAGAGAGTTTGCGATGGGTGCTGCTTTGAATGGGATTGCACTTCATAGTGGCCTAAAAACGTTTGGCGGAACATTCTTCGTTTTTTCTGATTATATGAGACCGGCTATGCGTTTAGCGGCACTAATGAAACTGCCGGTTACGTATGTATTTACACACGATAGTATTGCTGTCGGAGAAGATGGACCGACTCATGAGCCAATAGAACATTTAGCTTCACTTAGAGCTATGCCGAATCTGTCAATAATCCGTCCTGCAGATGCAAACGAAGCGAGTGCGGCATGGAAATTAGCAGTTGAATCAAAAAATAAGCCGACGGGGTTAGTTTTATCAAGACAGAATCTTCCGGTCCTAGAAGGGACAACGGAAAAAGTTTTTGAAAATGTTTCTAAAGGCGGCTATGTTTTATCACCATCAAAGCAAACCACACCAGATATTTTACTGCTTGCATCTGGTTCAGAAGTGCATCTTATAGTTGAAGCGCAAAAGCAGCTACAGGAACAAGGTGTAGATGCATCTGTTATAAGTATGCCATCCTTTGATTTGTTTGAGGCTCAAGCAGCTGATTACAAAGAGGGAGTGCTACCACGTGCTGTTGAGAAGCGGCTTGCTGTGGAAACGGGTG
>JBNJFJ010000002.1:5315-69440 GCA_051746745.1 Bacillota bacterium | reverse complement strand
TTGAACCTGTTGCCGTTTTGGGTCATAGTTTAGGAGAATATAGTGCCCTCGTAGCAAGTGGCAGCTTAACTCTAGAACAAGCAACAACGCTCGTCTATCGAAGAGGTTTGTTGATGGAACAAGCAGACCCAGACGGTAAAGGCGGGATGAGTGCGGTCCTTGGCCTATCTGAAGGTGTACTTGAAGAGGTATTAAAGACGACCAATAATCAAGTGGAAATCGCCAATCTTAATTCGCCTGGTCAAATTGTTATTTCAGGTGACAAACAAACGATTGATGAGATGATCCCTCAGTTAAAAGAAAAAGGAGCAAAACGCGTGATTCCTTTAGCGGTAAGTGGGCCGTTCCATTCGTCATTCATGAAGCCGCAAGCAGAAAAGTTTGGTGCGGTGTTAGCGGATGTTGATGTTTTGTCCCCGCAGGTACCGTTACTCCATAACGTCACAGCAGAACCCGAAACAGATCCGGATCATATAAAACAACGCTTAACAGAGCAGCTGTACAGCAAAGTGCGTTTTGAAGAAAGTATCCGTCACTTGTTAGATGATGAGATTGATGCCTTTGTCGAAGTTGGCAATAAAAAAGTATTATCAGGATTAGTGAAAAAAATTCATCGACGTGCCCGCGTGTTTCAGGTCGAAGACCAGGACACATTAGATGCCTTTGTGGCATGGTACAAGGAGGACGAAGAGTCATGACAAAAGTTGCCCTTATTACTGGAGCATCGCGAGGGATCGGTCGAGAAATCGCTCTCACCTTCGCTAAAAACGGTTACAATGTTGTAGTTAACTACAACGGTAATGAAGACAAAGCATTGGCTGTGAAAGCCGAAGTCGAAACTTTAGGCCAAGAGGCGCTCGTGGTAAAAGCAAATGTTGCTAATGAGTCGGATGTTAAAGATATGGTAAAAGCGACCGTTGATCACTTTGGACAGATTGATGTCGTTGTTAATAATGCGGGTGTCACCCGGGATAATTTACTCATGCGCATGAAAGAAGCTGATTTTGATGCGGTGATTGACACGAATCTAAAAGGTGTCTTTCTCATGATGAAAGCAGTTGCCCGTCCAATGATGAAACAAAAAGGCGGCGCTATTGTTAACTTAAGCTCTGTTGTAGGTCTATCTGGAAACCCAGGACAGATTAATTATGTTGCAGCAAAGTCAGGCGTGATTGGGATGACGAAATCAGCCGCAAAAGAACTAGCCGCAAAACAGATTCGCGTCAATACAGTGGCTCCTGGGTTTATCACGACCGATATGACAGAGGCACTATCAGATGAACAAAAAGCCTTATTGCTAAATCAAATACCGCTTAAAGCTCTTGGTGAACCGAAACAAGTCGCTGAAGCTGTGTATTTCTTAGCATCGGATGCGGCAAGTTATATTACCGGACAAACGTTATCCGTTGATGGTGGCATGTATATGTAAGCCCAATATTATTTGAAAGGGGGTGAATGACAAATGGCAGAAACTTTCGATCGCGTAAAGAAAATTGTTGTTGACCGTTTAGATGTGGAAGAAGAAAAAGTAACACTTGAAGCATCTTTCAAAGATGATCTTGAAGCAGATTCACTAGATGTTGTTGAATTAGTGATGGAACTTGAAGATGAGTTTGATATGGAAATTGCTGATGAAGAGGCAGAAAAAATTCAAACAGTGGCTGATGCTGTGAACTACATAGACAGTCAAGCTTAAAAAATATCAAAAAAGGTCTCGTTTTTTTAAACGGGACCTTTGCTTTTTTCAGCAATTAAAGATAAGATATAGGGAGAAAAAAAGGAGGTGAAGGAATGAATTTTAAAGATTTACAAAAAGAGTTAAAGATTTTCTTTCATGACCAGAAAATACTTGAACAAGCGTTTACCCACTCATCGTATGTGAATGAACATAAAAATCGCATCCATCAAGATAATGAGCGATTAGAGTTTTTAGGCGATGCCGTTTTAGAACTTGGTATTTCTCAATATCTCTATCGTGAGTTTCCAAATAAGGCAGAAGGCGAATTGACGAAACTAAGAGCATCGATTGTTTGTGAGCCCGCCCTCGTGAAATTTGCGAAAGAATTGCATTTTGATAAATTTGTCTTACTCGGAAAAGGAGAAGAACGTACCGGGGGAAGAAAACGCCCAGCGCTATTAGCGGATGTATTTGAAGCTTTTATTGGGGCATTATATCTCGATCAAGGATTTGAAGTTGTGGTTTCGTTTTTAAAACAGCATGTCTATCCCAAAGTTAAAGAAGGGGCCTTTTTACATGGGCTGGATTATAAGAGTCAATTGCAAGAATTGATCCAACAAAATAAACATGCTGAAATTGAATACGAAATTATTGCCGAACATGGACCGGCACATGACCGTGAATTTGTCGCGCATGTGAAAATTAATCAAGAAGTATTAGGTAAAGGCCATGGCCGAACAAAAAAAGAAGCAGAGCAACGTGCAGCAAAACGTGCCCTTGATTTGCACCAAGCCTAATTACAAAAAACATCGCTTGAATCCCTGTTATGACAAAGATTCAAGCGATGTTTTATTTGCGTATTGTTTTTAATTCAGCAATAACGGCTTCGTTTTCTTGTAAAGATAAATGCGAGCGGGACTTGATAAATTGAACGAGTGCGGCTAAGTCATCGATTTTTTCCGGATCAAAATCCTCTGGATTAAATAATCCCTCATTCACAACATTTAACCTGGCTTGTAATGTTTCGAGTAATGACGCGAGTGTTTGATTCGTTGACATTTGTTTATCCCCCCTTACATCTCATCTTCTAACTCTCCTTAATCTATGATAAAATAAAGTCGGCGAAAAAGAAACAAGGAGTTTTGAAACTCTTTGGTTTAATTAGAAAAGGTGACGACACTATGCATTTAAAAAAATTAGAATCGGTGGGATTTAAATCCTTTGCCGAAAAGATTCATGTTGATTTTGTCCCAGGCGTGACCGCCGTTGTTGGGCCGAATGGTAGCGGGAAAAGCAACGTAACCGATGCGATTCGCTGGGTGCTAGGAGAACAATCAGCAAAATCATTACGTGGAACGAAAATGGAAGACATTATTTTTCAAGGCAGTGACACACGTAAGCCACTTAATATGGCTGAGGTAACCTTAACACTCGATAACCGTTCAGGTGCATTGCCACTCGATTACAATGAAATAAGTGTGACACGCCGGGTTTATCGCTCAGGTGAAAGTGAATTTTACATAAACAAAGAGGCTTGCAGGCTGAAAGATATCGTCGATTTATTTTTAGACTCTGGCTTAGGACGCGAAGCTTTCTCGATTATTAGTCAGGGAAAAGTAGAAGAAATCTTGAGTTCAAAGGCAGAAGAGCGTCGGGTGATCTTTGAAGAAGCGGCCGGGGTATTAAAGTATAAACAGCGGAAGAAAAAAGCCGAGTTTAAACTCGTTGAAACAGAAGAAAACTTAAACCGGGTTGAAGATATTCTTCATGAAATTGACCAACAACGTGAGCCGCTTTTAGAACAAGCGACCGTCGCAAAAGACTACTTAGCGAAGAAAGAGGCGCTCACAACGATTGAAAAAAGGGTCCTTTATACAGAAATTGATCACATGCATACTGAGTGGCGTGCACAACTTGCACAAATTGAACAACTTAAAGACCAAGTGATTCAAAACCAACTCGACTTGGATCAGAAAGAACAGAGGAATGATCACATTCATCATCAAATTGATGAGCTTGACAAGGAAGTACAAGCTCTCCAAGCGACGTTACTTGAAGTGACAGAAACGCTAGAAAAACAGTCAGGGGAACAGAAACTGTTATTAGAACGTGAACATCATAAAAAAGCGTCGCTTGAAAAAATCGTCGCAGATAAAGACAAAACGAAACAGGCACTTGATGATGAAACACAAACGAGACAAGCACTTGAGTCAACCTATAGACAAGTGCAGGCAACCACCCGTGAGCTAAAACAAAAGATGACTGAGATCAAGGAAAAACTCGCGGTGTCTGTCGATGACCTTGACCGGCAATTAGCTGATAAGAAAAGTGATTATATCGAACTTTTGAATGAAGAAGCGCGACTCAAACATGCGCGCGACTCGTATGAAAAAGAATATCATAATTTGTCTCATAAAGAGTCGGACTTTAAAGCTCAGGTCAACGATAAAAAATCAGCTTGTCTGGCGCTTCGTGAAGAAGTGGAAAGTGTTACAAAAGAAACCACTACACGTACTGAAGCAATTGAACAGAAGAAAGAAGCGTTGCGCGACTTAAAGGCGAAGGAAGAAGAAGAAGCGAAACAACTCCAAACCATGTATGATAAGCGTCGCCATGCCGAACGTCAAATTGATCAATTAGAATCAAAAAAGGATATGTTAGAAGAACTAAAAGAAAGTTTCCAAGGTTTTTATCAAGGCGTAAAAGCTGTGCTTAAAGCGCGTGATGCCAAAGCGTTATCTGGTGTACACGGGGCTGTAATTGAACTGATTGATGTCCCGCGCGAGTACCAAATGGCAATGGAGTCAGCGATGAGTGCACAATCACAACACGTGGTTGTAACAGACGAGAAAGCGGCGCGCGACGCGATTGGTTACTTAAAGAGTCATAATCAAGGTCGGGCGACATTTTATCCACTCACGTCAATCAAACCACGTGTGTTGCCGCGGACGTACCAAGAGCGGTTAACGACAGAACCTGGTTTTATCGCTGTTGCGAGTGACGTTATTCATACGAGTGATTCTTATCAACCGGTCGTTCAATATCTCCTTGGACAAACCTTGATTGCAAAAACGTTACAAGATGCGAATCAGATTGCTAAAACTGTTGACAGGAAGTACCGAGTAGTGACGCTTGAAGGTGACTTGGTTAACCCAGGCGGTTCTATGACAGGTGGCGCAATGAAACGCCAACAGTCGTCTTTATTTTCGCGAGAGTCTGAGTTAAAACAAGTGACAGAAAAACTAGAAGCGTTCATCACGCGTACGGAAGCTTATAGTGACTCAATTAAAGCAAAAGAACAGGCCTATCAAGCGTTAAAAGAAGACGATCAAGCTTTAGAAGAAACGCTGATAACAGAAAAGGCACAGTTTGCTGAATTAGAGGATGAACGTAAAGCAAAAGTGCTTGAGTTAAAGCACTTAGAAGAAAGTTATCGCTACAATGCGCGTTTGCTTCAAACGTTTAATGATGATCAAATCCAGTTGAAAAATGAACAAAAACAGTCAGAACAAAAGCTAGCTGAAACAAAAACGCAGATTGATTCACTAAAAGCGGCTATCGATCAGTTAGAAAAAGAAAAAGAGCATCATGAAACGTATAAGAAAACATATGACCAACAGTTGCAACAACTTAATATTGATTACGCGGAACAGATGAAGACGCTTGAATATCAGCTTGAAAAATTAACAGCCGCAAAGACGAGAGAACAGGAATTAACAGAAGCGTTCCAACAATTGTCGGATGCTGAAACAATACACCAAGATGAAGAGAAACATGAACGACAGAAAGAACAACTGGATGAAACGTTGAAGTCATTAGAAACAGAAAAAGCGACGTTGTTACGAACGATACAACAAAAAAGGGAACAACGGTTAAACTTACAAACGACACTTGAAACAAAAGAAGCTGAGTTGAAAACGGAACGCAATCAGCTCACAGCCAAAAAGGAAGAACAAAACCGTTTAGAGGTTAAAGTTAATCGTTTAGATGTAGAATTAGAAAACCGCTTGAATTATCTTCAAGAAACTTATGAGATGAGTTTTGAACGGCTCAGAACAGAAACAGAAAAAACAGACACTCTCGCCGATGATCAGACAAAAGTTAAATTGTTAAAGCGTGACATCGATGAATTAGGTGTTGTTAATCTTGGTGCGATTGACGAGTATGATCGTATTAATGAACGGTTTGAATTTTTAACAAACCAAGAACAAGATTTACTAGAAGCAAAAGAAACGTTATACGATGTCATTTTTGAAATGGATACCGAGATGGAGAAGCGCTTTGAAGAAACGTTTAGCCAAATTAAAGTGGCCTTTAGCGAAGTCTTCCATCAATTATTTGGTGGTGGACATGCGGAACTTAAACTGACTAATCCGGACGATTTACTCGAAACAGGGGTTGAAATTAAAGCTCAACCGCCCGGTAAAAAAGCGCAACAATTAGCGTTACTCTCAGGTGGTGAACGCGCCTTAACGGCGATTGCGCTGCTCTTTAGTATTTTACGTGTGAGGCCGGTACCGTTTTGTGTACTTGATGAAGTAGAAGCAGCACTTGATGAAGCTAATGTCGAGCGTTTTAGCCGTTACCTGAAGGATTATAGTCAAGAGACACAGTTCATTGTCATTACCCACAGAAAAGGCACAATGGAAGGCGCAGACGTCTTATACGGGGTAACAATGCAAGAGTCAGGTGTTTCTCGCTTTGTCTCAGTGAAATTAGAAGAAACTGCCGCAATTTTAAATGAAGCATAAGAAAGAAGGAGAAAAATGAGCTTTTTAAATAAATTAAAAGATAAGTTTACTCAAACAAAAGAAACAGAAGAAGTATCAGACAAGTATAAAGAAGGTCTGTCAAAAACGAGACAATCGTTCTCGTCTAAACTCAATGACCTTGTCGCTAGGTACCGTAAAGTTGATGAAGAATTTTTCGAAGACTTAGAAGAAATTTTGATTTCAGCGGATGTCGGTGTCAATACAGTGATGACGCTTGTCGAAGATTTAGAAATGGAAGCCAAACGTCAAAATATTAAAGATGCACGTGAGTTAAGAGATGTGATTTCAGAAAAATTAGTTGAGATCTATGCGGGTGACGATTTTGAAGTGGCGTCACCACTTAATCTGCAAGAAAATGACCTCAGTGTGATTCTGTTTGTTGGGGTTAATGGCGTAGGGAAAACGACGTCGATAGGTAAATTAGCGTATCAACTGTCTCAAGAAGGAAAAAAAGTCTTACTTGTCGCAGGTGATACGTTTAGAGCTGGCGCGATTCAACAACTATCGGTCTGGGGAGAGCGTGTAGGTGTTGAGGTGATTAAACAAAGTGAAGGCAGTGACCCAGCAGCCGTGATGTATGACGGCATCCAAGCAGCAAAATCACGCGGGGCTGACGTGCTGCTTTGTGATACGGCTGGACGCTTACAAAATAAAGTGAACTTAATGAATGAGCTTAGTAAAGTCAAGCGCGTTATCGAGAGAGAAATTCCGGGTGCCCCGCACGATGTCCTCCTTGTCTTAGATGCGACGACGGGACAGAATGCGCTGATTCAAGCGAAGCAATTCCAACAAGCAACAGATGTGACCGGGATTATCTTAACAAAATTAGATGGTACCGCCAAAGGTGGTATTGTGCTTGCGATTAGAAAAGAATTAAATATTCCGGTGAAGTATGTTGGTTTAGGTGAGAAGATGACTGATCTCGAACCGTTTGATCCCCAAGCGTTTGTTTACGGTCTGTTTAGTGATATGTTAACAGAGGAGTAACGCTTGACGGACAACGTGTAATCGTCTAGTATGCTTAATGTAAAGTTTTTTTACTTAACAAGGAGTGATCGAGATGATGTTAGAGAAGACAACGCGAGTAAATTTCTTATTAGATTTTTATCAAGCACTCTTAACGCCGAAACAGCGGAGCTATATGGAACTGTATTATTTAGAAGATTACTCCTTAGGAGAAATTTCTGATACCTTTGATGTGTCAAGGCAGGCTGTCTATGATAATATTAAGCGAACAGAAAAGATGCTTGAATCGTATGAAGAACGCTTGAAATTATACGAAAGGTTTCTGAAACGGCAAGCACTTATTCGAACACTTGAAGAAAAAGTGACAGATGAGGCGTTATTGAGAGATATTAACGCGCTAAAAGAATTGGATTAGGAGGGATTTCTCTATGGCATTTGAAGGCTTAGCAGATCGTCTGCAAAGTACGATTAAAAAAATGACCGGTAAAGGGAAAGTGTCCGAACAAGATGTCAAAGAAATGGCCCGTGAGGTCCGTTTAGCACTCTTGGAAGCGGATGTTAACTTTAAAGTTGTTAAAGATTTTGTGAAGAAAATTAAAGAACGGGCTGTTGGTGTGGAGGTAATGGAAAGTTTAACGCCTGGCCAACAAGTCATTAAAATTGTTAAAGAAGAATTAACCGCGCTAATGGGCGGGGAACAGAGTAAAATTGCGGTCAGTGAACGCCCGCCAACAGTGATTATGATGGTCGGTTTACAGGGGGCGGGTAAAACAACCACCTCTGGTAAACTGGCGAATTTGTTGCGTAAAAAACATAACCGTAAGCCATTACTCGTCGCTTGTGACGTGTACCGTCCAGCGGCGGTCGATCAATTAGAAACGGTCGGTAAGCAGCTTGGGATCTCGGTCTTTAGCCAAGGCACAGAAAAGAATCCAGTTGATATTGCCAATGAAGCGATTGAACATGCGAAACAAGAGCATTTAGATTATGTGATTGTCGATACAGCAGGTCGATTACATGTTGATGATAACTTAATGGATGAACTGACTCAAATTAAAGCGAATATTAATCCGGATGAGATCTTCTTAGTCGTCGATGCGATGACAGGTCAAGATGCGGTAAATGTGGCTGAAACATTTGATCAAACCCTTGATATTACAGGTGTTGTCTTGACGAAACTCGACGGTGATACGCGTGGTGGGGCAGCGTTATCGATTCGCGCTGTGACCAATAAGCCGATTAAATTCGCAGGTATGGGCGAGAAGCTTGATGAACTAGAAGCCTTTCACCCTGAGCGGATGGCCTCACGTATTTTAGGTATGGGTGATGTGTTATCCCTGATTGAAAAAGCGCAAGACAACATTGATGAAAAGAAAGCAAAAGAGTTGGAACAAAAAATGCGTTCGGCGAGTTTCACGTTCGATGATTTTCTTGATCAAATGGATCAAGTAAAAAGCATGGGGCCACTTGATGAGATCTTAGGTATGTTGCCTGGAGCAAACAAGATGAAAGGGTTAAAAAATGTTCAAATTGATGACAAACAATTGGTGCATGTTGAAGCGATTATTCAGTCTATGACCAAGAAAGAACGACAAGACCCAGGTCTTATGAATGCTAGTCGAAAGAAACGGATTGCGAAGGGGTCTGGACGCCCAATTTCTGAAGTTAATCGTCTGTTAAAACAATTTGATGAGATGAAAAAAATGATGAAACAAATGTCTGGTATGCAAGGCGGTAAAAAGGGTAAAAAGAAAAAAGGACCTAATTTTCCGTTTATGTAATGTAAAAACACTTTACAGACGTCAAACAATCTGATAGAATCTAAACTTGTGAAAAACATTTTTAATGGAGGTGCAAAAACATGGCAGTAAAAATTCGTTTAAAGCGTATGGGTTCAAAGCGTAATCCATTTTATCGTGTAGTAGTTGCAGATGCGCGTGCGCCACGTGATGGACGTATCATCGAACAAATCGGCACATACAATCCGGTAGCAAACCCGGTTGAAGTGAAATTAGATGAAGAAAAAGCAATGAACTGGATGGCTAATGGTGCAAAACCATCAGACACTGTTCGCAATTTATTCTCTAAAGAAGGCATCATGAAAAAATTCCACGACTCAAAAAACCAAAAATAAGGTAGTGTGATCACATGGAAGCCTTGATAACATCAATCGTAACACCACTTGTCGATCATCCAGAAGATATTCGCGTTGACACAAAAGAAGAGCACAACAAGCTTGTGTTTCATCTCACGGTCAATGAAACGGATGTTGGTAAGGTGATCGGGAAGAATGGTCGTATTGCTAAATCAATTCGTACGATTGTTTATGCAGCTGGAACGGATACTAAAAAACGTATTTATCTAGACATCATGTAGAACAGGGAAAAGGGCAACCTTTCCCTGTTTTCTGCATCATGTGGCTTTATATATAAAAGTGATGAAGTGATGAAGGAAGTAAAGAAAAGACAGTAGAGAAAAGATTTGTTTTTTTATCTGAATGACGATTCATTTTGTTGTCCTTGAGATGAAAAAATAAATTTACGAGGTGAAGTCATGACAACATATTTTAATGTTGGTAAAATTGTGAATACGCACGGGATTAAAGGGGAAGTGAAAGTCGTAAGAATTACCGACTTTGATGATCGCTTTACGCCTGGCCAGCGCTTATTCTTGTTTAAAAAAGGGAGCAACGAGCCGGAAATCGTTACAATCAAAACGCATCGTCAACATAAAGGCTTTGATATGGTCTTATTTGAAGAATACAGTAATATTAATGATGTTGAACCATTTAAAGAAGGCATGCTTAAAATAACAGAAGCCTATCAAACGCCCCTTGAAGACGATGCTTATTATTACCATGAAATTTTAGGTTGTGAAGTGAAAACGACATATGGACGAGTTCTCGGTGAGATTAAAGAAATTTTATCCCCCGGTGCGAACGATGTTTGGGTTGTTAAACAAACAGGCAAGAAAGATCTTTTAATTCCGTATATTGAAGACGTTGTAACAGACGTTGACATCGATCATAAACAGGTCACGATTGAACCGATGGAAGGTTTGTTGCCGGATGAAGATTGATATTTTAACGCTATTTCCGGATATGTTCGATGGTGTCTTACAATCATCGATTATGAAAAAAGCGCAAGACAATGGTGTGTTCCGCTACAACGCCATTGACTTTAGAGACTATGCTGACAACAAGCACAATAAAGTGGATGATTATCCTTATGGTGGTGGTGCAGGCATGGTGCTAATGCCGCAGCCTATCTTTCGTGCCGTTGAAGCTATTGAAAAAAGTGAAGCCAAACCTCCGCGTGTGATTCTTATGTGTCCACAAGGTGAACGCTACACACAACAAAAGGCAGAAGAATTAGCCGAAGAAGATCATTTGATTTTTATTTGTGGCCATTATGAGGGGTATGATGAAAGAATTAGACAGCACCTTGTGACAGATGAAATTTCCATTGGTGATTTCGTTTTAACCGGTGGTGAGCTTGGTGCAATGGTCGTGATTGATAGTGTCGTGAGACTATTACCTGACGGACTTGGAAACGAGGCCTCGGCGAAAGAAGATTCTTTTTCAACCGGATTACTCGAACACCCTCACTACACCCGTCCGGCCGAATTTAACGGCTATGAGGTACCAGAGGTTCTTCGTTCAGGACATCACGGAAAGATTGAGTCATGGCGTAAAAAAGAGTCACTGAGACGCACGTATGTCCGTAGGCCAGACTTATTTGCTACGTACCCATTATCGAAGCTTGAGGAGACGTTACTTCAAGAAGTAAAAGCTGAAGAAGAAACTAAACAAAATACTAAAGAAAAAACCAATAAAACAGACTAAACACCTTGTTTTTAAGGTGCGATTATGATATAGTAACTGTTGGACTTGAGTGAAAGCTTAAGTGAAAACGATGTTCCGCTGTAAGAATTCCTCTTATATGAACATGAGTGGAGAAGGAGTGTATACACATGCAACAATTAATTGCAGACATTACAAAAGAACAACTTAAGGATCGCCCAGTATTCAAAGCTGGTGATACGGTTAAGGTACACGTGAAAGTAGTCGAAGGTACTCGTGAACGTATCCAGGTTTATGAAGGTGTCGTTATTAAACGTCAAAACGGCGGCATTAGTGAAACTTTCACTGTGCGTAAAATTTCTTATGGTGTTGGTGTTGAACGTACTTTCCCAGTACATTCACCACGTGTCGATAAGATTGAAGTTATGCGTCGCGGTAAAGTACGTCGTGCGAAACTTTATTACCTACGTAACTTACGTGGTAAAGCTGCGCGTATTAAAGAAATCCGCTAATTTAACGAGAAACGATCAAAAAAGGAGCTTGAAGTTTCAAGCTCCTTTTTTCAACGCTAAAATTACGATAAACGGTAATCATGTGTACAGCACCCTCCCTAAAAATGGACATGAGAATTTCATGAGAACTTAGAAACTAACCCCATATATAGATAAAAATTTGATACACTAAAGTAAACGTCGACGTTCAATCGTCACTTGCGGAGTGAGAGAAAAATGAGAAAAATATTGAGTCATTTGATGACGGTACTAGTGATTGTTTTTTCCGTCTATCTAATAAGAACATTTGTATTGATGCCCATTTCTATTGATGGAGATTCGATGGAACCGACCCTACATAACCAAGACTTTTTAATGATGGAACGGTTATCATATTATATGGATGAACCCGAGCGATTTGATATTGTCGTCTTTCGTGCGACGAAACAAAAAGACTATATAAAACGGATCATTGGCTTGCCTGGTGAGGCGATTGAATATAGAGATAATCAGTTGTTCATTAATGGTATAGAGAAGGATGAATATTTTATAACGGATCCTAATGAATATACCAATGATTTTACAGTTGGTGATATCGAACCTGGTCATGACCAAATACCGGAGGGCTACTACCTCGTTTTAGGTGATAATCGTAATAATTCGACGGATAGTCGAACAATCGGCCTTGTGCCAAAAGATAGAATAATGGGTCGGGCGTTTTTACGTTACTGGCCACTGGATGATTTTAATTTAGTTCGGTAAGGAGTGATAAATATGCCGATTCAATGGTTCCCAGGCCATATGGCAAAAGCAAGACGAGAAGTTCAAGAAAAATTAAAACTTGTGGATTTTGTGATTGAATTAGTTGATGCACGGGCGCCTTTTGCTTCCGAGAACCCGATGCTGAAACAAATTTTAAATCAAAAACCGAAAATGCGGGTGTTGATGAAAAAAGATTTAGCCGATCCAAAAGTGACGCATGCGTTTATCGATCACTTTAATGATTTAGGCGAACGCGCGATTAGTGTTGATGTGAATCGCAAAGAAGATATTAAAAAGGTAGTAGAAACGGCGAAACTCATGGCACATGATAAGATGGAACGGATGCGTAAAAAAGGGATTAAGCCACGTCCTGCCCGAGCGATGATTATTGGTATTCCGAATGTTGGAAAGTCGACGTTAATCAATCGTTTAGCAAATAAAAAGATTGCGAAGACGGGCGACCGTCCGGGTGTCACGACGAGTCAACAGTGGATCAAAGTGAAGAAAGACTTTGAATTACTTGATACACCAGGTATTCTTTGGCCTAAATTCGAAGATGAAGTGATTGGTTACCGCTTAGCCTGTCTTGGTACGATTAAAGATCAGATTCTTCATATGGATGATTTAGCTGTCTTTTTATTGCGTTACTTACAAGAACACTATCCAAATGTCTTAATGGAACGCTATCAAATTGAAGACCTTAACCAAGAGATTATCCCAATCTTTGATCATATCGGTCGTCTAAGAGGCGCGATTGCCCCAGGTAATGAAGTCGATTATGATAAAACGGCTGAGTTAATCATACGGGACTATCGCTCGGGTAAACTTGGATTAATATCATTAGAACGTCCAGAAGACGCATCTCACTAGGTGCGTCTTTTGTCTATATCTTTTAAAAAATAAAATCAATCGAAAATTGTATTCACTTTTAATTGATCGATACGATATAAACAGTAAGAGAGTAGGGTGAAGGATGGAGAAGCAGGCATTACACGAACAATCAATTCGTTCTATCAAACAACTATTAAGTGAAGTAGTTGATAGAGATACACTCAGAATACTTGAACAAGATGAACGAAAAGGGGTACAAGATCTACTCACGCGCTATTATAAAAATGAGCAAAAACAAGCGCAGTTAGAAAAAGACTATCAGCTAAAGTTTAAATATGAACAAGTGGCGAGAAAAGAAAGCTACCAGTGGATTGCGGGTGTAGATGAAGTTGGTCGTGGACCGCTTGCAGGTCCTGTTGTCGCAGCGGCTGTCATTTTACCGGAAACGTGTGATTTAATCGGACTGACAGACTCAAAGCAGTTATCTGAATCAAAACGCGAGTATTTTTATCAAGCGATTCAACGAGAGGCCCTTGCGATTGGGATCGGCATCGTGTCGCCTGAAGTGATTGATGCGATTAATATTTTAGAAGCGTCAAAACAAGCGATGCTAGAGGCGATTCAATCATTAGAGGTAACACCCGATTATCTATTACTTGATGCGATTGAATTAAACATAGCTATTCCACAACAATCGTTAATTAAAGGCGATATGAAGAGCATTTCTATTGCGGCGGCGAGTGTCATCGCAAAAGTCACCCGTGACCGCCTCATGTCACGTTACGACAAACAGTATCCGGGCTATGATTTTTTCTCTAATCAAGGCTACGGGACAAAGAAGCACCTAGAAGGATTAAAAAAGCATGGCGTCACACCGATTCATCGTCGGTCGTTTGCGCCTGTTAGAGTTCATTTATGAGCGTTTAAAAGGATGGTGAGAGGATGCAAGTCCAAAGTCAGTATAAAGCCCAGACATTAAAACACCCGCAATCACATACGAAGCTGTCATTATCAAAGGGGCAAATTGTAAAAGGTACGATTGAGCAATTGCATCCTGATCAAATGGCGACGATTAAAATGGGGAAACAAAGTGTCACCGCTAAACTTGAAGTGCCGGTTGAAAAGGGGCAAAGTTATGTATTTGAAGTGACTTCTTCTGGTGATATTCCAGAACTGAAAATGGTAGAACAACAAGCGGTAAAACAGGAGGCATCACTCGGTGCGCTACTTAAAAATATGGGTGTACCTGTGACAAAAGAAGCTGAGCAACTATTACGTCAGCTCTTATCTGAAAATATTCCAGTTAAGCCTAGTCAGTTCAAAGATGCGTTAACGATTTATAAAGAGCACCCAGAGCCGAAAATAAAGGATGCGTTAATGAATATGATTAAGCACCAGTTACCGCTCTCAAGTGACACGGTGACGTCATTTGCGCGTGTGATGACAGACTCAACAGGGGTGCTCGTTGATCAATTGATGCAGGCCTTAAACGATCTGGCGCCATCGGACAAGCTGACACAGCTGATGCACCAACTGTCTAGGGTGAAAACACCTATCACAACGCCTAATCAAGTCGTGCCCACTTTAACAGACACACAGCATGAACAGGTCATGGCGTTGTTTGATCAAAAAGGTATCCGTTTAGATCAGACAGCCGACTTACCAAAAACCATCACCCAATTATTTAAAAATCAACTTGGTGTAAACGAACAGACAGCACAACAATTAAAGCAATGGGTATCACTTGAACGACTCCCGCTTAACCAACATGAACGGCAAACGTTTTTAAATCAAAATCAAGCACAAATAAACGACGTATTTCCTGAAGTCAATGTATCGGATGTCAACGCTGAACAATTAATCAATAAAGACATGATTCAAACTGTGGTAAAAGAAGCGAGTGAAAACGTCACCTTGATTCAAAAATCCGCGACGGAACAACTGGTAGGTATGGAGAAATTACACGCGTTCCTTAAGGAACATCCATCAATTTTACAAAAAGTCACCCAGCAGTTATCTGGTGATCAACAACAGTTGCTACAACAATTTATGGATAGCCCGACAGGTGAAACGAGCGAAAATATAAGAGTGCTTTTAAGCCAATTGTTTGATCGTCAATTGACACAAACAGATTTTAAAACACTGACACCACTCATAAAAGAAACAAACTTACTTCAAACGCTTCCTGTTGAACAGCAATTTTTAGTTGGTGTCAAAGATTTTCTCTTACAATCAGGCTTAACGTACGAACAACAACTCATGGACTCAGTGGAGTCTCATGTCACTTTAAAACAGCTGTTATTAGATGTCCAACAATCAAAAGAGGTGAAACTGCCAGCACTTGATCAACTGATACAGTCACTCACAGACCAACAGTTGTCCATTGTCAGACAAGATGAGCACTTTATTCATTACGGTATAGCCTTACCAATCACGACAGAGGAAGACCAAGAAGTCTATTTGGAAATGTATGGACAAAAAGAAGCTTCGGGAGAACTCAACCCTGATTATTGTCATATTGCTTTTTATCTCACACTTGGTTCGCTTGGTGAGACGATTGTAGATATGGCAGTGCAAAATCGGATGATTCAAGTGACGGTGATTAATAACCAAGAAGTAGCTAATCTTATAGAACCGTTTAAACCGTCATTAAAAGACGGATTAGCTCGCCTTGATTATCACTTGACTTCGCTTCACCATCGTCCATTTAAAGATAAAGAACCGGTCGTTAGCCATCACGAGGTGTATAAGAAAGTCGTGACCGACCAAAAAAGATGGGATGTGCGCGCATGAGTGATCAAAACGAAAGACCGTATCATTTAAGAAAAGCAATGGCCCTGCGTTATGATGAAACGAAAGATTTAGCCCCGGTTGTCTCAGCTAAAGGTCAAGGCTATGTCGCCGATGAAATTATCAAACGTGCCCATGAGGCGGGTGTCCCGATTCAAGAAGACAAAAGTTTAGTTGAAGTACTAGGGCAGCTTGAAGTGAACGAAGCGATACCAGAAGAGTTATATTTGGCTGTTGCTGAGGTGTTTGCGTTTATTTATCAAGTGGACAAATCAAGTGGTGACAAAAACAAGGGATCAAATGAAAAATAAATAATCCGATGACGTCTAAAGAGGTTTTTTTAATAAAAACCCCTTTTTTTCTTTTTCTTAAAACGAATTTTGATGGTTTTAATAAACCGTCATTGACACACATGGGGGATTCAGTCGACAGGTGATGTGCAGATGTTTTACACTAAGGAAAATAATTGTTGGAGGTGCCTTGTGGCTAATCGTGAGTGTGTCATTTTTTTATATGAAGAAATCGGGTTGGGAAGGCGAAAACTGGACAGACTGATTAAATTGAATCATGATGTTTTATCGGAGGCGATTACTCATCGTCATCCCTCTGTTTTAACCATCTTAACTGTTAAAGAATGTAAAAATATTTCAAGTAAAATAAAGCAAGGATTTAATGCGTTTGTTGAAGCGTTAGCCAGTCGTAGGTATAAAACTTGGACGATTCTAGATGAGGATTATCCATACGTGTTTCGGACAATTCCAGATCCACCGGTCGTATTATATGGATTAGGTCAGGCGCACTTAGTGCATCAAGCGAACCGACTGAGTGTCATCGGTTCGCGTGAGCCAACGCTTCATACGGAAAAACGGATGCAACACTTGTTGTTACCTATTTTAAAAGACTTTGTGATTGTTTCGGGGATGGCAAAAGGCATTGACGGCCTTGCCCATCAATTAGCGGTAAAAGGTGGCGGAAGGACGATTGCGGTGATTGGTAGTGGCTTTCAGTATCCCTATCCTTATGAGAATAAAGCGCTATTTGCCGAGCTTTTTCATCATCATTTAATCCTCTCAGAGTATCCTCCAAAAACTAAACCCGCTAGGTTCCATTTTCCTGAACGTAATCGTTTAATAAGTGCCTTAAGTTTTGGGACGTTAATAATCGAAGCCAAGCTTAAAAGTGGCACGATGATAACCGCCGATCAAGCCTTAGAACAAGGTCGGATTGTGATGGTGATGCCGGGTGACATTCTGAATCCAAATACAGCTGGCTGTCATGCTTTAATTCAGCAAGGAGCAAAATTGGTACAAAATACCCAAGATATCATGGAGGAATGGCTTGAGAATAAGCATAATTGGGAAATGATTAACCAAAATTGCAAGGAATAATGAAAGAAAATCTGTCTTTTTCTTATTCTTCATTTGACAAATGCTAATCTTCTATTTAATAATAGTGGAGATTTCACAGATATTTAAAAAACTGAAATGTGAAACCTCTTGGAGGGGAAGAAATGGCAGATTATTTAGTAATAGTAGAGTCGCCAGCGAAGGCGAAAACAATCGAACGTTATTTAGGTCGTAAATACAAAGTAAAAGCATCAATGGGACACGTCATTGATTTACCAAAGTCTCAAATGGGTGTTGATTATGACAATGATTATAAACCGAAATATATTACCATCAGGGGCAAAGGACCGGTATTAAAAGAATTAAAAACAGCTGCGAAAAAAGCAAAGAAAGTCTATCTCGCAGCCGACCCCGACCGTGAAGGGGAAGCAATTGCTTGGCACTTAGCCCATGCTTTAAACATTGATGAAGATTCAGAGTGTCGTGTGGTTTTCAATGAAATTACAAAAGACGCGATTAAAGAATCATTTAAACAACCACGCTCGATTAATATGAATCTAGTAGATGCCCAACAAGGACGACGCATCTTAGACCGTCTTGTTGGTTATAACATTAGCCCATTACTATGGAAGAAAGTAAAAAAAGGCTTGAGTGCCGGTCGCGTTCAATCGGTCGCTGTTAAAATGATTATTGACCGTGAGAATGAGATTAAAAACTTTGAACCAGAAGAATATTGGTCAATCGATGCGAAGTTTAACAAAGACAATGAACTATTTGATGGTCAATTTTATCGGGTCGACAATAAGAAAGTATCCTTATCAACAAAAGAAGATGTCGATCAAATTTTAGAGAAAATACCATCAAAGGATTTTAATGTTGAATCCGTGAAAAAACGGGAACGTAAACGTAACCCATCCCTTCCATTTACGACGTCATCACTTCAACAAGAAGCGGCTCGTAAATTAAACTTTAGAGCACGTAAGACGATGATGCTCGCACAACAACTTTATGAGGGAATTGATTTAGGTAAGAAAGACGGTGGGATTACGGGTTTAATTACGTATATGCGTACCGATTCCACACGGCTATCTGAAACGGCACGTAATGAAGGACAACAATATATTGAAGATAAGTATGGTAAGACGTTCTTAGGAGCCGATCGTCAATCGAAAAGTAAACAAAAGACACAGGATGCGCACGAAGCTGTGCGGCCGACAAGTGCTTTTCGTACACCAGCTTCACTTAAAACTGTTTTGTCTCGTGATCAATATCGCTTATATAAGCTTATTTGGGAACGGTTCACCGCGAGTTTAATGGCACCAGCTGTTATGGATACAGTGACAGTGACATTAAATCAAAACGGTGTCCAGTTTAGAGCAAACGGTTCACAAATTAAATTCAAAGGTTTTATGGAAGTATATGTTGAAGGAAATGATGATAATAAAAAGGATGAAGATCGTCTCTTGCCGGAACTAGAAGAAGGTATGACTGTTAAGGCTGATAAAATTATTCCGAATCAACACTTCACCCAGCCACCTCCGCGCTATACAGAAGCGCGGTTAGTGAAAACGATGGAGGAAAAAGGGATTGGACGACCGTCAACTTATGCACCAACATTAGACACCATTCAAAAACGTGGCTATGTCAGTCTTGATAATAAACGATTTGTGCCAACGGAACTCGGTGGTATTGTCATGGATTTAATTGTTGAGTTTTTCCCTGAAGTGATCGATATCGATTTCACTGCGCAAATGGAACATGACCTTGACCGGATAGAAGATGGGGATATCAAGTGGGTCAATCTGATTGATGATTTCTACCAAGGCTTTGAAAAACGATTATCAAAAGCAGAAGCTGAAATGGAGAAAATTGAGATTAAAGATGAACCGGCCGGTGAAACGTGTGAAAAGTGTGGATCAGAAATGGTCTTTAAGATGGGACGTTATGGGAAATTTATGGCTTGTTCAAACTTCCCAGAATGTCGTAATACAAAACCGATCCTTAAAGAGATTGGCGTGGCGTGTCCGAAATGTAAAAAAGGGCAAATCGTCGAGCGTAAGTCTAAAAAGAAACGCACCTTTTATGGTTGCGATCAATATCCTGACTGCGACTTCTTGTCATGGGATAAGCCAATTGAACGGCCGTGTCCGAAGTGTAATGAAATGTTAGTTGAAAAGAAAGTGAAAAAAGGTACGCAGATTCAATGTTCAAGTTGTGATTACAAAGAAGAACAACAATCATAATTGATTAAAGGGTACGCCTATTAAGGCGTACTCTTTTACATTACACATGTGAAAAATAACACATATGTGTCGTCAGTAAAATCGCAATCGTTACAATTGGTGGATTTGTTTGAAAATTCATTGACAATTAAATTAAACAACTATATAATTATCCGTTGGTAAGTAAATATACTTGACATGTAGAAGCGGAACATGATTGGTTTAAATATCGAACGCAAAAATGTTAGACGATTCAGATTGTTAAAGCAATTCGGTAAATTAGTTGCTAAAAGCGAGAGAATATGATACGTTTGATTTAATCGGTTGACTAGGAGGATTTATTTCATGCAAGCATTTTCAATGTATAAAAATCAATTTAAAATGTATTTGCAGATTGAGAAAAATGCCTCTGATTATACGATAAAGGAATACTTACATGACATTGATCAATTCTTCTTGTTTATAGAGAAGGAACAAATCAATGAGATGAATGAAGTGGATGACGCATGTGTACGTCTTTTTTTAATGGATTTATATGAACAATCACTGTCGCGTCGGACGGTTTCAAGAAAGTTATCGGCGCTCAGAACGTTTTTCAAATTCATGGAAAGAGAACAGTATGTGTCGGATAACCCTTTCATCGGCACCCGATTACCGAAGCAAGATAAAAAATTGCCGGATTTTTTATATCAAGAAGAGCTATCCAAGTTATTCGATGTAAGTGATTTACAGGATCCTTTAGGTCAGAGAGACCAAGCCTTATTAGAAGTATTGTATGCAACAGGCATGCGTGTGGCCGAGTGCCAAGGTTTAAGTCTTAAGGATCTAGATTTATCCCTTAATATCGTCAAAGTATTAGGGAAAGGAAATAAGGAACGTTACATTCCTATTGGTTCCTACGCCGAGGTAGCATTGACGCGATATATTAATGAAGGTAGACAAACATTACTACAAAACAATGACACAGAAGCACTTTTTTTAAATGCGAGGGGGAAATCGCTGACGGCAAGAGGGATGCGATTGATACTTAATAAATTAACAGAAAAAGCCGCGTTAACGGTGCATGTGCATCCTCATATGTTGCGCCATACATTTGCGACACATTTATTAAACGAAGGTGCAGATTTACGGAGTGTACAGGAATTGTTGGGACATGCCCATCTTTCTTCTACACAGCTGTATACGCATGTGACGAAAGATCGGTTAAAAGATGTCTATGATCATAGTCATCCGCGGGCGAAGAAGAAGTAAATGAGGTGAAAACATGCCAGTAGAGTTTCATGCGACCACGATATTTGCTGTCCGTCATAACGGGCAATGTGCAATGAGTGGTGATGGTCAAGTGACAATGGGCAATGCTGTTGTCATGAAACATAAGGCAAAGAAAGTAAGGCGTTTGTTTAATGGGAAAGTGCTCGCAGGATTTGCGGGGTCTGTGGCTGATGCGTTTACGTTATTCGAAAAATTCGAAGCTTATTTAGAAAAGTTCAACGGTAACTTAACACGTGCCGCTGTTGAATTAGCAAAAGAGTGGCGAAGTGATAAGGCACTTAGACAGTTAGAAGCGATGTTAATTGTGATGAATAAAGAAACGATGTTACTTGTATCGGGTACAGGTGAAGTCATTGAACCAGATGATGACATATTAGCTATTGGATCTGGTGGCAACTATGCCCTTGCCAGCGGGCGGAGTTTGAAGAGGTATGCGAAAGATTTAACGGCAAAAGAAATTGCTCAACATGCCTTAACGATTGCTGGAGAGATTTGTGTTTATACAAATGATCAAATCGTCATTGAAGAATTAGTGTAATAAAGAGGTGACAGAATGAAAAAAGAATACACCCCGAAAGAAATTGTGAGTGAGCTTGATCACTATATTATTGGCCAAAATCAAGCCAAACGTTCTGTTGCGATTGCCCTTAGAAATCGGTATCGCCGCATGCAACTCACTTCAGACTTAATTGATGAGGTGGCGCCGAAAAATATTTTGATGATGGGGCCAACAGGTGTTGGTAAAACAGAAATCGCCAGACGTTTAGCGAAGCTTGTCGGTGCGCCGTTCATTAAAGTAGAAGCGACAAAGTTTACCGAAGTCGGTTATGTTGGTCGTGATGTTGAATCAATGATTCGCGATTTAGTGGAATCAGCTATTCGTTTAGAAAAAGATGAGCGGACCTTGCTCGTTCAAGACGAGGCAGAAGCACTTGCGAATGAGCGTTTACTAGATTACTTAGCGCCGACCGGGAAAAAAGGACAACATGCGATTAAAAATCCCTTTGAAATGTTCTTTAATCAACCGTCTGAAACAGAAGCAGATGATGAACCAACAGAAGATAAGTTGCAAAAACGCGATCAAGTAAAACGTCAATTAGCTTTAGGTGAATTAGAAGATCAACTTGTGACGATTGAAATGGAGGAACAACAACCGGGTATGTTTGATACAGGAAACAATCAAGGGATGGAACAAATGCAAGATATGTTATCAAACATGATGCCGAAAAAAATAAAAAAACGCAAACTATCAGTTAAAGAAGCACGTGATGTGTTAAAACAAGAAGAAGCTTTAAAACTCATCGATTTAGATGATGTGTATCAAACAGCATGTGAGCGGGTAGAGAACGCCGGCATTGTCTTTATAGATGAGATTGATAAAGTGGCGGGTCAATCTTCACGCGATGCCAATATATCACGCGAAGGGGTCCAGCGTGATATTTTACCGATTATTGAAGGGTCTACGGTCATAACGAAGTATGGACCGGTAAAGACCGATCACATACTGTTTATTGCTGCTGGTGCTTTTCATATGTCGAAGCCGTCTGATCTCATTCCTGAGTTGCAGGGGCGTTTCCCGGTGCGAGTGGAACTTGAGAAACTGACTGTCGATGATTTTGTTAAGATTTTAACAGAACCTTCAAATGCATTACTCAAGCAGTACCAGGCGTTATTAAAAACAGAAGAAGTTACCGTGACATTTTCTGATGAGGCGATTAAACGGATTGCTGAAGTGGCCTTTCATGTGAATCAAGAAACGGATAATATCGGTGCGCGTCGTCTGCATACGATATTAGAGAAGTTGTTGGAAGATCTCTCATTTGAGGCAGATGCAATGGCTATGGTGGAAATTGAAATCACTCCACAGTATGTCGATGATAAATTAGAAAAAATAGCACGAGATAAAGACTTAAGTCAATATATTTTATAATAATGGAGGTTTACAATGGAATTATTACAACGCGCGCGAAAAATTAATTCAATTTTACAAGGAACAACGGGTAAGTCGGTGAACTTTAATGATGTGGCTTCAACGCTTCAAGAAATTATGAGTGCTAATATTTTTGTGGTCAGTCGTAAAGGTAAATTACTCGGTTTCTCAATCAATCAACAAATTGAAAATCCACGAATGAAGGCGATGTTAGAAGAGCGTCAATTCCCGGCAGAATATACGGAAAGTTTATTTAACATTAAAGAAACGACATCAAACATTGATATTGATAGCCCTTATACAGCTTTCCCAGTTGAAAATAAAGATTTATTTAAAGATGGCTTAACAACGATTGTACCGATTATTGGTGGGGGCGATCGTTTAGGTACATTAATCTTAAGTCGCCTAAACACTGATTTTAATAATGATGATTTACTGTTAGCAGAATATGGTGCGACCGTTGTTGGTATGGAAATCTTACATGAAAAATCAGAAGAGATTGAACAAGAAGCACGATCAAAAGCGGTTGTTCAAATGGCAATCAGTTCATTGTCATACAGTGAGTTAGAAGCGATTGAACATATCTTTGCAGAACTTGATGGAAAAGAAGGTTTACTTGTCGCAAGTAAAATTGCCGATCGTGTCGGTATTACCCGTTCAGTCATTGTCAATGCGCTGCGCAAGTTAGAATCAGCTGGTGTCATTGAATCACGTTCTCTTGGAATGAAGGGGACATATATTAAAGTCTTAAATGACAAGTTTTTAGTTGAACTACACAAATTAAAATCGTCACAAAATTAATTATAGACCCAGTATAATGTTAAAGAAGCCCTAGTTGATATAATCTATCAACCGGGGCTTCTGTTTGTTTATTGAAAAAAACATCATGAATAATGGCATCGTTATTTATTGTGACGTGAAGTCTTGACTAGAACGAAAAGATGAATGAATCTTGTATACAACTTTTCCGTCTAAAGATATAGGAGGTTGAACTCACCCACGGGTGAATGTGTAGCAAATATAAGCATCACCGGTATAAAAAGTAAAAAATTCATCCTTTATTTAACTTATATTCGTTAATATTGGTTGCTAGAAGAAATATAATGCGTAGGTTAAATAAAAATGATATAATAGACCTATGTATTAAGGTTGTGTAAACGCCGTTTCAATTTAAAGGAATAAAAACGAGAAAAACAGATAAAATAATCCAAAAAAAAACAAATATAATTCCTTATAATGGGAAGTTAAATAGTGATGAGATGTAGATTAAGATACGATGAGAAAAAAGTGAAAAATCAATGGTTCTATTGACTTAAATCCCGATACTTAGCTAGGTAAAAATGAGCTTTCATATTATATATAGAAAACGTTATCAAACATAGACAATTCCAATGTTTTCATCTACAATGACAAGAGGTTATCATCTAAAAGTACGCATAAGGAGAGGACTAGAATGACATTTTTTAGTCGTACATTTGATTCGCTGCAACACGGTTTAGATTATGCGGCACTCAACAACAAAACAATCGCTAACAATATCGCCAATGTGGATACGGCGAATTACAAGGCAAGAGAAGTCGAATTTAAATCAATCTTAGACAATGAATTAAAATCAAACACTGAGGCAAAAAGAACACACGAAAAACACTTTAACTTTGGTGAAGGAAACAATCAGTTCAATGTAACAACAAACAAAGGGACATCTTATAACCATAATGGGAATAATGTCGATATCGACAAAGAAATGTCGAATCTAGCGACAAATCAGATTTATTATAATGCAATGATTGATCGAATGAACGGGCAGTTTAATAGTTTGCAGTCAGTCATTAGAGGAGGAAGTTAATTGTGTCTGTCTTTAATGGAATGAATATAAGTAGTTCAGCACTTACCGCGCAAAGACTCAGAATGGATACGGTCTCTGCGAATATTGCCAATGCCGATTCAACGAGAGCGCGTATAAACGAAGATGGTGAGTTTGAACCGTATCGACGAAAGATCGTCAACTTCCAAAGTGATTCACCAAGCTTTAGAGATCAATTTTCAAAGATCAAAGGTGATGAGAATAAAAGTGTGAGTGGTGTGAAAGTCTCAAGCATCACCGAAGATGATGCACCGTTTGTGACGGTTTATAATCCGAATCATCCAGATGCTGATGAAGCTGGTTATGTACAAATGCCCAATGTCGATCCGTTACAAGAAATGGTAGACTTAATGAGCGCGACGCGATCATACGAAGCAAACGTGACGGCGCTTAATGCGACAAAAGGGATGTTAATGAAAGCATTAGAAATAGGTAAGTAATTAAGGAGGTAAACTATGACAATCCAAACAAACTTCATTCAACCTATAACGTCTCCTACAATAAAACCACAAGCAACAACTGAACCAAAAGCAAATAGTGCAACATTCAAAAACATGCTGACAGACGCGTTAAATGATGTGAATCAATTACAACTCGATTCACAAGCGAAAACAGAACAACTTGTGAATGGTGAAATCGATGATCTTCATGATGTCATGATCACAGCTCAAAAAGCTTCAGTCGGACTGAATTTAGCTGTTGAGGTTCAGAGTAAAGCTATTACCGCTTATAATGAAATGATGCGAATGCAATTATAATTTATAAGTGATTTTTATTGGTATGGAGGCGCAGAATGAAAGAGAAATTACAACAACTTAAAGACACAATCGAAAACTTCTGGCGTCAACGTTCAACTAAACAAAAGGGATTGATGATATCATCAGTCATCTTGTTTTTGATCATCGTTATTGGTGGAACCATCTTCTTTTCACGTACCCCGATGGTACAGCTCTACTCAGGCTTATCGGCAGAAGAAGCAGGTCAAGTGAAGGTCGAATTAGACACGCGTGGGATCGAACACGAAGTCCGTAATGGTGGGACCACTATTTATGTGCCAGAAGGACAAGCAGAAGGCTTGTTAGTAGAACTTGCGGCCCAAGGTATTCCAGACTCTGGTCAAATTGACTATGGGTTCTTTAGTGCGAACACGTCTTGGGGTGTGACTGATAATGAATTTGGTATGATTAAACTAGATGCGATGCAATCTGAATTAGGTAACTTATTATCAGGTTTTTCAGGCATTGATCAAGCGAACGTCATGATAAATTTACCAGAAGAATCCGTATTTATTACGGAACAGACAGATTCAACATCTGTTGCTATTAATTTAACCCTTGAGCCGGGGCATCAATTTAATAACGAACAAGTACGGGCGCTTTATCACCTCGTCGAAAAAGCTGTTCCGAATCTTACTACTGATAATATCGTCATTATGGACCAATACTTTAACTATTATAATTTAGATAATGAAAATATTAATTCAACATCAGATGTTTTTGCTCAACAACAATCAATTAAAAAAGAAATTGAACGTGACTTACAGCAACGTGTGCAACAAATGCTATCTGTGATGATTGGTCCAGAAAAAGTTATCGCAACCGTCACGGCTGACTTAGACTTCACGCAAGAAAATCGCGTGGAACAACTGGTAGAACCGGTCGATGAAGAGGCAATGGAAGGGATTCCTGTAAGCTTAGAGACAATCCGGGAGTCTTATGAGGGACAAGGTGCCCTTGATGAGGCAGCGGCTGGTGCCGGTGAAGAGGATGTCAATAACTACCCAGTCGGAGATGATAACGGCATAGGCGAATATGAGTTAGAACAAGATACAATCAATTATGAATTTAACCGAATTCAACGTGAAATAAGTGAAAGTCCTTATCGATTAAGAGATTTAGGGATTCAAGTTGCTGTCGATAACACAAAATCAACAACGGATGAAGATGGTAATCTTGAATTATTAACACCGGAAGAACAACAACAGGTACAAGCAAGTGTTCAATCTATCCTCGATTCTATTATTACGACATCGATTGACGGAAATATTACGGATATAAATCCTACTGAGAAAACCTCAATTGTTTTCCAAACATTTAACGGCATTTCACGAGAATCTGAAGAGGGAGGCTTTAACTTGCCAATCTGGGCTTATGTGGCGATTGGTGTCGTATTATTAGCGCTTATTGCAGTTATTGTCATCTTACTTGTCAGAAAACCTAAACAATCAACTGTCACTGAAGAAGACATGTATATGTCTGAAGAAGATAGAACAACAGAAATACCAGGAATTGAAGAGCCGGAAGATACGGAAAGCTCAATTAAACGAAAACAATTAGAGAAAATGGCAACAGAGAAACCGGATGACTTTGCGAAATTACTCCGCAGCTGGATTTCTGAGGATTAGGGGGAGTCAAAGTGGCGAAACAACAAGAACTAACGGGTAGACAAAAAGCAGCAATCCTTCTCATCTCACTCGGACCAGATGTGTCTGCTCAAGTCTATAAACATTTGACAGAAGAAGAAATTGAAAAACTCACACTCGAAATTTCAGGTGTGAAGAAGGTCGAAAGCGGTCAAAAAGAAGAAGTGCTAGAGCAATTTCATCAAATCGCGCTAGCACAGGATTATATCGCCCAGGGCGGGATTTCTTATGCGAAAACAGTGTTAGAAAAAGCGATTGGTGCAGAACAAGCCCAAGCAGTCATTGGGCGGTTAACCTCTTCTTTACAAGTTAAACCGTTTGATTTTGCACGTAAAACAGATCCAAATCAAATTTTGAACTTTATTCAAGGAGAACACCCGCAAACCATCGCGCTTATATTGTCATACTTAGATAATGAACAAGCTGGACAGATTTTATCTGAATTACCTCAAGAGATGCAGGCAGATATCGCGAAACGAATTGCGTTAATGGATTCAACGTCGCCGGAAATCATCTACGAGGTGGAACGTATTTTAGAACAGAAACTCTCATCAACTGTCACCCAAGATTACACGCAAACCGGTGGAATTCAGGCGGTTGTTGAAGTGCTTAACGGGGTCGATCGTTCAACGGAACGTACCATTCTCGATGCTTTAGAAATACAAGACCCTGAATTAGCTGAAGAGATTAAAAAACGGATGTTTGTCTTTGAAGATATTGTGACGCTTGATAATCGGGCGATTCAACGTGTGATTCGGGAGGTTGAAAACGATGACTTACGTCTCGCGCTTAAGGTCGCAAGTGAAGAAGTACAAGAGGTTGTCTTTAGCAACATGTCTTCACGTATGGCTGAAACCTTTAAAGAGGAAATGGAGTTTATGGGTCCTGTCCGTCTAAAAGACGTTGAAGAATCACAAACACGTATTGTAGCAGCTATTCGTCGCCTTGAAGAAGTAGGTGAGATTGTGATTGCACGTGGTGGAGGAGATGATATTATTGTCTGATTTTAAACCATTTAAAGCCCGTGAAATCAAACTAAAGCCGATTCAGTTTAAAGTTGAAGAGCCTGTTCATGTGGATGACACGCTAACAGAAGAAGATGAATCACTCTCAGAAATTGAGCAGTTAGAACATCAAAAAAAACAGCTGAATGATGAACTCATGCAATTAAAGCAAGAGCTAACCAACATACAGCAACAGATTGATCAAGAAAAACAACAAGCTGAACAAGACATTAACCAACAGAAACAAGACTGGCAGAGTGAAAAAGAAACGTTAATTGAGTCGGCCAAAAACGAGGGCTATCAAGCCGGATACGAAACTGGTGAACAAGCGGCCTTAGCTGATTTTGCCTCGCGAATTGAACAAGCGAATGAGATCATCCATCAAGCTGAACAAGAGCGAGAAATCATTATTGAAAAGGCACATGCCGATATCGTAGAACTGTCTATGGTTGTCGCAAAAAAAGTCGTTTTTGATGCAGTCATGTCGAAGGACGCTCTACTACCCATTGTGAAAACAGCGATTAAAGACTATCATGATCAAACAATTATTCGTATCCGGACGAGTATTCAAGACTTCGATTTGATTCACTCGCAAACCGACGAACTGACACGGGTGCTGAATGAAGGTGTCATGCTGTCTGTGTTACCTGATGATAAGTTACCAACCGGCGGCTGTGTGATTGAAACGCCAAGTGGACAATTAGACGTCAGTGTCGATCGTCAATTAGAAAAAATTCATGAGGCATTAACGGAAACAATGGAGGAGATGCAACGTGGATATTAATCAACTCGTTGATGTGATTGATAAGACGGAGACATATACCCATTTTGGTAAAGTCAAGCGCGTTGTAGGTCTCATGATTGAATCAACCGGTCCCGAAGTAAAAATGGGAGAAGTGTGTTACATTCATACGTCAAACTATGACAAAATTATGGCGGAAGTTGTTGGCTTTAATGATGATGTCGTGGTGCTCATGCCTTATACTGAAATCAATGATATCGGACCAGGCAGTTTAGTCGAAGCAACACGTAAGCCGTTGACGATTAAAGTGGGTCAACGGCTTGTTGGAAAAGTGATCAATGCTGTTGGCATGCCGCTCGATGATTCTAAGTTACCATCAGGATTACTCGCGATGAATACAGAACAATCGCCACCGAATCCGTTAAAACGTCCAAGGATTTTAGAACCGATTGAAATCGGGGTTAAGACGATTGATACTTTGCTTACGGTTGGAAAAGGTCAACGTATCGGTATTTTTGCCGGTAGTGGTGTTGGTAAAAGTACATTGCTCGGTATGATTGCCCGTAACAGTGAAGCTGATATTAACGTCATTGCGCTTATCGGAGAACGGGGGCGAGAGGTAAGAGAATTTATAGAAAAAGACCTCGGGCCAGAGGGGTTAAAAAAATCTGTCGTCGTTGTCGCAACGTCTGACCAACCAGCTTTAATGAGGATTAAAGGGGCATATACCGCAACCTCAATCGCTGAGTATTTTAGAGATAGAGGCTATAATGTCAACTTAATGATGGATTCCGTTACGCGTGTGGCGATGGCTCAGCGTGAAGTCGGGTTAGCCACAGGTGAGCCGCCAACGACAAAAGGATATCCACCTTCTGTCTTCGCTATTTTACCTAAGCTATTAGAACGAACGGGAACAAGTGATTTAGGGACGATTACAGCGTTTTACACAGTACTTGTCGACGGGGATGATTTAAACGACCCGATTGCCGATACGACCCGAGGGATATTAGACGGTCACTTTGTATTAGACCGTAAATTAGCTGAACGGGGGCAATACCCTGCACTGAATGTACTCAAATCTATTAGCCGGGTTATGCCACAAATTACGACAGAGAAAGAACAAAAACTTGCTAATGAGTTACGTAGTTATCTCGCAAGTTACGAAGAAAACTATGAACTGATTCAAATCGGCGCGTATAAGCGTGGGTCCAATCCACAAGTTGACCGTGCGATTCAATTGCATCCAAAAATTATCAATTTCTTAAAACAAGGGATTGAAGATAATTGTCATCGAGAGACGGCGATCAATCAGGTGGAATCCTTACTATATGGGGGGTAATATCAGATGACTAATGTCCAAGCATTCGAAAAAATTTTACATCATCAAGAAAATCTTAAAAACGAAGCTCAGCTTGAATATAAGTCTGCCGTAACCGAGTTTGAAACTGTCGCTGAAGAACTCTATCAACTCTTAAAACAAAAAGAAACGATTGAAGATAAATATCAACAAGCTCTTCATACATCAGGTTCTGTCACGTCGCTCATGACACATCACACCTACTTGCAACAATTAAAAAAGCAGATCTTGCACGTTGAAGCAACCGTAGATGAAAAACGCTCGATTATGGAAGATAAACGGTCGATGCTCACAGATCAGCATGTTGAAGTGAAAAAGTATGAAAAAATTATTGATCATAAGTGGGAAGTAATCAAATCGAAAGAAAAAGAAACAGAAAGCAAGATGTTGGACGAAGCGTCCATCAGACAATATTATAATCATGGGGATCGGTGAAAATATGGCGAAAAAACAAAAAGAAAAAAAGAAAAAAAGTTGGTTAAGTTATCTACTTTTAGCTATTATTCCACTCATCTTATCCGTTACGATTATTTATATTGTCTTGTCACTCTTAGGGATGGAACCGGTAAAAAACACCAAAACCTTTCTTAATCGAGTCCCAGGTGTCGAGAAGTTAATTACGACAGAAGCTGAAACGAATTTAGAAGCAATGGAAGCGGAGTATTTAGCGCAAATCGGAGATTATCAGTCTCAAATTAATCGCTTGATGATGGAATCATCTGAAAAAGACGATGAAATTGAAGCTTTAGAACGTGATATTGTTGACTTAAACAATCAATTAGCTGAATATCAGTCTCAAATTGCGAGTCAAAATGAACAACAAGCGCGTTTAGAGGAAGTTGTCTCGACATATTCTGATATGGAACCCGAAAGTGCTGCCCGTATTTTATCTGAAACAACAACGGAGATTGCGGTTGATATTCTAAATGGTGTACCATCAGAAGCACGTAGTGAAATCCTTTCCTTTATGGAAGCTGAAAAAGCAGCGGAATTAACGGAGTTATTGTATCAATAGCTACTGAGGTAAGTTACGTAATATTTGAAGGGAGGTGAAACAATGAATACGATGGATATGTTATTTAAACAAGTCGCAAACAGCTCACCGAAACAATCAACAAATAATGTAAGTCAAATGAGTAAGCGACAGTCAGACGCTTTTAAACAAACGTTAGCTAAGTCATCACAACAACCATTAACTAATGACCAACGTGCGTTGCCTGAAAAGATGACCAGAAACGAGAGCGGTTTAAATATTCGTGCGGTTGTAAAAGAATTGGCGCAACAATCAGATGGTAATGGGCTAGGGTCTTTAATACCGAATGCTGAAACAACTGGTGAGCTTAATGAAATACTGGCCCAGTTACAAGGCAATCAAGACCTTCTTGCTTTAATCAATGCTGAAGACACAACTGAATTAACAGAAGCAGATGTAAAAGCGTTGTTGTCTAAGCTAGGTGAATTAAGTGACGAAATTAAATCATTATTAAAAAGTTTAGGGATTAAATTAGATCAAGACGTTGACTTTGAGCAATTATCTGAACAAGATTTAGCTCAACTTAGCGCATTAGTTCAACTACAACCTGTGCTAGAACAAGTAACACCACTGTTAAAAGAATTAAATGCAGGTGCGTTAGGCAATAAAGATTGGATGACGTTATTACAAGAATTCCAAGCGTTACCGAAGGACTTAAGTCAAGCCTTATCTAGTAAACTCTTATCAGAAGACAATCAAATGTTACTAAAAGAGATGATGACGAAATTTCAATCTCGTATGGCACTAAGTGAAAAAGGTTACGCGACCCATAGTAAAGTCACTACTGATGATATTTCAAAATGGTTATCGCAAGCACTTGAACGCCAGTCAGGTAAATCACAACCATCATTTGGTGAAGCTTTTGCCTCTTCAAAAGGCACGCAACCGTTAGAACAATTGACGATTCACTTGAGTCAATCAGCAGCCTCTAATCAACAAACGCTTAATCAAGAATTGATGCAACAATTTGAAGCGGTTCTTCAAAAGATGCAAGTTGGTAAAAATCTGTTAGGACAACAACAAGTGAAATTACAGCTTAACCCAAATAATTTAGGGCAGATCACGGTTGAAATGATGGAAATTGATGGTGAAATGTTTGTAAAACTAATTGCCTCGTCAAGTATGGCAAAAGAAGCACTAGAAGCTAATATGAAAGAACTTCGTCACATGTTCTCACCACATCAAGTCATCGTGGAACAAGACGAACAAGCAGCCGCAACGAGTGCACCAGAATTACTTGATTATCAAGATCAGGAAGATCAAACAAACAATCAAGACGAACAAATCATCTATACAGAAGACGAGGAGGAAACTGAACTAAATTTCAGTGACATTCTCAGTCAGGAAGGAGTGTAACGATGAAAATTGATCCTTCATATTATTTAAGCAATCAAACAAGAGAAGCGCCAAGTGGCGAACTTGGGAAAGATGAGTTTTTAAAACTATTAATGGCTCAAATCAAAAACCAAGATCCACTCGACCCGATGGATGATAAAGAATTCATCTCGCAAATGACAACTTTTTCATCTCTTGAACAAATGATGAATATGAATGATTCCATTCAACAGTTAGTTAAGAATCAATCTGTATCGCCTGTCATTCAATACAGTCATATGATTGGAAAAGAAGTGAGCTACTATAAACTTGATGAAGAATCAGGTGACATTCTAGAACCAAAAGAAATCGTCACGAGTCAAGTTAAAGCTATTTCTGAAAAAGAAGGCTTTGCGGTCATTGAATTAGATAATGATCAAAAAATCTATACCGATGAAGTATTGCGGGTAACAACACCGAAGACATCAGAATAGGAGGGTGTTATGGGGATAGAGATTAATCCACTACCAAAACAGGCCATGTTGCCCTCAACAAAACAAATAAGTTCAAAACCAAAACCGATGCAGGCGTTTCAGACCATTCTAGACCAAAAGAAATCAAATCTAACGTTAACCAAGCATGCAGAGGAACGGATGGTTGAGCGTAACATTGTCATGAACGAATCAAAATGGCAGTCAATTTCAGAACAAGTTGAAAAAGCTAAGGCAAAAGGCATCACCGATTCACTTGTGTTAACTGATGAAGCCGCCCTTGTTGTCAGTGCGAAAAATCAAACGGTCATAACCATGATGAACCGACAAGAAGCAAGCGAGAAGATTTTCACAAATATAAATGGAACAATCATAATTGATTAATGCTGGACCCAGACTGGGAGGCATGTGTATCTACTGACTGATAGATGTAGATACAAGAAGGAGGAACTAACTATGTTAAGATCAATGTACTCAGGAATCGCAGGTATGCGTGGATTCCAAACAAAACTTGATACTGTAGGTAATAATATTGCCAACGTTAATACGTCTGGTTTTAAAAAAGCAAGAACAACTTTCCAAGATATGATGAGTCAAACAACTGCCGGTGCTTCTTCACCAACAGACATTCGTGGTGGTATCAACCCGATGCAAGTTGGTTTAGGTTCACAACTTGGCTCAATTGATAATATTCACACCCAAGGTAACCGTCAAACGACCAACCGAGTGCTTGATATGGCGCTTGAAGGTGATGGGATGTTTGTTTTTGCTACAGGAGACGGAGTAAGTGGAGATGAAAATGAAATCGATTCATTAGATGATGTCAACTTACAATATTCTCGTGCAGGAAACATGTATTTAGATGAAGAAGGTTATATTGTCAATGCGAATGGACAATATTTGGTTGGTGATGGAGGTTTTATGGAGATTGGATCTGAAGGAACAAATCAAGGCTTATCAGAAGGAACTCATCGAATCAGAATCCCTGAGTCTGCTGCTAGTTTTAGTATTCAAGGAAATGGTATTGTTAATTATATTAATGAAAATGGAGCAACTCAACAGGCTGGACAAGTAGCTATAGCTAAGTTCTCGAACCCGGGTGGTTTAGAGAAAATTGGTGGGAATATGTTCCGTTCATCAGTAAATGATGGTATGGTTTTAAATGAAGACAATAATGATTTACCTTTATTCGAACCTGAATCTGGAGGTACAGCAGCTGTTGTTTCTGGTGCACTCGAGATGTCAAATGTCGATTTAGCTGAAGAGTTCACAGAAATGATTACTGCACAACGTGGCTTCCAGGCGAATACGCGAATCATTACAACATCAGATGAAATCTTACAAGAACTTGTGAATCTAAAACGATAGGAGGAAGGAGTAAGCCTCTGGGCTTACTCCCAACTTAATTATGATTACAGTGACTAATTTTAAAGGTGACACATTTACACTTAATGCAATGTACATCGAGAAGGTTGAAGCGTTACCTGATACAACAATCACACTCGTGAATGGTAAAAAATATTTTGTCAAAGAAACTGAAGCTGAGGTGAGTCACTTATCGCAAGCCTTTTATAAAAATATCGGCATGTTTCCTTGGCACCAACAGGTAGGTGAAGTAAATGGCAAGTAAAGTATTTAAAAATATTATTATAGGTCTTGTGTTAGTGTCTATTTTAGGTATGGCTGCCATCATCTATATTCTCATGAATCAAGACGACCCTAATCGTGAGTTAACGATTGATGAACAGATTGAATACTCCTATATGACTGAATCAATCAATATTGATTTAGCTGATAATCGCTATGCGCAACTACAATTTAACATCATCACAAACAATGAAGATGCTAAAGCGGAAGTGGAAAAACGCATGTTTCAGTTTAAGAACATATTAATTAAACAAACAGTAGAGATGGAGTCATCAGTGTTACAAAATGATTTATCAGGATTCGAGAATCGCTTGAAAGACGAAATGAATGTGTTAATGGAAGAAGGGGAAATTACGGACATCTATCTAATTAGTAAGATTGTTCAGTAGTTACGACTCCGAACCGGAGGTGAGTTTATGGCAGATGATGTTTTGTCCCAAAATGAGATAGATGCTTTACTATCGGCATTATCATCAGGAGAGATGGATGCCAATCAATTAAAAGAAGAAGAAAAAGAAAAAAAAGTAAGAAGTTATGACTTTAAACGAGCACTGAGATTTTCAAAGGATCAAGTGCGAAGTTTATCGAGAATCCATGAAAATTATGCGCGGATGCTGACGACATATTTTTCAGCTCAGCTGCGAAATTATGTGCATATTTCGGTCGCTTCCGTCGATCAAATACCTTATGAAGAATTTATTCGTTCAATTCCAACAATGACCGTGTTAAATATCTTTAGTATGGATCCACTTGATGGTCGAATTATTTTTGAAATTAATCCAAACGTAGCTTATGCGATGTTAGACCGAATTCTAGGTGGTCGGGGAACAAGTTTAAATAAAATAGAGAACTTGACCGAAATTGAATCAACGATTATGTCCAATTTATTTGAAAAATCACTCGACAACTTGCAAGAAGCTTGGGCAAGTGTCATCGATATTGATCCAATGCTTGAAGAGTTTGAAGTGAATCCCCAATTCTTGCAACTGGTGTCACCAAATGAAACGGTCATTGTCGTGTCGTTAAACACAACGATTGGTGAGACGAGTGGGATGATCAATATCTGTATTCCGCATGTCGTCTTGGAGCCAATTATTCCGAGGTTATCTGTGCATTATTGGATGCAGAATGAAGCACAAAAGGAACGGAAACCTGGTGAATATGAAAAATTAACAAAAAATATTTCATCTACGGAACTTGAACTCAGTGTGGTGTTAGGTGAAACGCGTATTACTATTGATGATTTACTTGAGTTAAACAAGGGCGATGTATTAAAGTTAAATCAATCGATTGAAGAGCCTTTAATTATGCAGTCAAGTGAAGAACCATTGTTTTATGTTCAGCCTGGTAGCCAGAAAAATAACGTTGCTGTGCAGGTGATTGATGAAATTAAAGGAGGGTCTTCCGATGATGAGTGATGGTATGTTATCACAAGATGAGATTGATGCGCTACTAAACGGCACATCAGATGAAGAAGAAACAGACGAAAACGAAACGATAGAAGAAGAGTCTGAAGATACATCTAGTATTCTTTCAGATATTGAAATTGATGCATTAGGCGAAATTGGCAACATTTCATTTGGTAGTTCGGCAACGACACTTGCGACACTATTAAATCAAAAAGTTGATATTACAACACCTGAGATTTCAATCGTGAAACGTAACACATTAGAGCAGGAATTTCCACATCCTCATGTCGGTGTAGAAGTCGAGTATACCGAAGGATTTGAAGGCGACAACTTGTTTGTTTTAAAATCAAGTGATGCTTCGATTATTGCTGATTTAATGCTTGGTGGAGACGGTTCTAATAGTGAAGTAGAACTTAATGAAATTCATATGAGCGCTGTCCAAGAAGCAATGAATCAAATGATGGGGACAGCAGCTACAAGTATGTCAACGATGTTCTCAAAGCGGATTGATATTTCCCCACCGCAAACGGTGATGTTAGAAGTAGGGACCGAAGAAAGTGATAAATACATTCCGGATGACGAATATATCGTTAAAGTGTCATTCCAGTTAAAAATAGGGACATTGATTGATTCAAAAATCATGCAACTGTTACCACCATCTTTCGCAAAAGCAATGGTTGATGAGTTGTTAAATGGTCCAAAAGAAGAGCCAAAACAAACGGCACCAACACAAGAGGCACCGAAGCAGGAAGCGCAAGCATCACCTGAACCACAACAACAAGTTCAACAACCAAATATGAATCAGCAAGCTGCACCACAACAACAAATGTATCAACAACCACGTCAACCTAGAAATATGGGTGAACCGATGGCGAATCAACAAAACGTTGAACAAGCAAGTTTTCAAGCGTTTGAACCAATCCAATTACCAGAACATGAAAAACGCAATTTAGATATGTTGCTAGATATCCCGCTCCAAGTGACCGTTGAACTTGGTAGAACAAAGCGAGCGGTAAAAGACATTCTAGAATTATCGACAGGCTCGATTTTGGAACTTGATAAACTCGCCGGAGAACCAGTTGATATTCATGTAAATAATAAACTCATTGCTCAAGGAGAAGTTGTCGTTATTGATGAGAACTTTGGCGTGAGAGTCACAGAAATTATTAGTCAAAGTGATCGACTTAAAAAACTAAAATAACAATGGATACATTTTAGGAGGAAACAACCATGGCAAATACAGTATTAATCGTAGACGATGCAGCATTTATGAGAATGATGATTAAAGATATTTTATCAAAGAACGGTTTTGATGTTGTTGGGGAAGCTGAAAATGGTCAAGTTGCTGTTGAAAAATATGCTGAACTAACACCAGACCTTGTGACAATGGATATTACGATGCCAGAAAAAGACGGCATTCAAGCATTAAAAGAAATTAAAGCACAGAACCCAAATGCGACCATCATTATGTGTTCAGCAATGGGACAGCAAGCAATGGTGATCGATGCGATACAGGCGGGAGCGAAAGACTTTATTGTGAAGCCGTTCCAAGCGGACCGTGTGCTAGAGGCCATTAATAAAGCACTAGGATAAGATGATGAAACGTTTGATAAGCTTTTGTCTTATTCTTTTTATCTGCTTGTTTCCGCACGCTGTGCTAGCTGAAGATGATAATGGATCTGTGCTTGATGCATATCGTCAATCATCGACAGATGAGTTAGAATCAAATAGAGAAGAGTCAAATAGTGATAACACGCCGTTACAAAACGAGCAAACGGAAACCCCCGATGATCCAGATTCTGGTTTGTTTGAAGATGATAATGAAGAGGTGAGTTTTTGGGGCTTAGTGATTCGATTTCTATTAGCGCTCGCCCTAGTCGTTATCCTTATTTACGTCTTGCTTAAACTGATGAATAAATTCACCTCAAAACAAGGTCAATTAAATAACCTTGAAAACCTTGGTGGTGTTTCTGTTGGAATGAATAAATCAGTCCAGCTTGTAAAAGTAGGTACGAAAGTATATTTACTTGGAGTAGGTGATACGGTTGAGTTATTAACAGAAGTGACCGATCAAGCGTTTATCGAACAACTCATGAATAATAAACAAGCACCAGGCGCTGATCTTTTTTCAAAGGTGACTCAGTCACTACAGCAAAAACAATCAAAAAGTGATGACAACTCTTCACTGAATGAGAACTCAAAGGATTCGTTTTCGACATTATTTAAAGGTGAGTTAGAACAGATGAAAAATAAGCAGGCAAAGATAAGACAAGACATTAAGGGGCATGATCGCAATGAATGAATTTATTGATATCTTTAGTTCGAGTGACCCTGAGAATGTCGCTACATCTGTTCAGTTATTATTATTATTGACGGTGTTTTCACTAGCACCTGGTATATTAATATTAATGACCAGTTTCACTAGAATTATCATCGTGCTTTCATTTACACGTACGTCACTTGCCACTCAGCAAATGCCGCCAAATCAATTGTTAGTAGGATTAGCCCTTTTTATGACGTTCTTTATCATGGCACCAACGTTTTCTGATATTAATGAACAAGCATTGACGCCCTTATTAGATGAAGAAATAAACATTGAAGAAGCTTATGAACGGGCAAGTACACCGATTAAGTTATTTATGGCAGACCATACCCGTGAACGGGACTTGGCCTTATTTTTAAATTATGTTGAGTCACCTGAGATTGAGACCGTTGAGGATATTCCACTAACAGCATTAGTGCCAGCATTTGCGATCAGTGAATTAAAAACAGCTTTTACAATGGGCTTTATGATTTTTATTCCGTTCCTCGTCATTGATATGACGGTTGCTAGTGTTTTAATGTCCATGGGGATGATGATGTTACCGCCGGTTATGATTTCATTACCGTTTAAAGTCCTCTTATTTGTCTTAGTGGATGGATGGTATTTAATTTCAGAAGCACTATTATCAAGTTTTAATTAGAAAGAGGCGAAAGTATGAGTGGAGAACTAGTTATTTCTTTAGCTGAACGGGGAATCACCACCGTCTTAATGGTCGCTGGCCCTTTGCTTATTTTAGCGCTGGTCGTCGGTCTACTCGTCAGTATATTTCAAGCAACAACACAGATCCAAGAGCAAACCTTAGCCTTTATTCCTAAAATTGTCGCTGTTTTATTTGGCTTAGTTATTTTCGGTCCGTGGATGCTGACGCAAGTCGTTCAGTTTACGACTGAAATTTTTCAAAATCTTACAACGGTTATTAGATAACGATGCTATCTGTTATTAACCTTGATTACGTGACCGTTTTTTTATTAGTCTTCGGACGGCTCGCAGGATTCTTTGTGACGTTGCCGATTTTTTCTTATCGTAATATTCCGACCCAATTTAAAATCGGTTTTGCTGCTTTTGTGAGTTTAATGATTATGTTTACATTGGACATACCAGTGATTGATCTTGACTTAACATTTGTTTTTTTGCTTGTAAAAGAAGTGATCATTGGCTTAGTTATTGGGTTTGTAGCAAATATTATTATGACGGCGATTCAAATTGCTGGTAACTTCATTGATTTTCAAATGGGTTTTGCGATTGCCAATGTGATTGATCCGCAAACAGGTGCACAAGGACCGGTTATTGGTCAATACTTATACATCTTTGCGCTTATGTTTCTACTTGCTGTTGATGGTCATCATCTTCTGATTCAAGGAGCAATCCATAGCTTTGATGTCATCGAAGTTGACCAACTCATTGATTTAGGGCAAGATGGATTGTTAATCACCGCGATTAACATGTTTAATCAACTCTTTCTAATTGCCTTCCAGATGGCGATTCCGATTGTAGGAACGTTATTTTTAGTTGATGTGACCTTAGGTATTGTTGCACGTACGGTACCACAACTAAATGTCTTTGTTGTTGGTATTCCACTAAAGATTGGTGTGTCACTGTTTGTTTTAAGTCTGTTTATGATGGCTTATATTGATTTAGTGAAACGACTCGTGCATTATGTGATTGAAATGATGGAAATGCTCATGCGGATCCTTGGAGGTTAAATATGATGACATACTTACAACTCGATCTCCAATTTTTCTCTGGTGAAAAGACAGAAAAAGCAACACCAAAGAAACGGGAAGACACTAGAAAAAAAGGACAAGTAGCGAAATCACAGGATATTAACACGGCTGTTGCTTTGTTTTTAATCTTCTTAACCTTCATGTTACTCGGTTCGTTTTGGAAAATGCGTTTAACCAATCTTTTAACGAAGGTGTTTTCAGAATATACACAGTGGTCCTTAACCTTTGATTCGATTCAATTAATTATCGTTGAAGTGTTAGGCTATGTTGGACTCACGATTGCACCCGTGCTAGGGGTTGCTATGATTAGTGGTGTGGCAAGTAACTTAGCACAAATCGGTTTTTTATTCACGACAGAACCACTAACCTTTAAGTTAGATAAAATTAACCCCATTTCAGGGTTTAAACGCTTATTCTCTCCCCGTGCTTTAGTCGAACTGGTCAAGTCGTTACTTAAGATTAGTTTTGTGGCGGCCGTAACGTTTACCGTTGTCTGGATGAGAAAAGATGAAGTCTTTATGTTAGCGTTTAAAGACTTAGATACCGCACTGGCCTTTTTTGGTGAAACAACGATTTTTATCGGAATTGCCGGGGCCATTAGTTTATTCGTCATTGGTGTATTAGATTATATATATCAACGATATGATTATGAAAAAAATATTCGTATGTCTAAACAAGATATTAAAGACGAATATAAAAATATTGAAGGGGACCCGCAAATTAAATCAAAAATTAAAGAGCGGCAACGACAGATGGCCATGAGCCGGATGATGAGTGAAGTCCCTGAAGCCGATGTCATTATTACCAACCCAACACACTATGCGGTAGCCATTAAGTATGATGAAACTGATGGCGTCCACCAAGCGCCTTTTGTTGTGGCAAAAGGGGTCGACTATGTCGCACTTAAAATAAGGGAAATTGCGACACATCATGATGTGATGATTATTGAAAATCGTCCCTTAGCACGTGCCCTTTACCGGGACGTTGAGATTGATCATGATATTGATGAATCGTATTATCAGGCCGTGGCTGAAATACTAGCCTATGTCTATCGTTTAGAGAAAAAAGCTTAGTTTTTTAGAGGGTAAGGAGAGTATACATTTATGCGAGCAAGAGATTTTACCGTTGTGTTATTTGTCATTACGATTATCGTGATGTTAATTATCCCACTACCAGATATTCTTTTAAGTATTCTAATTTTAACGAATATTTCACTTTCCCTCATTGTCATTTTAGTTGCGATGAACACATCAGAACCTTTAGAGTTCTCGATCTTACCATCGCTCTTACTATTACTGACCCTATTTCGGTTAGGTCTTAATGTTTCAACGACACGATCTATTTTAGGTACAGGTTCAGCGGGTAATGTGGTTGAAACATTTGGAACATTTGTTATTGGTGGCAATCCGCTTGTCGGTTTTGTCGTCTTCGTTATTTTAATTATTATTCAATTTTTAGTTATTACAAAAGGGTCAGAGCGTGTTTCTGAAGTAGGCGCGCGTTTTACGTTGGATGCGATGCCTGGTAAACAGATGAGTATTGATGCGGATTTAAATGCAGGTCTGATCAATGAACAACAAGCGAAACAACGTCGTGAAAAGATTGAACGCGAAGCCGACTTTTACGGGGCCATGGATGGTGCGAGTAAATTCGTAAAAGGTGATGCGATTGCTGGTATTATTATCGTAATGATTAACATTATCTTTGGTCTCATTATCGGGATGCTGCAGCAAGGCATGAGCTTTAATGAAGCCTTATCGACTTATATGCAATTAACCGTAGGGGACGGACTTGTCAGTCAGATACCAGCCCTCCTTATTTCAACAGCAACCGGTATTATCGTTACCCGGGCTGTCTCTGAAGGTAATTTAAGTACCGATGTAACTGGGCAATTATTACAATACCCTAAATTACTCTATGTGGCTGGCGGGACAATCTTCATCTTTGGATTTACTCCGATCAATCCCGTGTTAACAACGACGATGGCGCTCATTCTCGTTGGTGGCGGCTATTTTTTAGAACGTCCAAAAGCAGAATTACCTGTTGATGAAGCAGAAGTTGAAGAAGAAGAAACAACAGAAGATATGCGTTCACAAGAGAATGTCGTGGACTTAATTAGCATGGACCCGATTGAATTTGAATTCGGGTATGCGTTAATCCCACTAGTCGACGCGAGTCAGGGTGGAGATTTAATGGACCGTATTGTCATGATCAGACGTCAGCTCGCGATTGAGCTTGGGTTAGTAATTCCTGTTGTTCGGATTAGAGATAACATTCAATTGCAGCCAAATGCTTATCAATTGAAAATTAAGGGTAATGAAGTAGCAACAGGTGAATTATTACTGGACCACTTCCTCGCTATGACTGGCGGCTTGGATGGCGATGATTTAGAGGGCATTCAAACAACGGAACCGGCTTTTGGTCTTCCAGCGAAATGGATTACAGAAGAAATGAAAGATGATGCTGAGCTCAATGGCTATACTGTGGTCGATCCCCCATCTGTTGTGGCAACGCATATTACCGAAGTCATTAAGAAACATGCCCATCAATTACTCGGTCGTCAAGAAACAAAACAATTGATCGATCATTTGAAAGAATCGTATCCAATTTTAGTCGATGAAGTGACACCGGATGTGTTATCTGTAGGGGATGTGCAAAAAGTATTGGCCAAACTGTTACGTGAGCAAGTCTCAATCCGAAATCTTCCAGTAATCTTTGAAACGTTAGCTGACTTTGGTAAAATGACCAATGATACAGAGCTACTCGGTGAATATGCGAGACAATCGCTCGCCTCACAAATCACGAAGCAATACTCAGAAGGAAAATCTGAGCTCAAAGTCATTACGGTCGCTGGTGAAGTGGAACAAACCATTGCCGAACACGTTCAGCAAACAGAGCACGGCAATTATTTAGCCTTAGATCCTGATAAACAACAACGGATTGTCCATGCGGTTAAAAACCAAATTGAAAAGATTTCACTGCATGAAGAGTATCCCATTATCTTGTGCTCACCGACCATTCGTATGTATATGAAGCAACTGTTGGACCGGTTCTTTCCTCATGTTGTGGTGTTATCGTATAATGAATTGGAACCGAACTTAGATGTCCAAAGTGTAGGGGTGGTGAACATGACATGAAATTAAAAAAGTATGTGGCAAAAACAATGCCTGAAGCGATGCAACAGGTGAGAAAAGAACTTGGACCTGATGCGGTTATTTTAAATAGTAAAACCGTTGAAACAGGTGGTTTTTTCGGCTTATTTAAAAAGAAAAATATCGAGGTCGTCGCAGCGGTTGATCCCAAACAAACACAAGTACCAGTAAAGAAACAACCCCGAAAAAAAACAGTGTTAGATGCTCGACCTAGTCCAGACATGCAACAAAGAGAGGCGCAAAAAAAGGCCTCACTGCAATCATTTATCCATACTGAAACTAAAGCAGAAAAAGAACAACAAGTTGTCCTTGAAGAATTACGTTCACTGCGCAAATGGATGGAAGAATCGACAGATCAAAAGAGTCAATTTCCACCGAGCTATGATATGGTCTATCAAGAATTATTAGCCGAAGATATCTCAAAAGAACAGGCAGAGTTATTGATCCAACCAGTAATGGAGAAGAATGAAGGACAAACCCTTGTCTATGATGAGATAAAAAGCCAAGTTAAAGACCGCCTGGCCAATTATTTTTATGAAACAGCATCAGGTGTGATGAATTTCCAAACACGGTTTATTCATCTAGTCGGACCAACGGGTGTTGGGAAAACAACGACGATTGCCAAACTAGCAGCCAAGAGCTTAATGGAGGACAAACAATCTGTCGCCTTGATTACAACTGATACGTACCGGATTGCGGCAATTGAACAGTTAAAAACGTATGCTAAAATTTTAGATATTCCGATTGAAGTCTGTTATAACGTTGAAGACTACCAAAAAGCGCGATTGAAATTTCAAGACTATGACCGCGTTTTTGTTGATACGGCTGGTCGTAACTTTAAAGATGAAAAATACATTAGAGAGTTAGGTCAAATCGTTGACTTATCAAAAGATATTGAAACCTATTTAGTGCTAAGTTTAACGGCTAAACCGAAAGATATTCTAAGCATCTATCATCAATTTGATAAAATCCCACTAAAAGGCTTTATTTTAACTAAAGCTGACGAAACAGACACACTAGGTGTCATTGTTGATTTAGTAAAAGTGTCATCACTAGGTGTCAGTTATATCACGACTGGTCAAGATGTACCAGATGATATCAAACGAGCAACACCGAGTTACTTATCTTCACACATTATGAGGTCACAACACCATGAATGATCAAGCACAACAATTACGAAGACAAATGAATAAAGGCACACAACAAGCTAAAACTATCGCGGTCATTAGCGGTAAAGGGGGCGTTGGGAAATCCAATATCACCCTTAATGTAGCGATTGATTTAGTCAATCGCGGAAAAAAGGTATTGATTTTTGATTTAGACATTGGGATGGGAAACATCGATATTCTACTTGGCCTTCAAAGCAAGTACTCCATTGTTGATATGTTTAATCAACATTTATCGATTGAAGAGGTTATTGAAACAACGAGTAATGGTCTTTCATATATCACAGCTGGTTCTGGACTCACAGATCTTTTTCAAATGAATGAAGAAAAAATACATTTCTTTCTTGATCAATTTAACCATGTGCTTGACCGTTATGACTTTATCTTTTTTGATATGGGGGCAGGGGCGACAAAAGAAAGTTTATTTTACATTTTATCGGCTGATGAATGTTTTGTCGTCACCACGCCGGAACCAACAGCCATGATGGATGCTTATGCGATGATTAAACATATCCATGCACGCAACAGTGATGTGCCATTTTATTTAATTATGAACCGTGTGCAGGCAAGAAAAGAAGGGAAAATCGCAACAGAACGCTTAAAGCGCGTCGTCTATCAATTTTTACAAAAAGATATGGTGTCACTTGGACAGCTATCTTATGATAAAATAGTATCAAAAGCTGTTTCAAAACAGACACCGTTTGTTATCTCAGACCCAAAATCAACGATAGCAAAAGAAATACATGACTTAATGTCTGATTACTTAATTGATCCTGATGCTGATCCTTCAGTAAAACAGTCAGGGTTTCTATCAAAATTAAAGAAGTTAATCAAAGAGAGGTAGATCATGATGAAAAAAGTAAATGTACTTGTTGTTGATGATTCCGCCTTTATGAGAAAAATGATTTCAAATATCTTAGAAGATCATGCGCGCCTTCATGTCATTGATACCGCAAGAAATGGTCAAGATGCGCTGGAGAAGATTAAACAACACCAACCAGATGTCATCACTTTAGATATTGAAATGCCTGTAATGGATGGGATTACGGCTTTAAAAGAGATTATGACAAATGATCCAAGACCGGTTGTTATGCTGTCCAGTCTCACGCGAGAAGGGGCGGATAAGACTTTAGAATCAATGGAATTTGGCGCTGTTGATTTTATTCCAAAACCTTCTGGGTCTATTTCTCTAAACATTCAAGACATAGAAGACGAAATAATAAGTAAGGTGTTAGAAGCTGCTGAAGTTGAAGTGAAAACACTGAAGCGAGATATGCCAGCGTTACCGATTAAAAAGCTCGTACCAAGACCCGAAAAAACCAATATCCAACCCATTAAGCCGTTGGGTGAGAAACCTGAATCCTTTAAGAAGATTGTGGCGATTGGGACATCAACAGGAGGTCCACGTGCCCTTCAACAGGTGATTACCCAGTTACCTGAAGATTTAAAAGCACCGGTTGTTGTTGTCCAACATATGCCGGCAGGTTTTACAAAATCTTTAGCCGATCGGCTTAACCAGTTATCAAAGGTGACGGTAAAAGAAGCGGAGGATGGGGATATGCTGCATCCGGGTGTCTGTTACATTGCACCGGGTGGATTCCAAATGCGAGTGAAAAAATCGAGTAAAGGCTTTCGCGTGAGTATTTCTAAAGAAGAAAACAGAAACGGTCACCAACCAGCAGTTGACGTGTTATTTGAATCATTAGCTGAACTTAGAGGTGTTGAACTGATAAGTGTGATTATGACCGGGATGGGATCAGATGGTACGAATGGGCTGATACAAATGAAAGAACAGCATCCGTTCACTCAATCGATTTCAGAATCAAAAGAAACGTGTGTTGTCTACGGTATGCCTCAAGCAGCGGAAAAAACAAAATTAGTGGATTTTGTTGAGCCTTTAACGCTGATCAGTGAGCGTATTGTTAAATTAGTTTAAGTGAGAGGTGAATGTGATGGAGATGAATGAGTATTTAGATGTTTTTATTGAGGAAAGTAAAGAACATATTCAAGCGTTAAATGATCATCTGTTAACGCTCGAAAAGAACCCGGAAGATGTTGCGATCGTAAATGAAATTTTCCGTTCCGCCCATACATTAAAAGGTATGTCAGCGACAATGGGTTTTCAAGATTTAGCTGACTTAACACATAAAATGGAGAATGTGTTAGATGCGATTCGTAATCATAAGGTCAAACTTAATGAAGCGATGTTAGATGTTATTTTTAAAGCGGTAGATGCCCTGGAAGCAATGGTTTTAGATATCATTGATGGAGGCGAAGGTAAAAAAGATGTAAAAGACTTGGTTAATCAACTAGAAGCGATGGAAAAAGGCGAGAGCGTCGCAGCTGCTTCATCATCAGAGGCGACTGATGTGACAAACAAAACAGTCAATACCGATGTTACTTTAGATGAATTTGAACTGACTGTTCTTCAGCAATCAGCCGAGGGCGGTTTTAATAATTATCAAGTGACGGTGACACTTCAAGAAACAACACTATTAAAAGCAGCACGCGTTTATATGGTATTTGAGATCCTTGAGAAACTTGGCGAGGTAATTAAATCAACGCCATCTGTGCCTGAATTAGAAGAAGAAAAATTCGATTATAGCTTCACAGTTGTATTAGTGACTAAAGATTCGGCTGAGGATGTTTCAGCAAAAATCAATAAAGTGTCTGAAATTGACACTGTTGAAGTGAAAGAGTTAGAAATAGAGGCGTATGACCGAGATGAAACGACGTCCGTAACTAACGAGACGAAAGTGCCAACTGATGAAGGTTCAACCGAGGGGGAACAATCAACCTCAACAGCCAATACCAAGAAAAAATCTCAGCTTTCTAGTAAAACGATCCGTGTCAATATTGATCGTTTGGATGCGCTCATGAACTTGTTCGAAGAGTTAGTCATCGACCGTGGTCGATTGGAACAGATTTCAACAACATTAAAAAATAATGAGCTACAAGAAACGGTGGAACACATGTCACGTATTTCTGGTGATCTTCAAAACATCATCTTAAAGATGCGAATGGTACCGGTGGATCAAGTGTTTAATCGCTTCCCACGCATGGTTCGTCAATTAGCTAAAGACTTAAACAAAGACATTGACTTACAAATTTACGGTGCTGAAACAGAACTTGATCGTACCGTGATTGATGAGATTGGTGATCCAATGGTTCACTTAATTCGTAATGCTTTAGATCATGGTATTGAAACACCGAGTGAGCGTGAAGCAAAAGGAAAGCCGGCTCAAGGTACGCTAAAATTAAATGCTTACCATAGTGGTAACCATGTCTTTATTGAAATTGCGGATGATGGTGCTGGTATTGACCGTGAGAAAGTACTGAAAAAAGCGATTGCTAACGGCGTATTAACACTTGAAGAGTCGAAGAGTTACTCTGACCAACAAGTCTTCCAACTAATTATGGCATCTGGCTTCTCAACGGCCGATACAATTTCAGATATTTCAGGTCGCGGGGTTGGACTTGATGTGGTGAAAAATACGATTGAATCACTTGGTGGTAATATTACGATTGACTCTAAATACAATGAAGGTTCAACCTTCGTCATTCAACTACCATTAACATTGTCGATTATTTCGGTCATGTTAACAGAAGTTAAAAATGAAAAATTTGCGGTACCATTATCTTCAATCATTGAAACAGCCATTGTAAACAAAAAGGACATCCTCTCAGCTCATCACCAACCTGTGATTGACTTTAGAGGACGCGTTGTGCCACTTGTGTCACTCTCAGATGTCTTTGATGTACCGGGTGAAACAGAAGAAGATGATTTCTACTCTGTCGTGATTATTAGACAAGGGGAAAAGATGGCAGGTCTGATTGTCGACTCCTTCATTGGCCAACAAGAGGTTGTATTAAAATCACTAGGAAACTATTTAACAGACGTCTTTGCCATTTCTGGGGCAACCATCTTAGGTGATGGACAAGTCGCATTAATTGTTGATACGGATGCATTAATTAAGTAAGGGGAGGTATAACAATGGCTTTAGAATTTTTAAAATCGATTGTCTTTGAATTAAATGATGAAGAATATGCTTTACCAGTAGACTTAGTAGGAGCGATTGAGCGTGTTATGCCGATCACACGTATTCCAGGGGTACCGCCGTTCGTTAAAGGTGTCCTTAACTTGCGCGGTGTTGTCACACCGGTGATTGATTTACGCGAGCGCTTCAACTTTGATCGTCAAGAAGAAACAGAGGCAACACGGATCATTATCATTCAACATGATGAAAAGGATGTCGGCTTGATTGTCGATGCGTGTTACGATGTGATTGATATTCCGAATGAATCCATTGAGCCAGCGCCAGAAACCGTCGGTACGGTTAAAATTGATTATATTAATGGTGTGGCGAAGTATGATGAGCGCTTGCTTATTTTATTAAATATTGATGAGATTTTATCGACCGATGTCTTAAAAGAATTTTATGAAAAGAAGTAGGTGAGAATTTGGCTTCTATCGAATCTTTAACCGCGTTACAATTAGATGTTATGAAAGAAATTGGTAACATTGGTTCTGGTAATGCTGCTACGGCTTTATCAAAAATGTTAAATAAGAAAATCGACATGCACGTACCTTCGGTACGTGTCGTTGATTTTGAAGAAATGATGAATTTAGTTGGGGGGCCTGAAGAAATTATTACCGCCGTTTTCCTCCGTATTGAAGGGGAAGCACCAGGCCAGATGTTCTTTATTCTATCGCCTGAAGAAGCGGAAAGCTTTGTAAAACAATTAACCGGAATTGATGATTTTTCTGTCGTTCATAATCCGGATAATCTTATGGCTTTATCAGCTCTACAAGAAATCGGTAATATTTTAGCTGGTTCTTATTTATCAGCCTTATCAGACTTCATTGGTGGGAGCTTACAACCATCGATTCCATTACTCACCATCGATATGGCCGGTGCTATTCTCGCAGAAGGATTGCTCGAAATTTCCCAAGTAAGTGATTATGCGATGGTCATTGATACCTTAATCGATGATCATGAAGATGAAGGCGACCCTATTAAAGGTCACTTTTTCTTGTTACCTGATCCTGACTCGTTTGATCACTTATTTGAAAAGCTTGGAGTTAATGATCAATGAAAACATTAGTAGACCATATTGTTAAAGTCGGGATTGCTGATTTAAAGTTTGCTGAAGCACCTATGCATTTGCGTACATCAGGATTAGGTTCTTGTGTAGGTGTTGTCATTTATGACACTCGACTTAAGATTGCCGGCATGGCACACGTGATGTTACCAGATTCAACCTCGGCTAAAAAAGACAACATTAATGCCTTTAAATACGCCGATACCTCATTACCTATTTTGCTTCAAACGTTATTAGATAAAGGGGCAAAACGCTATCAATTAAAAGCTAAAATTGCGGGTGGTGCTCAAATGTTTTCATTTAGCTCGACGAATGATATGCTGAGAGTAGGCGAACGCAATGTGATTGCTGTGAAAGATTTTTTAGAAAAAGAACGCATCCCGATTGTAGCTGAAGATGTCCGAGGGAAAAGTGGACGTACCATTGAGTTTTCAACTGAAACCTTAATGCTTAACGTGCGAACCGTGAACCAAGGCACGCAAGATTTATAAGAAAGGAAGGCGATTACTGTGACTTTAGACAATATAGATCAATTATGGTTAGCGTGGAGTGACACGCGCAGTCCAGACATAGCTAATCGTCTTGTCGAACATTATCAATACTTAGTCGATTTTCACGCACAACGGATTGGTGTACATTTACCAAAAACGGTCCAACGCGATGACATTCGAAGTTTGGGCTTTTTTGGCTTGTTCGATGCCCTTAATAAATTTGAACCCGAACGCGATTTGAAATTCGATACGTATGCTTCTTTTCGAATTAGAGGGGCAATTATCGATGGTCTTAGAAAAGAAGATTGGTTGCCACGGTCTGCCCGTGAGAAAACGAAAAAAATAGAACAAGCGATGCAATCATTGACTCAAAGTTTACAGCGTGAGCCTACAGCTGATGAGATTGGTCAATATGTTGGTATGAGTCGTCAAGAAGTTGAAGATACCATTAAAGATCAACTGTTTAGTAATCTCTTATCGATTGAAGAGAAGAGTGGCGAAAATAGTGATGACTTTAAAGAAGGTATCGGTCATTCGATTATTGATAATCAACAGCTCACGCCTGAAGAAGCATTGATGAGAGAAGAACATCATGAAGAGCTCGCGGAAGCCATTAAAGGTTTAAATAAAAATGAACAGCTCGTCGTTAGTTTATTTTATTATGATGAATTAACGTTTACTGAGATTGGGCATGTTCTTAATTTAACCACATCACGAATATCACAAATTCATAAACAAGCTGTTTTTAAATTGCGACATGTTTTACAATAGATATAAAACAGTCAAAAAAAGGAGCCGATCATGTGGTAGCATTTGATGATTTTTTTGAAGTAACCATCACTGAAGATGAACTATCCGCTCATCTAATATTAAATGAAGAGTGGCCTGAAGAAGAAATAGAACTAGATGCTTTAAAACGCTGGTTGAAATCTTATCAGATTCAAGCTGGCTTAAAAGAGGAGACACTTAAATCTATCACTGAAAAAGATCAAGCGTTAGGTTTTCCTGTTTTAATTGCCGAAGGGCAAACGGCAGTGGACGGTCAAGATGGCACGATTCGCTTTTTAACAAAAGATTCCGATACCGTTAATATAGAAGAACGTGAAAGTTTTAAAGATATACATAAAATTCCTACCGTTGAAAAAGATGAAAAAATTGCGATTATAACACTACCTACTGAAGCACACAATGGTTATAAAGTAAACGGTAAAGTCATTCACGGAAAACAAGGAAAAGCCGTGAAATTCAAAGCAGGTGACAATGTTTACTTCGATGAAGAAACACTAAGTTTTTATAGCAGTATTATTGGAAAACCAAGCATTGGCCATACGAAAATTAATGTGTTTAATACGTATGAAGTCAATGAGGACTTATCTATGAAAACTGGAAACGTCAAGTTTGAAGGGTCGGTAACGGTTCGCGGCAACGTGCCTGAAGGTTATGCGGTTGAGGCAACAGGTGATGTCTATATATATGGTTTGGTTGAAGCAAGTCATATTAAAGCTGGTGGCTCCGTTCATATATCTGAAGGAATCGTTGGGATGAAGAAAGGACTCATTGAGGCTGGGGTTGATGTTAACATTGGTTACATTAATCAGGCAACCGTCCACGCTGGACAAAATATTAATGTGAATAATTCTATTTTACACAGTGAATGTACCGCACAGTCTCATATCTATTGTCAAGCTGGCCACATAATCGGCGGTGTCTGTTCTGCAGGTGAGTCGATTGAGGCCAAAGATATTGGTAATAAGATGGATACAAAGACAACGGTGGCGATTGCTGTTAATCAAAAATCAATGGAGCTGTTAAAGCAACTCGATTTAGCACGGGACACGCTTCTTGAAGACGCGAAAAAATTAAAGAAATTAGGAGCTGGTTTAGAAGCCAAGGCACAAGCCGGTGGTCTTAGTTCTAAAGAGCGGATTCTGTTACTTAAACAGCGTAACACGTTACAACTGACCGAAGATAAATTAGCGAAAATCGAAGACAAAAAAGCAACCTTAACTGTGTCGATTGGTGAAGAGAATGAAGCGAGCTTGTTAGCTAAAGGGACACTGTATCCAAACGTTGAACTGTGCTTTGGTAAATATCAAGAGACCACAAAAAAAGAGTATAAATATTCTTGTGCACACTTAGAAGACGGTGAAATAATGATCACACCGATCAAGAAGCGAGGAGCATAAGAGAAAGGTCGGTCATTTAAATGGAATACCTCCTTATAATTATGAGTTTTTTATTGCATATTGTGACGTTTATTGTTTTAAGACATTACTATATAAAGCAACAATCATATCAATCTGAGCAGCAAAAATTCCAAGAAGAGAAAAAAGAGCTTGAGCAACTATTGATGTCTTATTTGATTGAAATGAAAGAAGAGAATGACCGTTTACTCGATGTGGTTCAAAATATCCCGCAACAACAATCGGAACCTAAAGCAAAGGAGAAATCGGCTAGCGCTAGCTTTAATCAAGAAAATATGCAGACAGAAACAGTGATCGCCAGTGAAACCGATACTAAAGAAGAACCAGAATATACACCGCTCGTAGATGCGATTGAGGATGAGCCAGTAGCTTATAAAAAATCTTATCAAGCGGAAATCATTGACCGCTACGCGCAAGGTGAAAGTCCTGAAAAGATCGCAAAAGCGATGAATCGAGGGAAAACGGAAGTTGAATTGATCATAAAATTTCATAAAAAATGAAGGTGAATACTTGCCTTCGTTGATGAAGTATGATATATTAATTCTCGGTGTTAAATACACACGCTAGTTGAAATGTAAAAGGGTGCTTAAATATTTTATGTTTAAGTCTTTTATGTTGAGGATGTTAGCGGAGGAAAATAAAAAACCTATTAGGAGGAACAAAAACATGGCAGTTATTTCAATGAAACAACTACTTGAAGCCGGTGTACATTTCGGACACCAAACACGCCGTTGGAATCCAAAGATGAAGAAATATATCTTCACAGAGCGTAACGGCATCTACATTATCGACTTACAAAAGACAGTGAAGAAAGTGGAAGAAGCTTATAACTTCATTAAAGAAGTTGCTGAAAACGGTGGTACTGTTCTTTTCGTTGGTACGAAAAAACAAGCACAAGAATCAGTTAAAGATGAAGCAATCCGCTCAGGTCAATACTTTATTAACCAACGTTGGTTAGGTGGTACATTAACTAACTTCGGTACAATCCGTAAGCGTATCAATCGTCTTAAAGACATCGAGCGCATGGAAGAGGACGGTACATTTGATGTCCTTCCTAAGAAAGAAGTTGTTGGACTTCTTAAAGAAAAAGATCGTCTAGTTAAATTCTTAGGCGGTATTAAAGAAATGAAGAAAATTCCTGATGCTTTATTTATCGTTGACCCTCGTAAAGAGCGTATTGCGGTAGCTGAAGCTCACAAATTAAATATTCCGATTGTTGGTATCGTTGATACTAACTGTGACCCAGATGAGATTGATTATGTCATCCCAGCAAACGATGACGCAATCCGTGCGGTTAAATTACTTACTGGTAAAATGGCAGATGCTATTTTAGAAGTAAAACAAGGTGAAGAAGAAGCTGTTGAAGAAACAGTAACTGAAGAAGTAGCTTCAGAAGAGTAAACGTTGACGGAGGTGATAAGAGGGTAACCTTTTATCACCTTTTTTAAAGCGACGTCTAAGTAACTTACATTCTAAGGAGGAATTTTACATGGCAGTAACAGCGAGTATGGTAAAAGAATTACGTGAAAAAACAGGCGCAGGTATGATGGACTGTAAAAAAGCACTTCAAGAAACTGATGGTGATATGGATCAAGCAGTTGATTACTTACGTGAAAAAGGTATTTCAAAAGCGGCTAAAAAAGCAGATCGTATCGCAGCTGAAGGTTCAGCGTATACATTAACTGAAGGTAATACAGCGGTATTATTCGAAGTCAACTGTGAAACTGACTTCGTAACGAAAAATGATCAATTTAAAGCACTATTAAGTGAATTAGCTAAGCACTTACTTAGCCAAAAACCAGCAAACGTTGAAGAAGCGTTACAACAACCGTTACACGGTGATGGTGAAACAGTTGAAACATTCATCAACAACAACATTGCTAAAATCGGTGAGAAACTTTCTCTTCGTCGCTTTATCATTGCTGAAAAAACTGATAACGATGCTTTCGGTGCATACATCCATATGGGTGGTAACATTGGTGTTCTTACAGTATTAGAAGGCACAACAGATGAAGCTTTCGCAAAAGATATTGCGATGCACATTGCTGCTGTAAACCCACGTTTTGTTTCACGTGATGCAGTAGATGCTGAAACAGTTGAAAAAGAACGTGAAGTACTTAAGCAACAAGCACTTAACGAAGGCAAGCCAGAAAATATCGTTGAGAAAATGGTTGAAGGTCGTTTAGGTAAATTCTTCGAAGAAATTTGTTTATTAGAACAAAGCTTTGTTAAAGACCCAGATCAAAAAGTGAAGCAGTTAGTGGCTGATAAAGGCGCAACAATTGCTGACTTTGCACGTTATGAAGTAGGCGAAGGTATGGAAAAACGCCAAGAAAACTTTGCTGAAGAAGTAATGAATCAAGTTAAAAAATAATGATGTAAGCAGATTGAAGTTAAAAAGGGAGCACATCGTGTTCCCTTTTCTTTAGGAAAGCTTTAAAAATATTTGTCTAGAAGTAAAAGTTCATGTAAGATAGAATTAAATTCTACATAATGGAGGTAATTATGGTCGCAGCACGTTATAAACGCATTGTATTAAAATTAAGTGGAGAAGCATTAAGTGGTGAGCAAGGATATGGTCTTGAACCGAAAATTGTTCGATCTGTTGCTGAACAAGTGAAAGAAGTCGTAGAGTTAGGTGTAGAAGTCGCAATTGTTGTTGGTGGCGGCAACATTTGGCGTGGAAAAGTTGGCAGTGAGATGGGAATGGACCGTGCGAATGCTGACTACATGGGGATGTTAGCGACGGTGATGAATTCACTCGCCTTACAAGACAGCTTAGAAAACTGCGGTGTAGAAACGCGTGTTCAAACATCCATTGAGATGCGCCAAGTAGCTGAACCATATATTAGACGTCGGGCGATGCGTCATCTTGAGAAAAAACGCGTCGTGATTTTTGCTGCTGGTACAGGTAATCCATATTTTTCAACGGATACAACTGCGGCACTACGCGCTGCTGAAATTGATGCAGAAGTTATTTTAATGGCAAAGAATAATGTGGATGGTGTTTATACCGCTGATCCAATGATTGATTCAACCGCAACAAAATATGATGAACTCACTTACTTAAAGATGCTAAATGATGGTTTAGGTGTGATGGATTCAACAGCATCATCGCTATGTATGGACAACGATATACCTCTATTAGTCTTTAATGTCACACAAGAAGGTAATATTAAGCGGGCCGTTTCCGGTGAGGAAATTGGTACCATTATAAGGGGGAAATAAACCATGTCAGAACAAATTATTAAAGAGGCAAAAGGTAAAATGGATCAATCAATCGAGTCTTACTCACGCAATCTAGCAACCGTGCGTGCAGGTCGTGCCAATCCGGCCATCTTAAACAGTGTGTATGTGGACTATTATGGTGCACCTACACCGCTTAATCAATTGTCAACCATCTCAGTTCCTGAAGCGCGTCTTCTTATGATTACACCATTTGATAAGTCATCAATTGGTGACATTGAAAAGGCGATTCAAAAAGCTGATCTAGGCCTGTCACCTTCAAGTGATGGAAATGTGGTTCGTATCGCGATTCCACCACTAACTGAAGAGCGTCGTAAAGAACTTGTCAAAGTTGTTGGTAAATTCGCTGAAGAAGCGAAAGTACAAGTCCGTAATGTTCGTCGTGATGCAAATGATGGTTTGAAAAAAGCTGAAAAAGCTGGCGACCTTACTGAAGATGATTTACGCGGGTTCCAAGATGATGTACAAGAACTCACAGACACATACATCGCTAAAATTGATCTGTTAACGAAGGAAAAAGAAGCAGAAATTATGGAAGTTTGATGATGTCTTAAAATAAAGAGGTGTAGCACATCTGCTACACCTCTTTTCACTTGGTACTTTTAAAATATCAATGATGTCTATGATTTACATACATAGCTGAAAAATTGCACAATCAAGAAATTTTAGTGTCATACATAAGAAAATAATTGAAACTAGTGAATATATAGAGAATACATGATAAACTGTATGAAGAATCTTTAAAGTCTTCTTTTTGTTTAGTCAAAAAGAGTGGTTAGGGTGAATGAATGAATGTCTTGGTATAAACCGAAAAATGTGTTAGGTCAATTATTGAATCGAAATGACAACACGAAGGTATCAAAAGATAAAAGAAGCGATGCTTCCTTAGTCATACCAGATCACATCGCTATTATTATGGACGGGAATGGTCGGTGGGCAAAAGAGCGTGGATACCCTAGATTTAAAGGGCACCAAGAAGGTATGGATAATGTAAAGCGAATCGTCAAAGTAGCTAACCGAGAAGGCGTGAAGATTTTAACTATTTATGCTTTCTCAACAGAAAATTGGAAGCGTCCAAAAGCAGAGGTTGATTTTTTAATGAAATTACCGACGCAATTTCTCAATCACTACTTACCAGAATTAATTGAAGAAAATGTGAAAGTGACGATGATTGGTTACTTTGATCAACTACCAAAACATACGAAGAAAGCGATGGAGGAAGCGGTATTAAGAACACAGTCAAATACCGGTCTGATTCTTAATATTGCTTTAAACTATGGGGGGCGCTTTGAAATAACCGAAGCCGTGCAACAAATTGCCAAAGAAGTTGAAACAGGACAGTTATCAGCTGATGCGATTACTGAAGACGTGATCGGCCAACATTTGTATACAAAGGAATTACCCGATCCTGATTTATTAATTAGAACGAGTGGAGAAGTCAGGTTAAGTAATTTCTTGCTGTGGCAACTCGCCTATAGTGAATTTTGGTTTAGCTCTGTGCATTGGCCTGCCTTCGATGAAGAAGAATTTTTGAAAGCTTTACATGCGTATAGTCAACGCAAACGTCGTTTTGGTGGACTACAAGAGAAAGAAGAGGATTAATATGAAAACACGAATTATTACAGCGATTGTCGCGATCTTGTTGTTTTTTCCGTTTGTTATATTTGGAGGATGGCCTTTTTACACTATCATGCTTCTTATTTCATCCTTAGGATTATATGAGTTATTTAATATGCGTGAGATGCATAAATACTTAGTGCCAACGATTTTTTCGATGGGGCTTCTATGGGTGTTCTTATTACCGCAAATTGATGCACTCATGCCACTTAAGGATGCACAGCAGGAAGTGTTAATCGGTTTAGTTTTATTGCTCTTAGGTTATACTGTGCTCGTTAAGAATAAGTTTACTTTTGAAGACGCTGGTTTTATGGTTATTACGGCGATTTACATTGGTTTAGGCTTTCATTATTTCATTGAGACCCAGCGCATTGGATTGGAGTATATTTTCTTTGCGATTATTGTTATTCTAGCAACAGATACAGGGGCTTATTTTTCCGGGCGCTATTTCGGGAAACGGAAATTGTGGCCAGAGATTAGTCCGAATAAGACGATTGAAGGTGCTGTCGGTGGTATGTTGTTAGCGACAACGTTAGGTGTTGTTTTTCACTTGATCTTTCCTGTCCATGACTCGATTGTCATAGTGGCACTCGTTGCTTTATTATCAAGTGCCGTAGGTCAAGTAGGCGATTTAGTGGAATCGGCCTTTAAACGCTATTATCACGTCAAAGATTCAGGTAAGTTATTACCGGGACATGGCGGTATTTTAGACCGCTTTGATAGCTGGTTATTTGTTTTTCCTTTTTTATACTTGATTCAATTCATCGGATAAAAACAAATTTACGTAAGTAAATAGATTGAAATGAAGGGAGCAACTTGATTGAATACTGTTATTGCGTTTATCTTAATGTTTGGTCTACTTGTGTTTGTTCACGAGTTTGGCCACTTTATTGTTGCTAAAAAAACGGGCATGTTAGTCAGAGAATTTGCCATTGGTTTTGGACCAAAAATATTCTCAATCAAAAAGAATGAAACTTTATATACGATTCGTCTCCTTCCGATGGGGGGATATGTCCGTGTCGCCGGTGAAGACCCGGAGATTATTGAATTAAAACCTGGTCAACATATTGGCTTGTTGTTTGATGGAGACGAGAAAGTAACAGATATTATTATCAATCACAAAGAAAACTATCCGCTCGCAGAAGTGATTGAAGTGAGACAAGCGGATTTAACACATGATTTATTTATAGAAGGTAGTTTAGTTGGTGAAGAAGACACATCGCGTTACGCGGTAAGCGAAACAGCGGATTATGTCATGAATGAAACAAAGACCCAAATTGCCCCGTACGATCGTCAATTTGGCTCTAAATCAAAAACAAAACGGGCACTGCAATTATTTGCTGGTCCACTTATGAACTTTGTCTTAACGGCTGTGTTATTCTTCTTACTTGCTGGTCTACAAGGGATTCCAATTGAAGAAGCTGAAGTAGGTGAAGTGTTACCCGATACACCAGCGAATGAGGCGGGGCTAGTCGAAGGAGACGTTATTACTAAGATCGATGAACAACCGATTAGCACATGGGTCGAGTTTCAAACATACGTGGCTAGTCGTCCAAATGAAGCCTTATCATTAACAATCGAACGCGGTGATGAAGCAATGTTACTGGACATGACACCTGAAGCTTATCAGGTAGATGACCAATCCATCGGTCGTATTGGTGTGATGCGTGGTGTCGAGCAATCTTGGCTAAAAGCGATACCTTATAGTTTGAATGAAACATTCTACTGGTCAAAATTAATTGTTACCAATGTGGCGATGCTCATTAGTGGGCAATTTACTGTTGATGCTTTGTCTGGTCCCGTTGGGATTTATGACTTTACCGATCAAGTTGTTCAGTCTGGTTTTTATAGTTTCTTAACTTGGACAGCGGCGCTTAGTGTCAATTTAGGGATTATTAACCTATTACCGCTTCCCGCCCTTGACGGTGGTCGGTTACTTTTCATCGGTATTGAAGCCGTTCGAGGTAAGCCAATCTCTCAAGAAAAAGAAGGGTTGGTCCACTTTATTGGATTTGCTTTACTAATGTTACTGATGATTATTGTTACGTGGAATGATTTACAACGATTATTCTTTTAAGATTACGTTTAAGAAGGTGGAATAAAGAATGAAACAAAGTCAAACATTGATACCAACATTAAAAGAGACACCAGCTGATGCTGATGTGACAAGTCACCAATTACTCCTCAGAGCAGGATTTATTCGTCAAAATTTCTCAGGCGTATATACTTTTTTACCCCTCGGTAAGAAAGTATTAAACTTAGTAGAAAAAGTGATTAGAGAAGAAATGGATGCGATTGGTGGAAATGAAGTACTAATGCCAGCGCTTCAATCAGCCGAACTATGGCAAGAATCTGGTCGCTGGGATAAGATGGGGCCAGAATTAATGCGATTAAACGACCGTCATGATCGGGCATTTGTGCTAGGACCGACACATGAAGAAGTCGTCACAAGTATTGTCAAAGACGAAGTTAGAAGTTATAAGCAATTGCCACTGACGCTGTATCAAATTCAGACGAAGTTCCGTGATGAACGCCGTCCACGATTTGGTCTGTTAAGAGGCCGTGAATTTATTATGAAAGATGCTTATTCGTTCCACCTTACAGATGAAAGCTTAGACGAAAGTTACCAAGCCATGTATGACGCGTATAGTCGAATTTTCACCCGGTTAGGACTAAACTTTAGAGCGGTTATTGCCGATTCCGGGGCCATGGGTGGTAAAGATACGCACGAATTTATGGCGCTTTCTGAAGTCGGTGAAGATACAATTGCGTATTCAACAGAGTCAGATTATGCCGCAAACATCGAGATGGCAGAAGTATATGATGATTATACTCCACCAACTGAAACGCCTTTAACACTTGAAAAAGTAGCAACACCGAATCAAAAGACGATGCAAGAAGTGGCGGACTTTTTAGGTCACCCACTTGAAAAAGGCTTAAAGTCTTTACTGTTTAAAGCAGATGAACAATACGTGCTAGTTGTGACACGTGGGGACCATGATGTGAATGACATCAAACTTAAACATGTTTTACAAGCAGAAACTGTCGAAATGGCTTCTGAAGTAGAGGCACGCGAACAATTAGGCGCTGATTTTGGTTCACTCGGCCCGATTGCTGTCAATGAAGAGATTCAAGTGATCTGTGACTTAGCGGTGAAGAGTGTGGCTAATGCGACGTGTGGAGCGAATGAAGATGGTTATCACTACGTTAATGTCAATCCAGCCCGCGATTTTGGTACGTTTACGTATGAAGACATTCGCTTTATCCAAGTAGGGGACAAGTCACCAGATGGTAAAGGTGTGATTGCCTTCGCAGAAGGCATCGAAATTGGTCAGGTATTTAAGTTAGGGCAGTTTTATGCGAAAGAACTAGGCGCAGAAGTCTTGAATGACCAAGGTCGTAGTGAAACACTGACGATGGGTTGTTATGGTATTGGTGTTTCTCGTACGCTTGCTGCTATTGTAGAACAGCACCATGATGATGCTGGTATTGTTTGGCCAAAACAAGTGGCGCCATTTAACGTTCACCTCGTTGTCGTTAATAGTAAGAATGCTGAACAAGCAGAGCTTGGTGACACTTTATATCAACAGTTAACGGATGCTGGTATTGAGGTGTTATACGACGATAGAAAAGAACGTGCGGGTGTGAAGTTTGCTGAGAGTGATTTAATCGGCTTACCTGTCCGTGTGACGGTCGGTAAGAAAGCAACCGAGGGCATTGTGGAAGTTAAAGAGCGTACAAACGAAGAAAAACAAGAGATGACGTTAGAACAGTTAATGACATATGTTAAGACAATATAAGTAGCGAAAAACCCTTGTTAATTAACAAGGGTTTTCCGTTACTAATAGTGAGGAGGGCTGTTATGAAAACATCACCAACGGAAAAAATGACGATCTTACTCGACCAACTACAGATTGAAGAAGCTGACCGATCTGCTTATTTTCGTGGCGCACAGCTATTGAAATTAGATGTTTACAAAAAACAAAAGCAATGGGTCTTTCATTTTGAATTGCCTCAAGTATTACCGATTCAAATATTTAAACAATTGCGGATGAAGTTAGAACAGACATTTCAATCAGTAGCGGCGATTGATTTTACAATTCAATCACAGGAGCAATTGGTTGATGGGGAATTGATGCAATATTATTGGCGTGACTTTTTGGAATCAAGTGCAGTGCTCTCACCAGCTTATCGCGATTGGATTGAACAACAATTGCCACTGGTGAAAGATCAAAAATTATACTTAAAAGCACGCAATGAAACGGAAAGTGTCGTCCTTAAAAACCGTTTTAACGAATCCTTTCGTAGCTACTGTTTAAAATACGGCTTACCTACCTGGAAAGTTGAATGTGAAACAGAAATTAAAACGGAAGATATTCAAAAGTTTCAACAACAAAAAGCGTTAGAAGATAAACTGATGGTGAAAAAAGCGATTGAAGATCAACAAAAACAACAACAAAAAGTAAAAACAGATGATCCAAATAAAGATGAAGCGCTCGTCATTGGTTATCCCATTAAAGAAGAAGCGGTGTCGATGGAGTCAATTACTGAAGAAAACCGTCGCATCATCTTTGAAGGTTATGTCTTTGATGCTGAAATTAGAGAACTTAAATCAGGTCGTCATTTATTGATTGCTAAAATCACGGATTATACCGATTCCTTTAGTGTGAAAATGTTCTCCCGTGATGATCGTGATAAAGAGCGACTCGCACGCGTGAAAAAGGGAATGTGGGTAAAAGTCAGAGGGACGATTCAAACGGATACGTTTAGTAATGAGCTAACCATGATGATGAATGATTTAAATGAAATAAAGGTAGCAACCCGAGAAGATACGTATCCAGAAGACGAGAAGCGGATTGAACTCCATGCGCATACAACAATGTCGCAAATGGATGCTGTTCTTTCACCGGCCGAGCTTGTGGAACAGGCAGCAAAGTGGGGACATAAAGCGGTGGCCATTACCGATCACGCCGGAGCTCAAGGTTTTCCAGAGGCGCATGGTAAAGCCCAGCAATTAGGCATCAAAATGTTGTACGGAGTTGAGATCAACTTGGTTGATGACGGTGTCCCTATTGCCTATAATGCAAAGGATATTGTTCTAGAGAATGCTACTTATGTCGTATTTGATGTGGAGACGACCGGTTTATCCGCTGTCTATGATACGATTATCGAACTTGCTGCGGTGAAAGTAAAAGATGGTGAGATCATTGAACGATTTGAACGATTCAGTAATCCTCATCAGCCACTGTCTGAGACAATTATCAATTTAACGGGTATTACCGATGATATGTTAGTCGATGCGCCTGAAGTCGAAGACGTTCTAAAAGAATTTAAAGACTTTATGGGCAACGACATCTTAGTCGCTCATAATGCCAGTTTTGATATGGGCTTCATTAACCAAGGGTTTATTAAGGCGGGATTACCAGAAGCAACGAATCCGGTTATTGACACACTTGAACTAGGGCGATTTATTTTGCCACAACTCAAGAGTCACCGATTAAATGTCTTATGTAAATATTATAATATTGAACTCACCCAACACCACCGGGCGATTTATGATACGGAAGCAACAGCGTATTTATTATGGAAACTTATTAAAGAGTCAGAAGAACGCGATATTTTTAATCATAATCAGTTTAACGACCATATGGGCGAAGGCAACAGTTATCAGCGCGCAAGACCGCATCATGCGATCTTACTAGCTAAAAACCAAGTCGGATTAAAAAACATGTTTAAAATTATTTCTATGGCCCATATTGACTATTTCCATTATGTCCCGCGGGTCCCGCGTTCAAAGCTCACACAATTACGTGAAGGTATTTTAGTCGGTTCTGCTTGTGACAAAGGCGAAGTCTTTGAAACAATGATGCAAAAATCAAAAGACGAGGCCCTTCGAGTAGCGGAATTTTATGATTATATTGAAGTGCACCCGCCAGCTAATTACTATCCGCTCATTACACGAGAACTGATTCAAAATGAGGCACAGCTCTATGATATAATCCGAAATATTACGGAGTTAGCTGATGAGTTAGGCAAGCCATGTGTCGCAACGGGCAATGTTCACCATATTGAAGAGCGAGATAAAATTTACCGTCAAATTCTGATTAAGTCACAAAATGCTAATCCGCTGAGTCGTCAGACTTTACCTGATGCTTATTTTAGAACGACGGATGAAATGATGGAAGCTTTTCAGTTTTTAGGTCAAGAAAAAGCAAAAGAAATCGTAATATCGAACACACATAAGATCAGCGATCTGATTGAATATGTAACGCCTGTTAAAGATGATCTTTATACACCTAAAATTGAGGGGGCCGATCAAGAGATTCGCGATATGAGTTATAGTTTTGCCCATAATTTATACGGGGATGAGTTACCAGAGCTTGTCGTGAACCGGATGGAAAAAGAATTAAAAAGTATTATTGGTCATGGGTTTGCGGTTATTTATTTGATCTCGCATAAACTCGTGAAAAAATCACTCGATGATGGTTATCTCGTTGGTTCACGTGGGTCCGTTGGATCATCACTCATTGCGACTTTCACTGAAATCACTGAGGTTAACCCTTTACCCCCGCACTATGTTTGTCCAAAGTGCCGTCATCATCATTTCTTTACCAACGGTGAGTATGGGAGTGGTTTTGATTTACCGGATAAGGACTGTACCGAATGCGGGACACCCTATAAGAAAGACGGCCAAGACATTCCTTTCGAAACGTTCTTAGGATTTAAAGGTGATAAAGTACCGGATATTGATTTGAACTTTTCCGGAGCTTATCAGCCGGTGGCTCACAACTATACAAAAGTATTATTTGGTGAAGAGAACGTTTACCGAGCGGGAACAATCGGGACTGTCGCTGAAAAAACAGCTTACGGTTATGTAAAAGGTTATGCCTCGGATAATGGCATGTTTATTAAAAATGCCGAAGTTGACCGACTTGTTCAAGGATGTACCGGTGT
>JBNJFJ010000002.1:0-5215 GCA_051746745.1 Bacillota bacterium | reverse complement strand
AAAAACAGCTTACGGTTATGTAAAAGGTTATGCCTCGGATAATGGCATGTTTATTAAAAATGCCGAAGTTGACCGACTTGTTCAAGGATGTACCGGTGTCAAGCGGACAACAGGTCAGCACCCTGGTGGGATTATCGTTGTCCCTGATTACATGGATATTTATGATTTTTCACCGATTCAATACCCAGCTGATGATCGGACGTCTGAATGGAAAACAACCCATTTTGATTTCCACTCCATCCATGACAACTTATTAAAACTGGATATACTCGGACACGATGATCCGACCATGATCCGGATGCTACAAGATTTATCAGGGATGGACCCACAAGAGATCCCAACCGATGATGATGAGGTCATGAAAATCTTCGGTTCGCCCGATGTTTTAGGCGTTACCGCAGAAGAAATCATGTGTGAAACAGGCACATTAGGTGTGCCTGAATTTGGGACGAAGTTCGTTCGGCAAATGCTAGAGGACACCAAACCAAGCACCTTTGCCGAGTTAGTTATCATATCGGGCCTCTCACATGGAACCGATGTATGGCTAGGCAATGCCCAAGAGCTCATTAACAAAGGGATTTGTCAATTGCCTGAAGTTATTGGTTGTCGTGATGATATTATGGTGTATCTGATGCATAAAGGGCTTGATGCGTCATTAGCCTTTACGATTATGGAATCGGTCCGTAAAGGTAAGGGAGTAAAAGATGAATGGGTCGTTGAAATGAAAAAGAATGATGTCCCTGATTGGTATATTGATTCCTGTCGAAAGATTAAATATATGTTCCCGAAAGCACACGCTTCAGCCTACGTCTTAATGGCGATCCGTATTGCTTACTTCAAAGTGCATCACCCGATTCTGTTTTATGCGGCGTACTTTACCGTGCGTGCGAGTGACTTTGAAATTGATACGATGATAAAAGGTGAAACAGCGATCCGAAATCGCATCAAAGAAATCTATCAAAAAGGAAACGATGCTCAGCCGAAAGAGAAAAGTTTGGTTGTCGTCTTAGAGCTCGCGCTTGAAATGAATATGCGAGGGTTCCACTTTAAGAAAGTAGATTTATATAAATCCAGTGCCACAGATTTCATCGTTGACGGGGATGGACTCCTTCCACCATTTAATGCGATTGATGGTTTAGGGACCAATGCAGCCCTAAATATCGTGAAAGCACGCGAGGACGGGGAGTTTCTATCTAAAGAAGATTTACGTGAACGCAGCCGTATTTCAAAAACCGTACTTGAATATTTAGATCAACAAGGATGTCTAAATGGGATGGAAGAAAAAAATCAACTGTCCCTTTTCTAATCCTTCCCTTTCTTTGCAACTTCTCAACTTGAATTTAACAGAAAGTTGTGCTATGATTGTTTTAGATTTTAATGGTCGTGAACGAAGAGTGCGTGGCACTTTTCACTGCTTTGTGGTCATGTAGCTAAATGTTGTACACGTCAATCCCTTGTCTTACGGCAAGGGATTTAACATTGTAAAAAAATGCGTAATGAACTGACAGCTGTACCATTTTGAAGGAGGCGAAACAAGTGAGTGTAACAGAAACAACCAAGAACTTAGTAGAACCCATTTTAGCTGATTTAGGTTTAGAACTCGTAGATATTGAATACGTTAAAGAAGGCAAAAGTTTTTATTTGCGCGTGTTTATTGACAAAGAGGGCGGCGTTGATATCGAAGAATGTGGCCTTGTCTCTGAGCGTTTAAGTGAATCTCTTGATGAAGATGATCCGGTTAAAGACCCTTATTATTTAGAGGTATCATCCCCAGGAGCTGAACGTCCGCTAAAAAAACGTGAGGACTTCCAAAAGTTCATGAATCACCATGTTTATCTGAAATTTTATGAACCCATTGGTGGTTTTAAAGCCATTGAAGGCGATCTTGTTGGTTTATCTGAAGAGGATATCGTGACGATTGAATATAAGGATAAAACCCGTAAAAAAACATTAGACGTACCGTATAAGAAAATAGCAAAAGCTCGATTAGCGGTATCATTTAACTAAAGGAGGAAACAACGTGAGTAAAGAGCTATTTGATGCCCTAAATTATTTAAGTAAAGAAAAAGGCATTGATAAAGATTTGTTAATGGAGGCGCTAGAAGCGGCCCTGATCTCTGCATATAAAAAGAATTTTAAATCGGCAAGTAATGTCCGCGTGGCATTGGATGAAGATACAGGAAAGATGCAAGTCTTCTCTCGTAAAGAAATTGTTGAAGAAGTCTTTGACCCACAAGAAGAAATTTCAATTGATCAAGCCAAAGAAATTGACCCATCATACGAGGTTGAGGATGTTGTCGAAGTTGAAGTGACACCACGTGATTTCGGTCGCATTGCCGCGCAAGCAGCTAAACAAGTTGTGACCCAACGGGTTCGTGAAGCGGAGCGCAGTGTGATTTTCAGTGAGTATCAAGAGCGTGAAGATGATATCATGAACGGAATTATTCAACGTGTCGATCCGCGATTTGTTTATATTGACTTAGGCAAAGTAGAAGCGAAATTAGCTGAATCTGAACGGATGACAACGGAATCGTATCGTGTCCATGACCGGATTAAAGTCTATGTCACAAAAGTTGAAAGTACAAATAAAGGCCCACAAGTCTATGTGTCACGTACGCACCCTGGCTTGTTAAAACGTTTATTTGAAACAGAAGTGCCAGAAATTTATGATGGTACCGTCGAAATTAAATCCGTTGCGCGTGAAGCGGGCGATCGTTCGAAGATTTCAGTATATGCAGCAGATGAAGAGATTGATCCGGTTGGTTCATGTGTTGGTCAACGTGGTCAACGTGTTCAAACGGTAGTCGATGAGCTAAAAGGCGAAAAGATTGATATCGTTGAATATTCAGATGATCCTATTGTTTATGTATCAAATGCCCTTAGCCCATCAAAAGTGACCAAAGTCATTGTAGATGAAGAAAATAAAGCAACGACAGTTATTGTCCCCGATAATCAATTATCATTAGCGATTGGTAAACGCGGACAAAATGCACGTTTAGCAGCAAAATTAACGGGATGGAAAATTGATATTAAGAGTGAATCTGATGCGAAAGAGCTCGGTATTGTTTCTGATGAAGACTTAGAAGTGATCGAAACAAACGAAGAACATAGCCCATTATTTGAAGACATGGACGATTTGTTTAATTAGGAGGTGTTTTTAGATGCCAAAGAAAAATAGAAAAACGCCACTAAGAAAATGTCTAGTCTCACAAGAGATGTTCGAAAAAGATCAATTGATTCGCATCGTCAAAACAAAAGAAGGCGACATTTTTGTTGATCCGTCTGGAAAGAAAAACGGTCGGGGCTATTACGTTGCAAATGATTTAGCCATTATTGAAAAGGCAGAAAAAAATCATGTTCTTGAACGTCATTTACAAACAAATGACCTTCAATCTATATATAACGCATTAAATAAAGTAGTAAAAGGTGAACCCATTGAGTAATGATCAGAAAATCTTAAATTTATTAGGTCTAGCTACACGTGCACGCGCGGTTGTTTTTGGTGAAGACCAAATTTTAAAAGCGATTCGTTCAAAGGAAGCAAAACTAGTTTTGCTTGCTTTAGATATCGGTATAAACACTAAAAAGAGTTTGACAGATAAGTCAGCTCACTACGGTGTACCGTGTGTCACATTTGTTGAAGAAGCTTTGCTTTCGCAAGCAGTAGGCAAATCACGACGAGTGGCTGTGGCGATAACCGATCAAGGTTTTGCGAAAAAGATGTTATCATTGCTCGATTATAAAACTCGGAGGTGACTGTATGGCTAAAGTAAGAGTCTATGAATATGCCAAAATGCACGATTTATCAAGTAAAGATGTTGTCAATACACTAAAAGAATTAGGAAGTGACGTCACAAATCATATGTCAACAATGACAGATGATGAGGTTGAATTGCTGAATGCTCATTACACGGTATCAGGTGACGTAGCTGAAGCTGTTGAAGAAGATGAAAATGCTATTACGTACACAGGTACGTTAAATGTGACAGAACTTGGTGACTTAATTGGTAAACCAGCTACTGATATTATTAAAAAACTCATGGTTGCGGGTGTGATGGCGAATAAAAACCAAGACCTCGATGAAGATACGGTTGAACGTATTGCAGGTGAATATGGTGTAACTGTTAAGAAAGAAGCGGAAGTTGAAAAATCTGATTTAATCCAGTACATTGAAGCAGATGATGAGAAAAAGCTTAAAGAACGTCCGCCTGTTGTTACTATCATGGGTCACGTTGACCACGGTAAAACAACGTTACTCGATTCGATTCGTAACACGCGTGTAACAGAAGGAGAAGCCGGTGGGATTACCCAACATATCGGGGCCTACCAAATTCGTACAGAAGCAGGTAAGAAAATTACCTTCCTTGATACACCAGGTCACGCGGCTTTTACAAGCATGCGTTCACGTGGGGCACAAGTGACGGATATTGCCATCTTAGTTGTCGCAGCAGATGATGGGGTTATGCCACAAACAGTTGAAGCAATCAATCACGCCAAAGCAGCAGAAGTACCCATTATCGTAGCGGTTAACAAGATGGATAAAGAAGGGGCTAACCCTGATCGTGTGATGCAAGAGCTCACTGAATATGAACTCATTTCTGAGGACTGGGGTGGCGATACGATTTTCGTACCGATGTCAGCTCTTCAAGGTGAAGGTATTGAAGAATTACTAGAAATGATTCTACTCGTAGCAGAAGTAGAAGAATTAAAAGCTAATGCTAATCGTCGTGCGGACGGAACAGTTATCGAAGCTGAACTTGATAAAGGTCGTGGTGCGGTGGCATCACTACTCGTTCAAAACGGTACGTTAAAAGTCGGTGACCCAATTGTTGTAGGTAATACCTTTGGTCGCGTGAGAGCAATGGTAAGTGATCTAGGTAAACGTATTAAGAAAGCCGGCCCGTCAACGCCAGTTGAAATCACTGGTTTAAGTAATGTCCCTCAAGCGGGTGATCGTTTCGTTGTATTTGAAGATGAAAAAACGGCACGTCAAATCGGTGAATTGCGTCAACAAAAACAATTAGAAGAACGTCGCGGCGAACAATCAAAAGTAAGCCTAGAAGATTTATTTGAGAAAATCAAGCAAGGGGATATTAAAGACTTAAATATCATCCTTAAAGCCGATGTTCAAGGTTCAGCTGAAGCACTTGCTGCTTCACTGAAGAAGATTGACGTTGAAGGTGTGAAGATCAACATCATTCACACAGGTGCTGGT
>JBNJFJ010000001.1:50278-86322 GCA_051746745.1 Bacillota bacterium | reverse complement strand
GATCGTGAGGATGATTAATAAGAGAAGAGGGGCGTATGCCGCTCTTTTTTATGTTTGCAGGGGGAGTTAGTTGTATATTGGGTGCCACTGGCTAACGGTACAACGAAAAATAAGACAACAAAAAAAGGAAGCGATTTGATCGCTTCCTTTGTGAGTTAGGTCTAATTAGTTCTTTTCAACGTTAGCTGCTTGTGGTCCGCGGTTACCTTCTTCGATATCGAAAGTTACTGCTTGTCCTTCTTCAAGTGTTTTAAAGCCATCGCCTTGGATTGCTGAGAAGTGTACGAATACATCGTCTTGTCCTTCTACTTCGATAAATCCAAAACCTTTGTCTGCGTTAAACCATTTTACTGTACCTTGTGCCATATTACTTTTCCTCCTAGTGTGGTCGTTCCACACAATTGTATTACTATTCTTGCTCAAGCATCAAAACGAAAACTTTCACGTTGCTAGTTACTTGAAGTGTTTTTGCGGTCGAACAAAATAGCTAAGTTCATTATAGCAGGCGATTTTGATAAATGCAACCCTATCGGAAGAGAAATTGTCGCTTTCGTCGATAAAATTCTGACTTTTTTAAAAAGATAAGAAATAAACCTTGATCTGATAGGGTTTTGAAACTAAAAAAGAAATGAAAATAAATATAACTTTTTTTAAAAAAAGTTAGGAAGGCCCGCTTTTTTGACCATTTTCATCATTTTAAGCTAGTTAATGAGAGGAAAAGGTTGCGTAAAAAGATGTGAACCTATAATATAAGTAAGGGATTTAAATGTTCGGTGGATTTAACAACAAAGGGGAAATGATAAATGTCTAGCAAATCATCCATTTATGGCTTAACGAAAGATCAATTAACCGATTGGTTTTTAAGTCAAGGATTAAAGAAATTTAGAGCAACACAGGTGTGGGATTGGCTATATGTCAAACGGGTAAAAACCTTTGAAGATATGACAAACCTACCTAAAGACACGCGCGATTTATTAGAAACGTATTTTACGATCGGCACATTAGAAGAAGAAATTAAACAAGAATCAAAAGATGGAACGATTAAGTTCCTATTTAAATTATCGGATGGTAACTTAATTGAAACGGTCTTGATGCGCTTTTCTTATGGTCTATCTGTTTGTGTAACAACACAGGTCGGTTGTAATATTGGTTGTACGTTTTGTGCCAGTGGGTTACTAAAGAAAAACCGTGACTTGACGAGTGGCGAAATCGTTGAACAAATTATGAAAGTTCAACACGCGCTTGATGAAAAAGGGAAAGATGAACGTGTCAGTCATATCGTTGTCATGGGTATTGGCGAACCCTTTGATAATTATGATCATACGATGGCCTTCCTGCGTATCGTCAATGATCAAAAGGGGTTATCGATTGGTGCCCGTCACATTACCGTATCAACGAGTGGCCTTGCCCCTAAGATCAAAGATTTCGCTGATGAAAATTTACAAGTCAACTTAGCTGTTTCACTCCATGCACCTAATGATGAGTTAAGAACGTCAATTATGAAGATCAATAGAGCTTTCCCGATTCAAAAGTTAATGGATAGTATTGATTACTATTTAAAAACAACGAATCGACGAATCACATTTGAATATATTCTCTTAAAAGATGTCAATGATCATGTCAAAGAAGCTAAACAACTGGCGAAGTTACTAAAAGATAAACGCCATTTAAGTTATGTGAATCTTATTCCATATAATCCGGTTGCTGAGCACAATCAATATGACCGTAGTGAGAAGAAACAAATTTTAGCTTTCTATGAAACGTTACTCAATGAAGGTATTAATTGTGGCGTACGGGTTGAACAGGGGTCAGATATCGATGCGGCTTGTGGTCAATTACGTAGTAAGCAAATGAAAAAACAACAAGCCTAACTATAAGACAAAACCTATCATCATGCTCATAGGTTTTGTCTTATTTTTTGCGCATTGTAAATTAAAACATGATAGTCAGTGTTTAAATGCTGACATAAACCGATGAACAAGTAATAATTAGGACAAACAATAGTGAAGTATTTATGTTTTGACATGAAGTTCTAACGCCTGTATACTCATAGGGGTATATAAGGAGGGGGATTATGAGTCAATCAATATTTTTATATGGCATGATTATTTTGTTGACAGGTCTATCATGGTTTAAAGACCGACAAAAAACAAAAAAAGCGTTGATGAAAGCTAAAAATATGTTAGTTAAGCTTGCACCAGAATTGCTAGCGATTCTTTTGTTTGTCGGTTTAAGTTTATCTATTTTAACACCTGAGACGATCTCATCTCTGATTGGGGACCAATCGGGCATCATTGGTGTAGTTATCGCTAGTTTTATTGGGTCCTTTGCGATGTTACCAAGTTTTGTTGTGTTTCCGCTGGCGGATACATTGGTGAGTAACGGCGCCGGCCTGGTCCAGGTGTCTGCTTTTATTGCCACACTTGTTTCGGTTGGTTTTGCTAGTTTGCCAATGGAGAGGCGTATCTTTGGTAAAGAGTTCACGTACATGAGAAACTTATCAGCTGTTTTAATGGCGTTTATTTTTAGCTTCGTCATTTGGGTGGTGTTACCATGGCTATAATAAAACGATTCCGTGCACTTATTATCTTAAGTATCATTCTGTTAGGCCTCACATTGATAAGTCCTGAACGCGGGACACAAGCGTTATCACTAACAGGCGATAGCTTAATTGACATGTTTTCATTATTGCCACCGATTCTCGTGTTAGTTGGTCTGATTGATCAGTGGGTTGATAAACAGGTCTTAATTAAATTTATGGGAGATGACTCAAAGTTTCTTGGGGTCATCGTCGCGTTGTTACTCGGTGGACTTGCGGCAGGACCGATGTATATTGCCTTTCCAATCGCGATTACATTATTAAAGAAGGGCGCAAATATTCGTTATGTTGTGTTTTTCTTAGGTGTGTGGACGACGGCTAAATTACCGATTGTACTTTTTGAAGTCGCGGCATTCGGTTGGAAATACACCTTGATTCACGTGTCTGTCGGACTGATTTTCTTCTATCTCGTCGGTGTATTCTTTGAAAAGCGATTTGATCCAGATACGTTATTAAAAGAAGATATTACAAGCAATGACTAAGCTTCATCTCAAAACCTCTCATTCGGTGCGTCCGGGTGAGAGGTTTTTTCTATTATAAAAATAAATCGTCAGGTGCCTGTTGCTTATACCTTGTTGAAACGTTGACGAAGAAGCAATGGCTTATTCAGGGAGATGAGCGAAGACTTAAAAAAATAATTTAAGTAAATATATTGCGGCTCAAACTAAAGTGTGCTATTCTTTTGATAGCTAATAAGTGCAACCGTTTGCCTAATGTATTTCCGAGTGGTTAAAAATGTATCCGGTTGCAGATGTTGTTAATACGAGGCAACATAGACAATTCGCTATTCAACAACCTTAATAAATACTTAGGCTGTATAAAAATGACACAATGCGCAAACTTTTCACAAATTTAAGGAGGCGTCAATATGGGGAAATGGTGGCAAGACAGTACCGTCTATCAAATTTATCCACGCAGTTTTAACGATTCAAATGGGGATGGTATTGGCGATATTAACGGTATTACCGAGCGGTTACCGTACTTAAAACAATTAGGAATAGAAATTATTTGGCTATCACCCGTCTATCAATCACCGAATGATGATAACGGATATGATATTAGTGATTATGAAGCGATTATGGATGAGTTCGGTACAATGGAAGACTATGACCGTATGTTAGCGGAAGCAAACCGGTTAGGATTAAAGATTATGATGGACTTAGTCGTCAATCACACATCAGATGAACACCACTGGTTCATTGAATCAAAAGAAAGCAAAACAAGTGACAAGCGCGACTATTATATTTGGCATGATCCAAAAGCAAATGGTGAACCACCAACAAACTGGGCGGCCGCATTTGGTGGTAACGTCTGGGAGTTTGATGAAGCAACAGGTCAATACTACTTGCATCTATTTAGTAAGAAACAACCTGATTTAAACTGGGAAAATGAAGCGATGCGCCGTGATGTTTACCAGATGATGCGTAACTGGTTAGATAAAGGTGTGGCTGGCTTTAGAATGGATGTTATTAATATGATTTCAAAAGACTCGAGGTACCCTGATGGTGAGGTCATGAAGACGGGTTACACTGATGGTAGCCCGTATTACTTTAATGGACCTAAAGTCCATGACTACTTACAAGAGATGCATCAAGTCGCATTAGCGGATTATGAAACGATCACCGTTGGTGAGATGCCGAATGTGAACGTGGAACAAGCAAAACTCTACACCGGTGAGGACCGGAAAGAATTAGATATGGTGTTTCACTTTGATCACGTTGGCTTAGGTGACGGTGAACTCGGTAAGTGGACGCCACAAGCGTGGAAACTTACGGAATTAAAACAAATTTTCACCCGCTGGCAAGAAGGTCTTGACCAAGTCGGATGGAATAGTTTGTATTGGAGTAATCACGATCAACCACGGGCGATTTCTCGCTTTGGTGATGACCGCGACGAGTACCGAGAAAAGTCAGGTAAGATGCTTGCGACGTGTTTGCATATGTTGAAAGGGACACCTTATGTTTTCCAAGGGGAAGAGATAGGGATGACCAATGTCCAATTTGACTCGATTGAGGATTACCGTGATCTTGAGTCAATTAATGCGTATCATGAATTGATAGATAAAGGTTTACTTTCAGAAGACGAGATGATGGCAGCCATTTACAAGCGCGGTCGCGATAATGCGAGAACACCAATGCAGTGGTCTAGTGAGAGGCATGCTGGCTTTACAACAGGTGAACCTTGGATCAAAGTTAATCCAAATTACACTGATATCAATGTGAAAGATGCACTAGCACGTGAAGACTCGATCTTCTATTACTATAAGCAATTGATTGAACTAAGAAAACAACATGAGATTATCGTCACAGGACGATATCAACTGCTTCACCCTGATCGTGAAGATGTGTATGTGTATGAGCGAGTACTAGATGACCAAGTGCTTGTCGTCTTAACTAACTTTACCGATCAAGTTGTTTCAGTCGATATGACTGTTGATTTAACAAAGGCAACCTGCTTAATTACGAATGAAACAGAAGCAATTAAACAAACAGAAACAGGGTATACATTACAACCTTACGGGGCTTATGCGTTTTTGTTAAATAATGCATAAGGGATCAAAAAAGATAATAGGGGTGCAGCAATATGACAAAGAAAATTTGGTGGAAAGAAGCGGTCGCTTATCAAGTGTATCCGCGTAGTTTTAATGATTCAAATGGTGATGGGATTGGTGATATTAGAGGTATTATTGAAAAACTCGATTACTTAAAGAATTTCGGTATCGATGTGATTTGGGTCTCGCCAATTTATGAATCACCCAACGATGATAATGGGTATGATATTAGTGATTATCAAGACATTATGGCTGACTTTGGTACAATGGAAGATTTTGATGAGTTATTGAAAGAAACACATAAACGTGGCATGAAAATCATTATGGACTTAGTCATTAACCATACGTCTGATGAACACCCGTGGTTTATCGAGTCACGGGCATCAAAAGACAATCCTAAACGTGATTGGTATATTTGGCATCCAGGGAAAGACGGAAAAGAGCCGAATAATTGGGAATCGATCTTTAGTGGGTCTGTGTGGGAACGTGATGAACAAACCGATGAATATTACATGCATGTCTTTAGTAAAAAGCAACCAGATTTAAATTGGGAAAATAAAGAGGTAAGAGATGCCCTTTATGATATGGTCAACTGGTGGTTAGATAAAGGAATTGATGGCTTTAGAGTGGATGCCATCTCCCACATTAAAAAACGTGAAGGTTTTCCTGATTTACCTAACCCAGAAAACAAGAAGTATGTCCCGTCCTTTGATCACCATATGAATCAACCTGGGATCGATACATTCTTATCAGAATTCGCCCAAAAAACATTAAAAAACTATGATATTATGACGGTTGGTGAAGCGAACGGGGTGACACTAGACGATGCGGATAAATGGATTGGGGAGGAAGATGGTTACTTTAATATGATCTTCCAATTTGATCATTTAAGCCTTTGGGGGACGAGCGTCGATGGTGGTCTGGATTTAGACGCCTTAAAAGCCGCTTTAACGAAATGGCAAGTTGGTTTAGATGGCCATGGCTGGAATGCGTTATTTTTAGAAAATCATGATCAACCACGTTCAGTCTCAACGTGGGGGAATGATACGGATTTACGTCAAACGTCAGCGAAAGGCCTCGCAACACTTTACTTCCTTATGCAGGGAACGCCGTTTATTTATCAAGGCCAAGAAATTGGTATGACCAACGTTCAGTTTGATTCGATTGATGATTATAACGATGTCGCGATTAAAAATCGTTATAAACATGAAAGAGAAGAAGGCAAGTCTCATGACGAGATTATGGCCTCGATTTGGAAGAATGGCCGCGATAATTCGCGTACACCGATGCACTGGGATCAATCACCAATGGCTGGCTTTACGACAGGAACGCCTTGGCTTAAAATAAACCCAAACTACCCCGATATTAATGTGAAGCATAATGTTGAAGATCCGCATTCAGTCTATCATTACTACAAACGCTTAATTGAAATTAGAAAAGCGAGTGATGTATTAATCTATGGTCATTACACCCTTATTCAAGGTGAGCATAAACACGTCTATAGTTATTTACGTCACGACGAAGAACATGACGAAGCGTACATTATTGTCGTTAATATGTTTGATGTGAATACAACGATTGACTTCACCGATGACTATGAGCTTATCGACTGTGTCTTATCAAATTACGTTGTAACAGAAAAGACACTTGGCCTGCACTTACGTCCTTATGAGGCACGGGTCTATAAAGTCTTACCGAAAAAATAACGGAAACAAGTGAATCAAATATTAATGAACCTTCTTTTATAGTAAGGTAAAAAAACCAAGTGACGGGAAAAATCTCGGTCACTTGGTTTTTGTTTGTTTAATCCCACTTAAACGGGGTTTCTTGATACACGTAATAGTTTAACCAATTTGAAAACAGTAAATAGGCAAGCGAACGCCAGCGATTTTTCGGGTGCTCGTCTGGGTTATCGTTCGGGAAATAGTTTGTCGGCGCATCAATCTTGATGCCTTTATTTAAGTCGCGAATAAATTCTTCGTTTAAAGTATCGGCATCATATTCAATATGACCGGTAATCATCACATGTCGTTCATCTTTTGATGCGATGAGTAATGGGCCAGCTTCTTTTGAATCATCTAACATTAATAAATCGGGGTGGTGCTTAATATGTTGGTAAATGGCATCGGTGTTACGTGAATGCGGAGCTAAAAATTCATCGTTAATGCCGCGCATTAACTTATTTGTCGCTTCAATCCGCTGATGCATAAAGATGCCAGAAATCTTTTTATCACGCGGTTGTTTATCAATCCCGTAATGATGATAAAGTGCCGCTTGTGCCCCCCAACAAATATGCAAGGTCGACGTGACATGGTCCTTGGACCAATTCATGATCTCAACCATCTCTGGCCAGTAATCAACGTCTTCAAAATCAAGGTGTTCAACTGGAGCACCGGTAATAATCATCCCGTCATAATGCTTATTTTTTACCGCATCAAAGGTTTGATAAAATTTTTCTAAGTGTGATTTTGTCACATTTTTAGATTCATAGGTGGCGGTGTGAATAAAATCTACATTAACTTGTAGCGGTGAATTACTCAGTAACCGCAACAGCTGGGTCTCAGTCCGTTCTTTTTCAGGCATGAGATTTAATAATAATAAATTAAGCGGACGGATATCTTGTGTCGTCGCTCGATCGGATTCCATAATAAAGATATTTTCTTTTTCTAATATCGGTCGTGCGGGTAGCGCACGTGGTACATTAATAGGCAATCAAAATCCCCCCGTTCGTGAACTTTATTTGTCTATTATAGCTCGGTTGGTATAGGGATTCAATCAAATTAAAGAAAATTCAGACAAAAAGTCCCCATGGTCTGTCTTAAACAGATCATGAGGACGGTGGTTATATTTTTAAGCGATCAGGCAAGGTAACAATTGACTCAATTAATGTGTTGAGTTTTGTTTCAATCCGGTGCAGCAAATAAAAAGTCACCACAATCGGAAAACCTAAATCAGCGATTAATTGGATCCATTGAGGGTCCATCTAGAAACCTCCTCTCAACAAGTGATAAACAAACAGGAGGCCACAAAGGCCTCCTATATTAAGTCATGTGATTAACCAAGGGTAATATCTGTGACTTGACGTTCAACGATACGGGCACTCTCTTTTTTAACGAGATCACCACCTGAAGAAATAAACGCATTTTCGGTTACGATTGTATCCATAACGGTATTAATTAAAGCCGGATCAACCGGTTCAATTGGTGCATCGAGTGAAAGTGTGACGATTTTATCATCGGTATTTCTAAATTTCAGCTCTAAGACTTTCATAGTATGTCCACCTCCTTTCCTTAGAAATCAATGTTGTTGATTACTCTGGAGAGATTAGAGACGTGTCATTACGTTTGATTTCCATTAAAGGATACTGTTGAACTGAGCTAAGTGCGTTACTTACAACAAGTAAAGCTTCTGGTGTTGCGTCGGTTTTCACGTTGTTAAATGACTTTGTTTTAACGATGTCTTTGCCTTCTAAATCTACGCCGGTAATGAAGTATAACTGTAAACGTGTGTTTGTGGTGACTTGAGTAGCCATGGTGCCTCACCTCCTTTCACAACTATAATCGTCACGAGAAAATAAAGGAGGCGGGAATAATTGAGATAAATATCAACCAGTCATAACTTGAGAGATATGGTATACTATTGTAAGACATAAAAAAGAGATAAAGGCGGGAGCAATCATGACAAAAAAACTGATTTTCTTCGATATTGATGGCACGCTGTTAAACCATGATAAACAGTTACCAGAAAAAACAATCGAAGCCATCAACCAGTTAAAAGAACAGGGCCACATCGTGGCGATCGCGACTGGACGCGGTCCTTTTATGTATGAAGATATACGAGAGTCATTAGGGGTAGACACTTACGTAAGTTATAACGGATCGTTTGTTGTCTATCAAGATAAGGTGATTTATACGTCACCTCTTGATAAGCGGGCACTGCTTCAACTTGAAGTTGAAGGACATGAAAATAATCATCCGATGATGTTTATGGATCATCAAAATATGCGCCAAAACGTGGAGAACCATCCATCGATTGATGAAAGTATCGCGACGCTTAAATTAACCTTCACTCCTGATTATGATCCGAGTTATCATGCGGGACGTGATTTGTATCAAGCGTTGTTCTTTGTCGACCAAGAAGAAATCAAACAATATGAAGGGCGCTATCCAGAGTTTGAATTCGTTCGTTGGCACCCACTTTCCGTTGATATATTACCGGCAGGTGGATCGAAATGGCGTGGAATTAAACAATTAATTGACTACGTCAACATTGACCCAAGTGATGTCTATGCCTTTGGTGATGGATTGAATGACGTTGAGATGCTTGAAAACATTCATAACAGTGTGGCGATGGGCAACGGCTGTTCAGAGGCGAAACAAGTCGCAGATTATGTAACGTCTGATGTTGATGAAGATGGATTGTATCTAGGTATTAAAGAAATGGGCTTGATATAAAGCGTAAAACAGTCCCAATTCATAACTTTACGGGAAATTAGGAGGGTCTGGTGGATGGATCAAACGCTAAAGCTGTTGTTGGTGATCATGGTGCTTGTTATTGTGGTATTAACGTATCGTGTATTTTTTCATTTGCCAACGGACCTGCTAGCATTAGGAGAGCTCCAAGTAAATCTAGCCATTGCTTACCTGATTTTTTTCGTCCTATTATTTTTTCAACAACATAAAAAGTAGCCTAATATTATGGAATAATGAAGGCATCACAAAAGACTATTACTTTCAGCGCTTTTTCTGAAGGATAGTCTTTTTTGCTATGTTATATGATAGTTATACAGTGGAAGAAGTTCGGGTGTAAGGCTATTCGTTTTCAATATTTTCTGATATTATAAGACTAATTGGATAAAGAGGTGAGGAGTCATGGTATGTTATGGGTGCACCGAAACAGTCAGGCGTACACCAGAAGAAGTGGAACAACTTGTGAGTGAACAATTACTATTTGAAACAGCCCTTGTCACAGAAGACATCTATCAAAAACGATTGGCGCACTGCTTCAGTTGTGATCAGTTGGAGTATGATACGACGTGTCGTATATGTGGTTGTTTTGTGCAATTTAGAGCACGTCTTAGTCAGAAAGGCTGCCCGCATATCGAAGAAAAACAATGGGATAAAGTTAATACATAAAAAAAGGGGAAGATAGAGATGGAACAACAATTATTTGACTGGATGGATCAGATTGAACAGGATTTACTTGATATTCGCACGCACCTATTTAATAATCCTGAACTTGGCGACAGAGAATTTATCGCACAAGAAACGTTAGTCGATTATTTAATTAAACATGCCTTTACGGTAGAGACGGGATTAGTTGAGAGACCGACCTCATTTCGGGCAACGTATCAAGGTGAAAAAGAAGGCCCGACAATTGGCATTATGGCTGAATATGATGCCTTACCTGGTGTTGGTCATGGCTGTGGCCATAACTTAATTGCGACGATGGGGATTGGCGCAGGTATACTGCTTAGTAAGGTGATTGACGAGACGGGTGGCACTGTGATTGTTTACGGCACACCAGCTGAAGAAACGAATGGCGCAAAAGTGCCGATGGCAGATGCTGGTCTATTTGATGTCTGTGACGTGGCAATGATGGTGCATCCGGCGGGTATCTCAGCTAAAAGCGGTGAATCATTAGCCATGGATGCGATTGAATTCCGTTATGAAGGAAAAACAAGTCACGCAGCGGCTTCACCAGAAGAAGGGATTAATGCCCTTGACAGTGTGATTCAACTTTATAATGGCATTAATGCTTTAAGACAGCACTTAAAGGATGACGTAAGAATTCATGGTGTGATCACTGAAGGTGGTCAAGCAGCCAACGTTGTTCCAGACCTTGCGATTAGTCAGTTCTATATTCGGGCGAAAGAACGTTTTGATGTGAATGAGGTCGTAGAAAAAGTTAAAAAAATTGCAGAAGGTGCGGCTTTAATGACTGGGGCGAAGTTATCAATGCGAAACTATGAGCTTAGCTACGATAACATGATCACTAATCAAACATTATCGAATATTTATACAGAACAACTTTATAAAGCAGGCGAGACAAAGATTGAAGAAGCACGTGGTGGTTTAGGATCAATGGATATCGGAAATGTTAGTCATCGCGTCCCAGCGATTCACCCTTATATCGGAATGGGTAAAGCAGGACTTGTTGCACATACGACGGATTTCAGAGATCAAACGATGACTGAAGACGGTGAACTTGCGTTAAGACGCGGGGCACTGTCGATGGCATTAACTGGCCTGAAATGCCTAACCGATCCAGATTTATTAGCTGAAATTAAGCGTGAATTTTATGAGAGAAAAAAATAATTTGATTATTTTAAACTTTTTACTTCCCAAATGCGAATAAATTTGTTAAAATTCATAATCATGAATAAATATACAAATGAAGGGGAGAAAGAAATGAAAAAACTTACGATGTTATTTCTTATGTTAGTCGCAACTTTAATGATTGGTTTAACAGCTTGTGGTGCTGGTGAAGGCGATGCCTTACCAGATGTTGATGAAACGAGTGGAGATGAACCAGCAGAAGATACAAATAGTGAAACAGATGGGGCGGATACTGACCAAGACGCAGATTCAGATGATGAAGATAACACATTAGTGATGGCGACATCACCGGATTATCCACCGTTTGAGTCATTAGATGTGAACGGGGAATTTGTTGGTTTTGATATTGAACTGGCTAAACTGATTGCGGAAGAACTCGGCATGGAATTAGAGATTCGCGATATGAAATTTGATGGTTTAATTGGTGCGCTGCAAGCAGAGCGTGTGGATATGGTCCTCTCAGGTATGTCAGCAACAGAAAACCGTCGTCAAAACGTTGATTTTTCACTCGAATATCACTCATCAGGTGAAATGTTTGTCACACGTAAAGATGAACCGATGACGGATTTAGCTGACTTAGAAGGCAAAACAGTTGGTGTTCAACTTGGAACGATCCAAGAAGAAGGTGCCAAAGCAATCCAAGAAGAGTATGGATTTGAGCTTAAAGCTTTAGACGATGCGCAAATGCTCGTACAAGAACTGATCACAAATCGTGTCGATGTCATCTACTTAGATAAGCAAGTCGCAAAAGGGTTTATTGAAGCGCAAGACTTAGCTGGCTTTGACGATCCAACTGATGCGTCACCAGGTATGGCTGTCGCTTTCCCTAAAGGTAGCGCACTTGTAGAAGATGTGAATGCGGCGCTTGAGAGCATTATCGACAGTGGTAAGCTCGCCGAACTTGAAGCTGAATTCTTATCAGAAGAATAGATAGACAGAAAGAGGTTAAGGTTTCACTTAACCCAACATGAACTTTAATACGAAATGAGGTGTAAGGCATGAATTTGGATTGGAGCCAAATCGTGCCTTATATTCCTTTTATGTTGGAAGGAATATGGGTCACGTTACAATTTGTTATTGTCTCGATTGTGATTGGTTTTATTATCGGGACCGTACTGGCATTATTTAAAATTGGATCAATTAAACCACTCCGCTTATTTGCGGATTTTTATACGTCGATGTTCCGCGGGACACCGCTTATTTTACAATTAATGATTATTTATTTAGCTGTACCGCAGCTCACCGGTTATGATATTTCAGCCTTTCTATCTGCGATTTTAGCGTTTGGGTTAAATTCATCCGCTTACGTATCAGAAATTATTCGGGCAGGTATTAGTGCGGTCGATAAAGGACAAACAGAAGCGGCGATGGCGCTTGGTGTACCTTATCGTCAGATGATGATTGATATTATTTTACCGCAAGCACTTAAAAATATTTTACCAGCTTTAATGAACGAATTTATTACGTTAACAAAAGAATCGGCGATTGTGTCAACGATCGGATACTTAGATTTGATGCGTCGTGGACAAGTCGTCGGTGCCAATCTTTATCGAAACTTCGAGCCACTCTTATTCGTTGGTCTGATTTACTGGGGCCTTGTGATGGTGTTAAGCTTACTAGGTAAATGGGTTGAAGGGAGATTGAGTAAAGGTGATTAATGTCGAACATTTATATAAGAGTTTTGGTAAAAATGAGGTATTAAAAGATATTTCGATTGATATTAAACAAGGGGAAGTTGTCTCCGTTATCGGTCCTAGTGGGTCTGGTAAATCAACATTCTTGCGCTGTATTAATTTACTAGAAACACCAACGGAAGGTAAAATCAGTGTGGCTGGTGTGGACTTAACCGATAAAAAAACCAATGTCACAAAAGCACGCGAAAAAATCGGCATGGTGTTTCAACACTTTCACTTATTCCCGCACTTAACGGTGCTCGAGAATTTGACGTATGCGCCGTTAAAAGTGAAGCGGATTTCTAAAGCTGAGGCGGAAGAAAAAGGACTCGCTCTACTTGAGCGCGTTGGCTTAAGTGATAAACAAGACGCTTATCCAAGCAGTTTATCAGGTGGTCAAAAACAACGGGTGGCTATTGCTAGAGCGTTAGCGATGGAGCCTGACTTAATGTTATTTGATGAACCGACATCTGCCCTTGACCCAGAGATGGTCAAAGAAGTGTTAGATGTTATGAAGGACTTAGCGGAGTCTGGTATGACGATGCTTGTCGTCACCCATGAGATGGGCTTTGCGCGCGAGGTTGCCGACCGGGTCATCTTCTTAGACCAAGGGTTATTAATAGAAGAAGGCGAACCGCATGACTTTTTCAACAACCCAAAATCGGAACGAGCGAAAGACTTTCTAGACAAAATTTTATAACCTTAACGAAAACATCAGTGGCATAGGCTATTGGTGTTTTCTTAAATTGTAATGAGGCTTTTCTTTACAATAGATAGAGCGAAAAGCCTACGGCTTCAATCGTGGAATAATAGCCCATCTTATGATATACTATATATAGTCATGCAAAAGTCTTTAAAACATTTAAAACTGAATATATGGTGTTGTTGAGAGTAGTCATTCACAACGTAAAATATTCAATGCCAGACGTTCGTCAGTCGTCAATAAACAGACTGTGATTGATGGTCATAGTCAATCAGCCTAAGATGCTATAGGCACTGTCTTAGGAGGGGTAATGAGATACCCTGACCTTGAAGACTGTTCAAAGCAGAAATGAACTGAGAACGCTTGTCATTCAGGAATCCCATTCCAACCCGTGAGGGTGGAACTTGCGCCTTTAGGCGTGGGAGTCTCAATTGAATCATCATATAATGGGACTAAGTACAAGTAACGTGCTATGTGTTAATAAGGAGGGACAATCGTGATGCAAACCATTAACCCAAAATCATTACCACCGTTTATTCAACAAGAAATGGATAAGATTGCGACAATGATCCGTCCATTAATGAAAAAAGTCTCGCTTTTTTATATGATTGGTTTACCACTCTTAATTTTAGGTGTCCTAAACATGGTGTTACCATTTTTAAGTGCAGAGTTTAGTTCAATTTCAATGACGGCTCGAGTTGTGTATGCGCTTGTGGCGGCTGTTGGTCTTAGCTTGTTTAGGGAATCACAGTTCTTAAAGAAGCAAATGCACCAAATTGTGAAGCGTTATATCGCTGAACGGATTAAGAAGAGTATTCTGATAGAAGAACATGAAAAAACACGTTATGTGACGCGAGTCAATAAACAAAAACAAATGGATTTACCGTTATTCTTTCATTTTTTAACAGAAGAACATAAACGTAAAGAACGCCAATATAGGTAAGGATAAAAACCAATCACAAGCTGATGTGATTGGTTTTTATACGTCTGTTAAAGAATCCGGGTCATTGGTCGTAAATATTGGTTTAGCTGTTGTTTTACGTCGAATGATACATTAAAATGGAAAGAGATAATTTAGTGCACGTGCAAGAGACGAGGTGAGAGAATGGATTTAATCAGAGCGGCGATGGCCGACCCATTTAATAATATTTTAGGCTTATTTATTTATTTCTTAGCTGTTGTTGGTATTACCGTATTAACACTAACTTTACTGTTACATTTGATTCCTAATCCTTTATCAAGACGTATGCGAAGTGCCATTATTGGAACGGTAACAACGATTGTAATTGTGTTATGGGTGTTGCTTGTTTTTTAAGGGTGTTTTTAGAATAAGTGGTCTTCGACCATTTATTTTTTTGCTTTTTTGTAATCGCATTCAAATATGTTATAATAGAATAGATTAAAATGTTAAAAGAGTAAATATAAGGAGTGGAATGATGAAGATAACTGAAATAAAACCAATGATGGACCAAGTTAAACAAGAAATACATAAGGTGATTGTCGGTCAAGACAAAGCGATTGATTTAGTGTTGATGAGTCTACTCGCCAATCGCCATACGTTATTAGAAGACGTACCAGGAACAGGTAAGACATTACTCGCTAAGACACTCGCCAAAGCGATTGCTTGTTCATTTAACCGCGTACAGTTCACACCAGATTTGTTGCCGAGTGATGTGATTGGTTCAACGATTTATCGTCAAAAAGATGAAGTATTTGAATTTAATCAAGGGCCGATTTTTACGAATATCTTGTTAGCTGATGAAATCAACCGCGCAACCCCAAGAACCCAGTCAAGCTTATTAGAAGCGATGGAAGAACGCCAAGTGACGGTTGACCGAACCACACATCCGTTAGCCGCCCCGTTTTTTGTGTTAGCGACTCAGAACCCTTTAGAAAGTCAAGGAACCTTTCCATTACCTGAAGCGCAACTAGACCGGTTTTTTATTAAAACGAGCTTGGGCTATCCAACAAACGCGGATGCTTTAGCAGTATTAAAGCGTTTCAAAACAGCCGACCCACTTGAATCAGTTGAAGCTGTCATTACGCAAGCTGAGTTAATTGAAGCACAAGCCATATTTACAGATGTGTACGTTGATGAAGTGATTTATGACTATATTATTCGGTTAACAGAAGCCACCCGGCAACATGAGTCGGTTGATATTGGTCTCTCGCCACGCGGAATGCAAAATTTATTGCGGGCAACACTTAGCTATGCAGCGATTAAAGGTCGCGATTACGTGATACCTGATGATGTAAAAGCTGTATTTGCACCGGTGGTGACGCACCGTCTAAGCCTCGAACCGATGGCTCAGGCAAAACCAGCAGCGCTCGTAGAAGCGATCCTTGACAGTGTAGCGGCACCGACAGAAGTTAAAGGTTCTGATTTAACATGAATCTCGCCTGGCTGATTATCTTTGTTGTTGCGATGATCTATCTTCAAAGTGTCTTCTTTCAAAAGTTTGGTTTTAAAGGGCTGATGTATCACCGTTCATTTAATAAACAGACAGCCTTCCCAAATGAACAGATTGAAATTATTGATCACATTACAAATAAAAAGTTATTACCGCTCCCTTGGGTGAGTGTTGAAGCGAAAATGAGTCGCTATCTTGTCTCCGTTGTTGACGAACATATACCAGCAGAAGACCCATTTCATCAGACGCTGTTTTCCTTATTACCTTACCAACAGATTAAGCGTCGTCACCATATGGTAGTTAAAAAACGAGGCGTGTATCATTTATCCTCAGTGGCACTGACGTTAGGGGATATGTTTGGTTTTAGTGATACGTATCAGTCACATGAAACAGCTGGGAAACTAATTGTTTATCCAAAACTATATCGACAAAATATGTTGCCAGAAGATGTCCAAGTCTTTTTAGGTGAACAAGCGGTGAATCGCTGGATTATTGAAGATCCCTTTTTAAAAATCGGGACACGTGATTATCAAGCGGGGGATGCTAGTCAAAAGATTAACTGGAAACAGACTGCCAAAAGGCGAGAACTGCAAGTAAATGAACATGATCATACCCGTGAACTCGATGTAATGATTGTGTTAAATGTCGATCAATCCGATGATATTTGGTTACCAGTAAATGATGAGGCTTTATTTGAGGAAAGTCTATCGATTGTCGCTTCAATGTTTTATCAACTCAATCAGCAAGCGGCCCCGTTTTGTTTTGTGACAAATGCGGTCACGATGAACAATCGTCAGCCAGAGCTTTATGATTTTAAAGCGTTAGACCAAGGGGTTGGGACCGCACACTATCAACAAGGGTTAACGACACTTAGTTATTTAATCTCAGAACGCCGCCATCATTTTAAACATGTGTTAGATTATTTGATTGAACGTTCAATCGATGAGACAGTCATTGTATTAACCCCAGTGATGACGGAAGCCATTCGTTCTCGTGTGGAAGCATTAAAGAAAAAAGGTAATCGTGTGACAGTCATTCCATTGAAATCACCAAAGGAGGTGGGCTGATGTTTGGACGCGCGCTCTTATTTAGTACGTTAGAAGCCTTCAGTCTCTTTCCTATCTTTCTTTGGATAAATGCGCTACTTTTTAACGGTATATTTGAAGGTGAACTTTTGTTACTGTATTTTACTGTGTACCCACTAGCAACGGCCTTAAGTTATATTCACCATCATTTTTTATGGCGGATAATCTATACAGGAAGCATTGTCCTTTTATATGTGTGGATCATTGACACCTCGTCAGTGGTCGTCATGCTTGGCGTAGGGTTATTTGTAGCAACCGCAATCCAGCGTGGTTTCCTTTACCGGTTAGCTGATGATGAAGCGGTTTTTCCTCGTACGTTAATGTGGACGATCAGTGTTCCGAGTTATTTTGTTAGTTATTTTTTCTTTCAATCAAGTACAATACAGGATTGGTTAGTGGGTAGTGCGGTAATTCTGATTATCGCGTTACTGCTTCTAACCAACCATGAACACTTAAAAGCAAAAGAACGACGAAACGCGAATCAAACGAGTATGTTTTTGACAATCAAACGCCAAAACTATGTCTATTTACTGGTTGTGATTGTTGGGGTTTTGTTGCTCGTTCGTTATAACGTTGTGGCCGCTGCCTTAGTGGTTCTGTTACGTCAAGTGTTTAAGTTACTCGGCCAGGGCGAACCAGCTGAAACACCACCTGAAGAAGGAATGGGTCCGGTGGCCATGGATCTATCGAATTTCGAGGTGAATGAACCGTCATTATTTGCTCAAATCATCGATCAAGTACTAGAAATTATAGCCATCAGTATTTTTGCGGTCTTTGTCTTATTTATCCTCTATGTATTGATGAAACGATTACCGGGGATCGGTAAAAAAATTGAAGCCATCGTCTCAAAACTTTATCAAGTCTTATTCAACCGTCGTTTTCATACAAGCGACTTATCTACAACCGCTTATGAAGATGAAAAAGAGCAAGTATTTTCCTTTCAAGAATGGCTCGAGAAGCGTAAGCCGAGTTGGACTAAAGGTACTAAAAAAGTAAATTGGCGGGAATTAGATGTGAAGAGTCAAGTACGTTTTCTGTTTAAACAACTGGTTGATGAGGGTAAGACACGTGGTCTAGACTACCGGAAAAGTCAAACGGCGGCTGAATATGTGTTGTCGATGCCGGATGATTTATTTGAACAAGATTACTGGAAAAAAGAGGTGACAGAACTATATCAGAAGGCGCGTTACTCCACACATGATGTCCAATCTGTTGCTAACTATCTCGAACAACTTGAGCACAATCATTGAAGCGGAGCTTTGCCTATGTTATATTTACCTTGAAATCAAGATAAATATAAAAATAAATCTTTCATCGTTAAGATTATTAGGAGGCGTCGTTATAATGAAACATATCTTTATTGAAAAAGATAAACAAAAGCCAGTCTTTTTGTTGTTGCATGGGACAGGTGGAACCGAACGTGATTTGATTCCCATCGCAGAACATATTGATCCCGATGCGTCTATTTTATCAGTTAGAGGTAATGTAAATGAAAATGGGATGTCACGCTTTTTTAAACGCCTTGGTGAAGGGGTGTTTGATGAGGAAAGTCTCGTATCGGAAACAAAGGTTTTACACGACTTTATCGATGAAGCGGCTAAGGAATATAATTTTGACCGTGAAAATATTGTCGCCTTAGGTTATTCAAATGGCGCAAACATTGCTGGAAGTTTGCTGATGCATCATGAAAACAGTCTCTTGCATGCGATACTTCTGCACCCAATGGTACCAAGACGAGGCATCATGTATCCAACCCAAGACAAAACCAAAGTCTTTATCGGCGCAGGTCAAAATGACCCGCTCGTCGATCAAACGGAAACCGAAGAATTAATCAGTCTCTTTGAAGGACAAGGCATTGATGTATCGGTGAGTTACACGAATCATGGCCATTCGCTCTCCAATGAAGAAATAGACAGTGCCAAAGGATGGTACGAAGAAAATCTGGCACCTAAAGCATAAGAACAGGTAAATCAACACTTACAGAATCAACACTTCTGTAAGTGTTTTTTTAATGGCTGTTTGTTTAACTGTAAAAACACAGTGTCTTAATCAGGTAGGAAAACAATGGGTGAAAAAAGAAAAATTAAAATAGGTCTTTACAAATAACAAAGTTATACTATACTAATAAGTGTACTACTTGAACTAATACAGTTAATACACCTCATACACTTGATATGAATAAATGCGTCATCTATAAGCATCATAGAAAGATGAGTGACAGAAAGGGTGAGCCTGATGTTTGATATTGATTTGCGCAGTCGCGATCCGATTTATCAACAACTCGTTGATAAATTTAAACAATTGATCATGAATCATATTTTAGAGCCAGATGAAAAACTGCCATCTGTTCGCCAATTGGCAGAAGAGTTAACGGTGAACCCTAATACGATTCAAAAAGCTTATCGTCAGTTGGAACAAGAAAATTTTATTTACTCAGTGAAAGGACGCGGAAGCTTTGTTCAAGTACTTGAAAGCCATGTAGCGAATGAAAAAATTGAAGACATTCGTACAGATTTTGAACAATTGGTAAAAGAAGCTTTGTTTCTCGGTGTAGAGGAAGCGACACTGATTGAATGGGTTCAATTAATGACAGAGAAACAGAAGGAGGTAAGTGAAAATGATTAGCGTGCAGCACTTACAGAAAAAATTCGAAAAAGAACGCGTAGTTGATATAGATGAAGTGACGATTGAGCGTGGAACAATCTATGGCTTACTCGGGTCAAACGGCGCAGGTAAGACAACATTACTGAAAATGTTATCAGGCATCATAAAACCAACGACGGGTACCGTCGAGTTTGAAGACGAACCCATCTATGAGAACAAAGGATTGAAAGAACGGGTCATTTTTATTCCAGATCAACCATTTTTCTTTCAACATTACTCGATTAGACAATTGGCTGACTTTTATCGGGAACAATACCCATCATTTAATGAAGCCCGCTTTACCGAATGTGAGCGAATTTTTAAACTCGATACAAAGAAAAAAGTGCATACTTTTTCAAAAGGGATGCAGCGCCAAGTATCATTTTGGCTTGCGTTGTCGGCGATGCCGGATTACTTAATTTTAGATGAACCATTTGATGGCCTTGACGCGGTTGTTAGAAAGAAAATTAAAAACCTCATCGTGCGTGATGTTGCCGAGCGCAACATGACGGTATTGATTTCATCACACAACTTACGAGAAGTAGAAGACTTATGTAACTATATCGGCATTATTCACCGCGGAAAATATGTGATTCACCGTGATATTGATGATTTAAAGACCGATGTGCATAAAGTTCAGATTGCTTATAAAACAGCACCGGAAGATCTCTTTTCCACCTTTAATGTGCTACATCACGAAACAAGAGGCTCGGTTCATATGTTTATTATTAAAGGTGACCTTGATACGATTGAAAGCTACATTAAAGATACAGCACCGATTTTATATGATATTTTACCACTCACTTTAGAAGAAATTTTTGTGTACGAAATGGAGGGGATTGGCTATGCGATGGATCACGTCTTGGTGTAAAAAAGAATTAACCAAACAAAATTTCAGACTAGCTGGCTGGCTCTCTGTAGGATATTTTATCGTTTTGTTTTTAACGATTGTGCTAGGGCAAATCAATCTGTTAGCTGAAGCCAATAAAAACCCAAGCAATTATTACTATTATGATAATTTAATGATACATGGTGGGTTTATCCCCGCTGTCCTCTTGTTTATTATGCCGACATTAACCGCACTTGTATTGTTTCGCTATTTACATAAACAAGACGCCAGTGACTTTATTCATAGCTTACCGAGTACACGAAAAACGATTTATTTACACCACACAATCTTTGGTCTGTTTAGTATCTTGTTGCCACAAATACTAACCTATATCAGTCTGTTGATTGTGAATCAGACGATGGATCAGCAACGATTACTCCACCTGGTGGATATTAACAACTGGTTCCATTTAAGTGCATCAACCGCCTTGATCGTGTTTGGTGTCAGTGTATTTGTCGCTATGTTGACGGGTGTTACACTCGTTCAACTGATTTTTACTTATATTTTCTTATTTTTACCGGTGGGCTTAACCTTATTAGTGGTCTTTAACTTGCACTATGCTCTACCAGGTTTATCGATGAATTATCTTGTTGAAGATGTGATTGTGCACTTTTCACCACTGACTGATATCAATCATGTCTTTATGGAAGCCGATTTAAACTGGACAAAAGTGATGATCTATTATGTCCTTGCGGTCATTTTGCTTATATTAAGTTACTTCCTGTATAAACGCCGCCCAGTGGAATCAGCTAATCAAGCGATTGCGTTTCATTCATTAAAGCCGATATTTATCTATAGCTTTACCGGCAGTTTCATGATGATTGGTGGCATGTATGCCGGTGCATTTGAATATGAATTACCGATGCTATTTTTAATGTATCTCATCTTTTCAATTATTGGTTATTACATTAGCCAAATGATTGTTGAGAAATCATGGCGCGTCTTCGGTAAAGTAAAACAATACGGTTACTTTTTGATTGGCGCGGCGCTATTAATGATTGGCTTTAGTTTAGATATCACCGGATTTGTTCATCGCGTCCCAGACCTTGATGAGATTGAGGAAGTGTATGTGATTGATGATGATTATAATTTTAATGAACGTGCAGACTATTACGGTCGACAACCCGGTTTTACGGACCCTGAAGACATAAAAACGATTCAAGCCTTACACGAGGACTTAATTGCTTCTGCCGAACGCAATGACTTTTTAAATTATTATCGCTCAATTAAGATCATGTACATCTTAGCGGATGGTACAGAAGTGGTCAGGGAATATAGTTTAAATGACGAAGAATTTGAGCTATTTGAAAACTACCATATTAATAACCACCCGATGTACCGGCGGTACAGTGAACCATTGTTTTATATTAATCCAGCAAAAGCAAATAAAATTGAGGTTGAGTCAGACCATTATAACTATAAAGGGTTGACAATAACGAACCGGGATCAAATTGTTGAGCTGATTGACAGGTTGCGGCAAGATACATTACGCCTGCCGCAAGGGAAAGATCGCGCCTTTATGATGAATAGCTTATCCATTCATATACCAGGCGAACAGGAAGTTTATATTAACTTAACGTATGCACATGAATCAACATTACAATGGTTTGAACAACAAGACTTAACAGAAGAAGCGTTAATTCTAGCGGAGGATGTAGAAAAAATCGTGATCACGCCGTATAAAGAAGATTTATATTATGAGTCAGCTAGCTATGAAACAGCATTTGCAAACGATGAACGGACGGTTTATACATCGACAGAAGACATTGATACTTTGTTACATCAAATGAAAACTTATGATAGCGAATCAGAATACATGTTGATGATTTATTTGAAACAACTGAGTGAGCCAATGATGCGTGAAGTTGGTCAATCATTTGTCTTTCCGGAATAAGCATAGCGAATGATACACTTTAACTTATACAGAAAAGTCTAGCGGTTAAAGTTAATAATTTATAATAATCAATGACAAAGGAGGTGATCACCATGGAAGCTGTTGCGATTAAGGATACGTCACTGGATATCAACCATCTCTTTAGCTACTATCAAGAAATGGTGTATGTCGCAAAACGTGTCGTCTATGACTACCAAAAAGCTGAAGATGTTGTGCAAGAAGCGCTAATGAAAGCGATGCGGTCTTATCAACACCTAAAAGAACAAGACAAACTAAAAGCATGGTTTCGTACGATTGTGATTCGTACGGCGATTGATACGTACCGAAAAGAAAAGAAAAAAGAACTCGTGTCATTTGAGGCTTTAACTGAACAGGGGATTGAGCTTTGTTATTGTGATGATACCGTTGAAAGATCAGTGACGTTTCAATGTATGTATCAAGAAGTCCACAACTTACTCGATGATTTATCACCAAAGCTTAAAGAGGTGATCACGTTAAAATATGAAGATGATTTAAGTGATCAACAAATTGCGGACACTCTAAATATTTCACTATCTGCAGCCAAAACCCGCATTCACCGTGCCCGTAAACAATTAATATCCTTACGTGAAGCGTCGTTATGCCTTTAAAAAATAGGTAAAGCTTTCATCTTATAGTTTAGCCTCTTTCCGGACAAACTATCCGGTAAAGGAGGTGAAAGTGATGAAACAATCCAAAAAAATGTTGCCATTTGCTTTATCTGTTGGTGTAGGAGCGATTACGTATTTATCCATGACAAACAAAGAAACAAAAGACATGGTTAAACCAGTGATGAACATGGTGAAGAAATCAACGTTTTAAAGTTAACACGTGGTCTATGGATGAGCAATATTGATGTGATTTTTAATTAAATCTCACTAAATATAACGCCAATAGCCATGCGCGAAGTAAACTTATTCATTGATGAAGGCAAAAGAAGCAACTGACTTCTTTTGCCTTTTGTTTTTAAAAAACTAAAAAACTTGTTATAATGAATGAGAAATATACAAATATTTTGACAAAAGGAGACGATGAAGTTTGGGACAATTAACAGGTTATCTCGGTACATATACAAAAAAAGACAGTGAGGGGGTTTATCGCTTTACTTTCGATGTAGACAAAGAAAAAATCACGTCAGTTGATGCGGTTGGTCACGTTGATAACCCGACCTATGTCACACCGTCAAGCGATGGTAAGTTTTTATATGCCGTATCTAAAGAAGGTGACGAAGGGGGTGTGACGGCTTTTAAGGTTGACCCAGATACAAAAGCACTCACACAACTAAATAGTGTCGCTAAAGCAGGTTCACCACCGTGTCACGTCAGTGTGAATAAACAAAATACGCTACTAGTGACGGCGAACTATCATACGAAAGAAATTATAAGCTATCACTTAAATGAAGATGGATCCATTAAAGGTATTGCGGATATTAAAGAACATGACGGAAGCGGTCCGCATGAGCGTCAAGAAAAGCCTCATATGCACTTTAGTGGGTTTACACCGGATGAACGCTACGTTATTGCGATTGATTTAGGGAGCGATGAGATCACGTCTTATTCAGTCGAAGCTGATGGGAAGTTGACTAAAGAAGCGGTGTTTGTTGCCCCACGTGGCAGTGGTCCAAGACATATTGCGTTTCACCCGAATAAAAAAATTGCTTATGTGATGACCGAATTAACCTCTGTAGTGTTAACGCTAGCTTATGACGAAGAGACAGGTGTGTTCACGTTAATCAATACGATCAAAGCGATTCCAGACACACATACAACTGTCAATGACGGGAGTGCTGTCCATGTCACAAATGACGGAAAGTTCGTTTACGTAGGAAATCGCGGGCATAATTCTGTTACTATCTTCAAAGTGAATCAAAGTGATTTTAGTATTGAACTGGTCGATTATCAATCATCACTAGGCGACTGGCCACGTGACTTTGTCTTAACACCAGATGACCAGTATCTTATCTGTTCAAATCAAAACAGTGGCACGTTAACACTGTTTAAACGCGATGAACAAACAGGGAAGTTAACCGCTCTACAGCAGGATATTACCGCCCCAGAAGCTGTGTGTGTTAAGTTTCTATAATCACGGCTAGTAGTTATTATCACTATAAATAATCAACGCCTTATCGTTCATAATGTCAGTTAAGAACGATAAGGCGTTTTTATGCATCCAAGTGATAAAACGATAGTCACAAATTTTATTGTGAGTAAAAAACCCCACAAGCCAGTATGTGCACTCGCTTGTGGGGTTTGTCATGTCTTTAGTAAACAATATGCTCTTTTTCAAATTCAGTAATTTTATCTTCGTACGTAAGCGTCACTGAAATTTCATCCCAGCCGTTTAGAAGCATTTGACGTGAATATTCAGCTAAATCAAAAGTTGCCTTAAAGCCGTAATTGTCCGTTACTACTTTATTTTCCAAGTCGACGGTCAAGTGATAATCACCTTTTTCGGCATTATCTATCAAAGTTTGAACTTCATCTGCTGTAAGGACGACAGGCAAAATCCCATTTTTCGTACAGTTGTTATAAAAAATATCGGCAAAACTTGGGGCGATAATAATACGGAAACCGTAATCTTCTAATGCCCAAGGGGCGTGTTCACGTGATGAACCACAACCAAAGTTTTCGCCACCAACTAAGATTGACGTGCCTTTATATTTAGGATCATTCAGTGAGAACTCTTCACGTGGACGATCTTTTTCGTCAAAGCGCCAGTTATAAAATAAATATTGACCAAATCCTTGACGTGAGATACGCTTTAGAAATTGCTTTGGAATGATTTGATCGGTATCGACATTACTTCGATTCAATGGGTAAACAAGACCCGTATGCGTTTTTAGTGGTTCCATTTGAATGCCTCCTTTAAATTAGAATGTACGGACATCGACAAAATGTCCAGCAATGGCAGCAGCTGCAGCCATTTCAGGGCTTACAAGGTGTGTACGAGCATCAGCCCCTTGACGACCTTCAAAGTTACGATTAGATGTTGAGGCACATCGTTCGTTCGGTGGAACTGCATCACCGTTCATCGCCAGACACATACTACAACCCGGCTCACGCCACTCGAAACCTGCTTCAATAAATAATTTATCTAAACCTTTTTCTTCGGCTTGACGTTTCACGGTTTGTGAGCCAGGAACAACAATCGCTGTAACGCTGTCACTGACTTTACGACCGTGAATCACGCTAGCCGCTTGTTCTAAATCTTCGACACGTGAGTTTGTACAAGAACCGATAAAGACGTGTTGAATGGGTACGTCAGTAATATTGACATCTGGTTCAAGACCCATGTAGTGAAGGGCATGTTTGATTTCATTTTTATCATTTTCTGTTGCGGCACTCTCAGGGTTAGGCACTTGACCATTGACTGGAATACACTGCGCAGGATTTGTTCCCCATGTGACTTGTGGTTCAACTTCTGATGCATTTAACGTCACGGTTTTGTCATAAACAGCGCCTTCATCAGAACGGAGAGACAACCACATATCTTTTGCTGTCTCAAAGTCTTTCCCTTTAGGTGCATGAAGACGACCTTCAATAAAGTTGACAGTCGTTTCGTCAGGTGCAACTAATCCTGCCCGCGCACCTGCTTCAATCGACATGTTACAGATGGTCATCCGACCTTCCATCGATAGGTTACGGACAGCTTCACCGGTATATTCAAGCACGTAGCCTGTCCCAAAGTTGACACCGTATTTGGCGATTAAAGCAAGGATCAGGTCTTTAGCGGTAACTCCCGTGCCAAGTGTCCCATCGATTTGAACATTTAATGTTTTAGGTTTTTGTTGCCAAACAGTTTGTGTGGCGAGAACGTGTTCAACTTCGCTCGTACCAATACCAAAGGCAAGGGCACCAAAGGCGCCGTGAGTTGAGGTGTGAGAGTCACCACAAACAATCGTTTTACCAGGTTGTGTAAGCCCAAGTTCTGGTCCAATGACGTGAACAATCCCTTGATGTTCATGACCCATGCCAGCAAGGGGAACGCCAAACTCCTCGCAATTTTTTCTTAATGTATCCATCTGTAGTTTTGAGATTTCATCTTTAATCACATTCGTATGCACGGTAGGAACGTTGTGGTCCATTGTTGCGAATGTTCGCTTCGGTTGTCGAACGGTACGGCCCTTTAGGCGTAAACCTTCAAAAGCCTGTGGAGATGTGACCTCATGGACCAAATGAAGATCGATATATAAGATGGCCGGTTTACCTTCTTCTTCATAAACGACGTTTTTATCCCAAATCTTCTCAACAATAGTTTTTGGTGTTGTCATGTGTTGTCACTCCTTTATTCTTTCGTTATCTGTTTAATGATTTGATCAGTCATATCAGTAGTAGAAAGGCATGTGCCATTTGCTACTTGTAAATCTTTTGTGTGATAGCCATTGTTAACAGCTTGTTCGACGGCGCGTTCAATTGCGGTTGCTTCAGCATCAAGATTAAATGAGTGTCTAAGCATCATTGCCGTTGATAGAATCATCGCAATCGGATTAGCAATATTCTCACCCGCAATGTCAGGGGCAGAACCGTGAGCGGGTTCATATAAACCGACACCACTCTCTGCCAGTGAAGCAGAAGGAAGCATTCCTAGTGAGCCAGTAAGGACACTAGCCTCATCACTTAAAATATCACCAAACATGTTCTCAGTGACAATCGTATCAAAAGCTTTTGGCGAGGTAATCAGCTTCATCGCACAAGCATCAACAAGTACGTGTTCAACAGTGACATCTGGATAGTTTTTGCTTTCTGCTTCAACGATTTCACGCCACATCTTACTAGATTCGAGTACATTCGCTTTATCAACCGACGTTAATTTTTTGCTGCGTAACTGAGCACTTTCAAACGCTTTTTTAATGATCCGCGTCATTTCGGTTTTGGTGTAGTGTAACGTATCGACAACAACGTTACCGTCTTCACGGCGTTCACTTGGACGACCGAAGTATAAGCCGCCTGTTAATTCACGCACGATTAAAAGATCAGAGCCTTCAATGATCTCTCGCTTTAGTGGCGAAGCATCCGTTAATGTTTTAAAACCTTTGACTGGTCGAAGGTTAGCGTATAAATCAAGGGCTTTTCTTATCCCAAGTAACCCGCGTTCTGGACGCAAGTCAGAGGGGTTTTGATCCCATTTTGGCCCACCAACGGCACCGAGTAACACCGCATCACTTGATTTAGCCTTTTCAATGGTGGCTTCTGGTAACGGTGTACCAGCTTCATCAATCGCGGCCCCACCAATTAATCCATCGGTTAAATGAAACGAATGACCAAATGTGTCGCCAATCGTCTGTAAGACGCGAATGGCTTGGTCCATAATTTCTGGACCAATACCATCACCTCTCAAAATTAAAATCTGTTTATCCATATTTGTCACTCCTTCTCAGCTACCTGAATGATAAATACGCGGTTAATCGCATTTATAAAAGCATTCAGTGATGCTTCTAACACATCTTGCGCCGTTGCTCGACCACTGACGGGTTGTTCATTGACCGTCATACTGACATGGACTTCGGCTAAAGCATCTTTTCCTTTACCAACGGAACTGAGGGTAAAGTCTGTTAGTTGAATCTCTTCTTCGATTAATTCTTCAATCGTATTATATAAAGCTTCCACACTCCCATTACCTGTCCCTTGACCTTCAATCGTATCCAGTCTAGGTGTAATCAGTGATACGGTTGCGGTAGGGGAGGTCGATGAATTGTATTCGACTTTAAAGTTCTTCAATTGATATTGTACGCGTGCTTTAATATCTGTTTGGACATCCATAAGAATGACGAATAAATCATCATCTGTTACTTCTTTCTTGCGGTCGGTCAGTTGCTTGAATTGATTAAAAGCAACGGATACTTTGTCTTCATCTAAACTAAACCCGAGTTGTTTTATTTTATCTTTAAACGCATGCCGGCCTGAGTGTTTACCGAGTACAAGGCTATTAGATGTCACACCGACAAGTTCTGGGGTGATAATTTCATATGTCTGGGCATTTTTTAGTACCCCGTCTTGATGGATACCGGATTCATGTGCGAAAGCATTACGGCCGACCACGGCTTTATTGCCTGGTACAACCATACCCGTTAATTTAGAAATAATATCACTCGTCCGTTTAATTTCATTTAGAGTTAAATTTGTTTCAAAAGGATAGAAGTCTTTACGAATCTCAAAAGTGACCGCCATTTCTTCTAAAGCAACATTTCCAGCCCTTTCACCAATCCCGTTAATCGTACCTTCAACTTGCGTTGCCCCGTTTTCAACACCAGCAATAGAGTTGATTAAGGCCATACCTAAGTCATCATGACAGTGGGTAGAGAGATCGACTTGGTCAATATTCTTTACATGATCTTTCATGTATTTAAACATCGCCCCGTATTCTTTCGGTGTTGTATACCCGACTGTATCAGGGAGGTTAATCACTGTTGCACCAGCGGCAATGACTTTTTCAATAATGTCAGCTAAGAAGGGGAGTTCAGAGCGAGAGGCGTCTTCTGCTGAGAATTCGATATCATCGCACTTACTCTTTGCGTAGCTGACCATGTTGACCGCAATGTCAATCACTTCCTCAGGTGTTTTCTTTAGTTTATCCTGCATATGGATAGGGGAAGTAGCGATAAAGACGTGAATCCGAGGTTTCTTAGCCCCTTTAATCGCATCCCATGCACGATCGATATCATGTTTATTGGCTCTTGCGAGTGCCGCAACCGTCGAGGTTGATACGGTATCGGCTATTTTTTTAACAGCATCAAAATCGCCTTGTGAGGAAGCAGGAAAGCCTGCTTCCATCACATCGACACCTAAGCGTTCAAGTTGTTTAGCGATTTCAAGTTTTTCAAGTTGATTCAAGTTTACGCCGGGAGATTGTTCTCCGTCACGTAAAGTCGTATCGAAAATCTTAATTGTTGTCATTACCAGCCACTTCCTTTTTTGCTGTCTTTCTTTGGTTAACGAAAGGCATTAAGTCGCGTAGTTCTTTACCTACCTTCTCAATTAAGTGATTATTTTCAGCATTGTTGATGGCCGTAAATTGTGGGCGATTCGCTTGGTTTTCTAGCAACCATTCTTTCGCAAATTTACCTGTTTGAATATCTGTTAATACATCTTTCATGCGTGCTTTTGTACCGGCATCAATGACACGTGGGCCAGATACAAAGTCACCCCACTGAGCTGTGTCAGAGATAGAATAACGCATGTTTTCAAGTCCGCCTTCATAAAGCAAATCAACGATCAGTTTTAGTTCGTGTAGACATTCGAAGTAAGCAACTTCGGGTTGGTAACCAGCTTCAACAAGTGTTTCAAAACCAGCTTTAACGAGACTTGTTGCTCCACCACAAAGGACGGCTTGTTCACCGAAAAGATCTGTTTCTGTTTCTTCTTGGAACGTTGTTTGTAAGATACCCGCACGTCCTGCACCAATTCCTTTTGCGTAAGCAAGGGCAACGTCTTTCGCTTTACCTGTATAGTCTTGATAGATACCGTATAGTGCTGGTACGCCAGCGCCTTCTTCATACGTACGACGAACAAGGTGACCAGGTCCTTTAGGTGCGACTAAGAAAACATCCACGTTTTCTGGTGGTTGGATTTGGTTAAAGTGTACGTTAAAACCGTGAGCGAATACGAGCGCATTTCCTTCTTCAAGGTTATCTTTGATGCTTTCGTTATAAACTTTTGGTTGATACTCATCTGGAAGTAAGATCATGATCACATCTGCTTCTTTTGATGCTTCAGCCACTGACTTTACATCAACCCCGTCTTCAACCGCTTGGTCCCAAGACTTACCTTTTCTTAAACCGACAACAACATCAAAACCACTTTCTTTTAAGTTTAGTGCGTGAGCGTGTCCTTGTGAACCATAACCGATAATCGCTACTTTCTTATCCTTTAATACTGCCTCATTGATATCTTGATTGTATACTACTTTTGCCATTTGTCATCTTCCTTTCAATTTGTCCATTTATATTTTTATATGTGTAAATGTCAATGCATTTAACAATAGGGTAGGGGGGAGGTTCTCCCCGGTAAAACTTTAAATAAAGCTAGTAAATGCGTGTTAATGCAAGAGACTAAAGCTTGATTGGTCTGAACTAGACGGTTGTTGCCCACGTAAGAAGGCGGTAAGGCCAGTACGAGCAATGTCTTTAATACCATATGGTCTGAGTAACTCAATCAGTGCTTCAACCTTTTCTTGTTTACCTGTCACTTGAATTGAAATCGTATCTTTTGATACGTCAATGACGGTTGCTCTAAAGGGATCGATAATACTCTGGATTTCATGTCGTAATTGCGGGTTGCTTTGAATCTTAATGAGTGCAAGCTCACGCGCGACAATCGCTTTATCGGTAATGTCAGACACTTTAATCACATCGATTTGTTTATTGAGTTGTTTTGTGACTTGCTCAAGCTTTTGGAAATCTTCAACATCAACAACAAAGGTAATGCGTGACATTTCCTCATGCTCAGTGCGGCCGACTGAAATACTTTCGATATTAAACTGACGACGTTGGAGTAAGCCGGTAATTCGATTTAAGACACCACTACGGTTTTTAACTTTGGCGGTAATGATACGTTTCATGGTTTCACTCCTATCATTTCATGTAGTCCTTTGCCTGGAGCAATCATTGGGTACACATTTTCTTGTTGCAAGACACGAGCGTCAATTAAGACGGGACCGTCGGTTTCTAGTAGCTCTTTTATTTGAGCGGCAAAATCAGCTTGTGACTCAATTTTTACACCTTTAATTTCGTAAGCTGTCGCTAACTTCACGAAATCTGGTTGAATACTGAAAATCGATTCAGAATAGCGTTCAGAGTAGAACTTTTCTTGCCATTGTCTCACCATACCAAGTGCCGCATTATTAACAATAATTATTTTTACCGGTAGGCGACGCTCTTGAAGAATTGATAATTCTTGCAGTGTCATCTGGAAGCCACCGTCACCGACAATCGCAACAACTAAATCATCTGGCTTGGCAAGTTGAGCACCAATCGAAGCAGGGAAGCCGAAGCCCATTGTTCCTAAACCACCACTTGTTACCCAACGATTCGGTTGATTGAATTTATAATACTGTGCTGACCACATTTGGTGTTGGCCAACATCTGTTGCCACAATCGCTTCACCTTTTGAAGCTTTATACACTTCCGAAATAACCCATTGACCGACCATATCTTGTTCCGGTTTTTTAAACCACAAAGGGTAGTCTGCTTTATTTTGTTGACACGTTTCTAGCCATTCACTAAAGTCAGGTGTCGTTTTAATTTGTTTTTTCATTTCATATAAGGCTTCTTTTGCATCTCCAACGATGGGGATGTGCGTATTAATGTTTTTACCAATCTCAGCCGGGTCGATGTCAATATGGGCCACGATCGCCGATGGGGCGAAATGATCCAGATTACCTGTCAATCGGTCATCAAAACGCGAGCCAATATTGATGAGTAAATCTGTTTCATACAAGGCCATGTTCGATGCATACGTGCCGTGCATGCCACCCATACCAAGTGAGAGTTCATGTTCACCAGGGAATGTGCCGAGGCCAAGTAGAGTATTAACGACTGGAATTTGGTGTGTTTCCGCAAATTCAATGAGTTCTTTTGTGGCTTTCGCAAATTGAACACCTGCACCTGCTAGAATAACGGGACTGGATGCTTGGTCGAGCGCTTCTTTTAATTTCTTAATTTGAAGTGGATTCGGTTTAATCGTCGGTTGATACCCTGGTAAGTCATAACTTGAATCATAACTATCTTCACATGGATTAGCTTGAACATCCTTTGGAATATCAATCACAACAGGACCCGGCCGACCGGTTGTAGCGATGTGGAACGCTTCTTTTATGATACGCGGGAGATCGCTAATTTTACGTACTTGATAATTGTGTTTCGTGATAGGGGTTGTAATCCCAATCACATCAGCTTCTTGAAAAGCATCTGTGCCGATCACAGATTGGTTTACTTGTCCTGTGAAAACGACAAGTGGTAATGAGTCAAGCATCGCATCGGTTATACCTGTCACCAAGTTCGTGGCACCAGGACCAGAGGTCCCAATGACGACACCAGGCTTACCAGATACTCTTGCATAACCTTCAGCTGCATGAATCGAGCCTTGTTCGTGTCGCGCTAACACTTGATTAAAATGTTCTTTCTTTTTATAAAGTGCATCAAAGATTGGTAAGACAGCGCCACCTGGATAGCCAAACAACGTATCAACATTTTGTTCGATTAGTGCCTCGATTAACAAATCAGCACCCGTTTTCGGCATATGTGCAGGTTCATTTCTGTCTTGATGTTTTGTCATCGCCATGTTATACCCTCCTAATGTAAAATGAATAAAGTTTTAAAGTATAGAAAAAAGACCTTTTCTCACGTCATAATCTACCTACTAGCAGAATTACAAGGGAGAAAAGATCTTTGCTTTTCACGGTACCACCCTGATTTATCAACACGGTTGTATTGACCTCATGAGAGAAACAAGTATTCTCTCTTTTGATAACGGGTCCCATCGAGTGGACCCGGTTAAGTCTACTATCTAAGTGAATTCAACTTAACACTCCTAGAGGATGTCGAGTGAGCGTATATTTCCGGGCTTCCAGCAACCCCGGCTCTCTGTGAATATACTCATGCGCACTCTTTTTTCTAATCATCGTTTTGTTATATTTTCATGACGCCACCGGTATTAGCAGAGGTGACAAGTTTTGCGTATTTGGCTAAGTAGCCTGATGTGATTTTCGGTTCAGGAATTTCAAAAGCAGCTTGACGTTCAGCTAATTCTTCATCACTAATATCAAGGTTAAGGGTACGATTTGGTAAGTCAATAATAATCGTATCGTCCGTTTTAATTAATCCAACTGGACCACCTTCTTGGGCTTCTGGTGAAATATGTCCAATCGAGATACCACGAGAGGCACCAGAGAAGCGACCATCAGTAATGAGGGCAACATCTTTACCAAGCTCTCGACCAGCAATCGCAGCCGTTGGTGCAAGCATTTCAGGCATCCCTGGCCCACCTTTAGGTCCTTCATACAGAATGACGACAACGTCGCCTTTATCAACGGTACCATCCGCAATACCTTCAAGTGCTTCGTCTTGTGAGTTAAAGACAACCGCGCGGCCTTTAAAGACTTTGATTGATGGATCAACGGCGCCCACCTTGATGACCGCACCGTTTGGTGCAATGTTACCAAAGAGAATCGATAAACCACCGACTGAGCTATATGGATTATCCAATGGACGAATCACATTAGGATTCTTAATCGGATGATCTTTGACGTTTTCATAGACCGATTTACCGGTAACGGTAATGCGGTCTTTATTCAGTGCACCTGGAATCTTACAGAGTTCATTAATAACGGCGGGTACACCACCAGCTAAGTGAACATCATGCATGGTCACATCTGAAGCCGGTGCAATTTTTGCTAAATAAGGAATGCGTTTAGCCACTTCATTGATGCGTTCAAGATCGTAATCAATGCCCGCTTCATGCGCAATCGCTAACGTGTGCAGGACGGTATTTGTTGAACCACCCATCGCCATATCTAAAGCAAAAGCGTCATCAATCGCATCTTTTGTGACAATATCACGTGGTTTAATATCTTTTTCAATGAGATTCATCAAGTGCTTCGCCGCATCTTTAATGAGACGATGACGTTCAGGTGATGTGGCCAAGATTGTGCCGTTTTCCGGAAGAGCTAAACCAAGCATCTCCATTAATGAGTTCATTGAGTTGGCAGTAAACATTCCTGAACAAGAACCGCATGTCGGACATGCGAGTGTTTCAAGTTCTGTCAATTCATCTTCTGTCATCTTACCTGATTGAACAGCACCAACACCTTCAAACATAGAACTTAACGTTAGGGTGTCTCCAGTAGGTGAGACGCCACCTTCCATTGGGCCACCAGAGACAAAGACTGCCGGAACATTGGTCCGAACAGCTGCCATCAACATACCTGGTGTAATCTTGTCACAGTTTGGGATGTAGAACACACCATCAAACCAGTGAGCATTGATCACGGTTTCGGCTGAATCAGCAATAATTTCTCGACTTGGTAGGGAATAACGCATCCCAATGTGTCCCATCGCGATTCCATCGTCAACACCGATGGTGTTGAACTCAAAAGGAATCCCACCAGCTTCTCTAATCGCTTCTTTTACGACTTCTGCAAATTTATTTAAATGCATATGGCCTGGGATAATATCTATATATGAGTTGCAAACGCCGATAAAGGGTTTGCCTAAATCTTTTGTTTTAACCCCTGTCGCGTGTAATAAACTACGATGGGGAGCTCGGTCTAAACCTTTTTTGATCATGTCACTACGCATATGTTTCGCTCCTTACTTCATCACACGCCTGATGAAAAATGATTATTCAGAAAATTCTTCATCGACTGTTGACTGAAAAATTAAAAATTTTATATGTTGTTTGCAATCATACAATCATTTTAAAAAATAATCAACAGGTTTTATTAAAATTTTCTGATTTTTATTACATTTGAAAATAATCTAATTTGTAAGCGGTTTAACGCGTGGTCGGATATTGCAATCACATTTTAATTCGTTACAATAGAATCACGTACTATGTAAAGGAGAGGGGGAGGAAACATGCGAGTTCTCGCGGTTCTTCCATGTGGTAAGAAGAAAATTTGGGACAAGACACCAGATGTGGGGCCAATGAAAGTGGCGGATGTCTATATCGGTACACTGCACCGTCTTACCCGTCAATATGCAGAAATTTTTACTGATGAATGGGTTATTTTGTCAGGTAAGCATGGGTTTTGTTCTAAAAATGAGATGATAAACGAAGATTATGATATCACATTTGGAATGGAAGGGGCAGATGTCATTTCGACACACGTATTAAAACAACAAATACACAATCAAGGCTTAGATCAGTATGACCGTGCCCTTATCTTAACGGGTAAAAAACATCAACGCGTCATTGAAAAGCTGGGGGGAATCACAAAGGATGACCGCTATCCACTCCTTGGAACGAAGGGGATAGGTGAGATGCAACAGCGCTTAAAACAAGCCATCGAGAATGGAGAGCCATTAGAATAAGACGAGTTTCTACTATATAATTAGTTGATGGCGTTAATGGGTTAGTTTTTGTTTGAGCGTCTTGGTGAAAGCTGAAGGATCATGTTCAGCTAGGAATGTTTTTACACCTTCATCGGTATGGATATAAAGCGCAAAGGTATGCTTGGTCATGCGTCGTGTACTGACATCAAAAATTTTTGTATAAGGGTAAAAAGATACAGCCGATTGGACGCC
>JBNJFJ010000001.1:6483-50178 GCA_051746745.1 Bacillota bacterium | reverse complement strand
GGTATGGATATAAAGCGCAAAGGTATGCTTGGTCATGCGTCGTGTACTGACATCAAAAATTTTTGTATAAGGGTAAAAAGATACAGCCGATTGGACGCCACGCGCCGTTAACTCAAGTGTATCGTGTTCTTTTTGAATGGTGATTTGATTATCAATGATGTGTCTTGTTGTTATATGTGTTGTTAATGCATGTATCAATATTATCGCCTCCACATGACTAGTATGAAAGATACGGGAGCATAATGCAAAAGGTTTGTCTGAATCAGTTATAAATCATTTAGAATGATCATTAATTTAAAGTGAAAGGGAAGGGATAATGTATGAAAGCAATTGTTGATGCGAATAAAGAAACGATGCTGATGGAAGTAGAAGGCAACAAGCCAACAGGTCATGAAATTGAAGTGAAAATTTTGTATGCCGGACTGAATCGTCGTGATTTAATGATTAGATCGCGGCGTGGTGAGGAAACACCCCCAGTTACCCTTGGGTCTGATGGGGTTGGTATTGTTACAAGGGTAGGAGACGCGGTCACGAGATTTAAAATAGGGGAGACGGTGATCGTTAATCCAGGGTTATATTGGCATGATTGTACTATCGCGTCACCAGACACGTTAGAAATTGTTGGTTACCCGCATCACGGGACGTTTCGTGAGTACTACATTCAAGATGAAGCTTACTTTGAACGTAAACCAACCCATTTAACTAATGTAGAAGCGGGTGTGTTAGCACTATCAGCCTTGACGGCTTACCGGGCCGTCTTTACAAAAGGACAATTAAAATCAAATGAAACGGTGTTTATTCCAGGAGGCTCAAGTGGCGTAAGTACCTATATCATTGCCTTTAGTAAAGCGATTGGCGCACGCGTAGTGACGACATCACGAGACAAAGATAAATTAGCGCAATTAAAAGCACTCGGTGCAGATGTGACGTTGTTAACGCAGGATGATTGGCAAGAGGCGCTTCGTGATGAAACGATTGATTGTGTCATTGATAGTATTGGTGAGAAAACCTTTGATCGATCATTAGCGGTAATAAAAAAAGGTGGGCGCCTTGTCACTTTTGGCGCTACTACCGATGATGTTGTGTCATTTAACGTCAGACAGTTCTTTTATAACCAACAAACGATTCTCGGTTCGACGATGGGAAGTCGAGAAGAATTACGCGCCATGCTAACTTTTATTGAAGAAAAAGATATTCATCCTATCGTTGATACGATTTTCAGTTACAATGATTACAACCTAGCTTTTAACCATTTAAAAGCGTCCAAACACCTTGGTAAGATTGCGATTGCGTTTGGTGATGAATAAGTAGGTAGTGTTGTAAAATGAACGATGGATAACGAGGTGCATCAGTAGCTATGACTGATGCGCCTTCTGTTTCCTTGATTCTTTTTTTTACATGTGTCTTTAAATAAGGTTAGCTTTTCGGCTTTAAAAGCAACGCGCCAATCATTCCAAAGACAATCGCTGATGTGATGCCTGCGCTTGTCAGTTGGAACATACCAATCACAACCCCAATGATCCCGGATTGTTCCGCTTCAGCTAAAGCACCGTGGACGAGAGCGTTTCCGAATGATGTAATCGGGACCGTGGCACCGGCACCAGCAAAGTCGATGAATGGTTCGTATAAACCCAATCCATCTAGAATACTGCCAATGACGACAAATAAGCTCAGCATAAAGGCAGGTGTCTGTTTAAAAACATCAATAATCAATTGTCCGCCAACACAAATAAGCCCGCCTACGACAAAGCTAACAATTATGGACATAAACATGACTGTCACCCTTTCACTTTAAGTTTCAATAACAACAAGATGAGCAATGGTCGGAATGACGGGTGTTTGAAGTAACGCCACGGGTGAATGAAGGGCGCCGGTCGCGATCACGAGTACTTTCATCGACTGCCTAAACAATTGTTTCATGCCTTTACTCAGTAAAAATAAACTCAAACACCCCGCGCCACTTCCCCCACTCATCACCGATTGGTTTTTATTAAATATTTCACAACCGGCATCAATCAGCTGTTCACGTTTGACTTTATAACCGTGATCGACTAATAAATCAAATAAAATTGCTTGTCCGACAGCGCCAAGATCACCGGTAATAATGTAATCATAATCCGCTGGTGTCACCTTGCAGTCATCAAAATGCGTAAGCAGTGTATCAAAGCAGGCGGGAGCCATTGCCTCGCCCATATTATAAGGATCTTTAAATCCAGCATTATATATATGCCCTAACGTTGCGTATGTTATTTTTGGTCCGTTACCTTCAGTAGCTAAAACACAGAAGCCACCCCCGGTGACCGTCGTTTGACTGGATGGTGGCTTTTGTTGGCCGTATTCATTCGGGAAGCGAAATTGTTTCTCAACGGCTGCAAAGTGACTCATGGCACCGGCAATCACTTGTTTATGCCCTTCTTGCAACATCAGTGCACCATTGGCTAAAGATAAACCAAAACTGGCACAGGCATGATCATAAGTCATTGGGACAAGCTGGGTGTCCATTAAGCCATAATGAGTCGGTGTCGATTGATTAATCAAATCACCAGTAAAGACATAGGTCGTGTGAGGATGACGCATCGTTAATGTCTGAATGGTTTGCCTAATTAATTTGTTGTAGCATAAGTCATATGTTTTTTCATGATCATATAAATCGGAAATGAATTGATCAACAAAAGCTGTTAGGTGGCCTTGTTTTTCGAGTGGTCCAGCCATCGTATGCTGGTCAACAATAACAGCGGGTGTATCAAATTGAAAACTACGTGTCCCTATAAGCATAATCGTCTCCTTTACATCAATAAAAGTTTTATCAAGGCTACAACAAAACTCGCAAATACACCAAAAACAATGACACTGCCTGCAAGCTTAAACATATTACCTCCAACACCAATCACATAGCCTTCGCTCTTATGTTCAATCGCACTCGAAATAACGGCGTTACCAAATCCGGTCACAGGTACCATCGTGCCTGCTCCAGCCACTTGGGCAATCTTATCATAAACGCCAAACCCTGTTAGAAACATTGTTATGAGAATTAATGTCGCCACTGTCGGGTCACCAACCGTTTCTTCAGAGAAATCAAAAAAATACAGATAAAATAAACTGATGCATTGACCAAATGCACAAATACTCCCACCGAAGAGAAAGCTCATCAGACAGTTTTAAACGAGTGGTCGCGGAGGATTATGCTTTAGTGCGATCGTGTGGAGCTGTTTATTGTTCATGATTCCTCCTCCTTTTGAAGGGATTGATCGTAAGATTTTAATTGTTCAAGTGCGTCAGTTGTTAACGGCAGCTCTAAGCGCCTTACTTCTATAACCGCTTTCATATCGGACGAGGTGTAGACGTCTTTTGTTGGATATGTTCTTTGTAGGTCCTTCTTGATCCTTTCCGCAATCTTTTGTTCTGAAAATTGTTTCAGTGGTGTCACAATCATCGCAACATAGATGACATCATCAGTAACCACACTTTCAACGGTATCAAGCTCTTTGTATTGTTGTTTAAGTGACGTATCAAACGCCGTGTCTTTTGAAGCGGCACAACTTGTTAGAACAATCAGGATAGAGACAAAGACAGAGCACACGCATATTTCTTCACCTGCTTTTTTAAAAGTACACTTAATTTGCCACAAGATTTAAAAATTATGTATGAAAAAGGACGATAAAAAACACAACTGAGACCGAAATAGATCCCAAGTTGTGTTAATCAAGTGACTAACGATTATTAAATTTTTTCTCTTTCACAAAAGGTGTGAGGCGATCATTCCGCCGGTTATGCAACATGTTGACCATTTGTTTTGTCCATGAATCTTCCCGCTTGTTTGTCGTACGGGTACGATAATATGTTTCGATTGTTTCATCGAATTGTTCAAGTGCGGCCTTATGCGCGTCATTGTCTTTGTAAGTATTCTCAAAATAGACGGCTTCTTTTGGTAACTTCGGTTTAATTTCTTGCTTTTCATCAGGATAACCTAATGCTAAACCAAAAAGGGGTACGACATGTTCAGGTAAATCGAATAAGTCATTGACTAAGTCGAGATCGCGTTTAATACTACCGATGTAGCACGCACCAATACCGAGCGATTCAGCTGCGATGGTCATATTTTGGGCCGCAATGGTCGCATCGATGGTCGCAATCATAAAATACTCTGTACTTTGAACGTTATATGCCATTGCTTCTTTATCTTCTTCATTTGCCTTAAGCATGTGACGATGATAGTCGCCGCAGAATAAGACGAAGTGGCCGTTATCTTTAATATAGGGTTGATTGGAGATAGATGCTAACGCTGCCTTTTTCTCAGGGTCCGTGACACCAATCATGGTGTAGGCCATTAAATAACTCGAGGTGGAACTACTTCTTGCCGCATCAATGATGAGATCTAAGTGTGCTTGTGTTAATGGTTCTGACGTAAACTTTCTAATAGAGCGGTGATTTAATATTGTATCAATGGTAGGATTCATAACTTAAGTCTCCTTCATAAATGTTATTTTAAAATCAGTCGATGGTCACGTCAACCATTTGAGTAGGAGCGTCATCAAGCGATTTCCAAGTGGTTAGCGCATCGACTGTCGGTTCGATTAAATCTGGTAAAGTTACGTGGATGAGGTTGTCATCGTGCATAACAACGTCTAAAAATGGCCAAGTAAATGTTTGTAAAGCACGGGCGTTTACACTGTCTGATGTGACCTCTAGTGGCAATTGGTTTAATTTGTCTGTATTGTAGGCCAACAATTGATGCCGGTTAAGATTCAAATCATGAATAGGTTCACTAAAGTTAAATAAAAGGGTCGTTTCATTTAATAAATAATAACGGTCTAACTTGACTTGGTCAGCAATCAGAGTGGATATTTGTTTCTCCGTGTCAATTAAAAGATAGCTGCCGGTCGCTTCCTTTTTCGCAAAGGTGAGGATATATAATGTTTTGTCTGTTAGTCCGATAGGAGAAAGTGTCATCTGCTCAATCGCATGCATTTTATTTTGATGTTGTGCCAAGTAATGATCGATGATTGGGATATCGGCTAAGCTTATTTTAACAATTTCTTCTTTTAATTGAAACTCAATGATTTCTACCGTTTCATCTTTCACGGTTTCTTCGATAAGACTTGCTTCTTCTTGGTCAATCGTTTCTGTTTGTTCTTCAACTACGATCGGTGGATTGTCTCTACAACCGGAAAGTACCGTGATAAGACTAATCACAATCGCAAAAATAAAGGTTAGCTGTCGCACTATGGTCCACTCCATTCAATCTGTGACTATTCTTAGTATAACGGTAATCACTTCAAAAATGAATGGTCAGATAAAAATAGACGAAAAAAAACTAATCATGGTGAGATAGGAAAGAAACCTATGCTTCATCATGATTAGTTGTATAGGAAATAATTTTCAGCTGATCGTTTTCAAGGCCAATCTTAAACGTATAAGAACGTGTCTCTGGTTCCTGTTCGGCCCGGTGTTCTTCTACTAATACGTTAAATACCCACTGGTCTTCTTCAACAGAGGCCTGTTGCTGTTCGATGAGGTCAATGGATTTCAAGGAAACATAATGTTCTCTAAAATCAGTATAATTACGGTCGCTTTGATAGCTGCTTCCCAATAATGCGTAAGCATTGATATAATCATGAATGGCTAAGCTATCAATAAAATATTGGACAAGATAATAACTATCCTCTTTGTACTGGTCAATGGATGTCTGTTGATTGTGAATCGTTGATGGGAAGGTGAGCGCTTCGTTTGATGTGTTAGCCGACCAATCGGTCACGTCATCGATCACATCTTTAATCGGAATGCTAAACCCGATATCTGTATCACTAATACCTGCTGAATTAATCCCAATGACCTTACCTGTCGTTTGATCAATCAGTGGCCCACCACTATTACCATGAGTAATAGTGGAGGAAATCTGATAGACTTCATCATAGGAGTAACCATCGATATCAAAGCTACGATTCGTACCAGAGATAATCCCAACAGAAACGGAATTTTGATAACCGAGCGGGCTGCCGAGCGCAAGGATATCGGTCCCAATATCAATCGACTGTGTTGTATCAATTGACATAGGACGCTGATTAATCAGCTGTGGCACCCGGATCACGGCAATATCTTTTTCTTTGCTCATCCCAACAATGGCAGCGGGATAGGTTTCAGTCGTAGATAAGGTCACCTCGACAACAGAGGCACCTTCAATCACATGGGCGTTTGTGATGATATCACCTTGATTGTTATAAAGAAAGCCTGAACCAACTCTTGTCGATGCCGGTGTTTCAACCGAGATTTTCACGACATTCTTCTGTGCCTCATGAATAATTTGTTGTAACGTTTGACTACGGTTATTCGCCGGTTCATACGTGACGACAGGTTCTGTTTCAAGAGGCGTATCTAAAGTTTGCTGATACGTGCGATATAAAAAGACTGTACCAACTAAGAAAATGACGATAGTTAAAAGAAGTGAGAAGTGTTTTTGAATAAATGTCATGACGGTTCCTCCTCATTCAGTAACCAAGAGACACGGGCGATTTTCACATCGACAGCCTCATCATTAAATTGATTGTCTAAAAAAATATAATCTAACTGCCCTTCATCATAGGGATAGAGGACATCTGGATAGACAAACGTCGTACGGGTATCAATGACGTTGTTTGACTCATCCAGCAACTCGAAGGTGACTTCAATATGGTAGATAGGCACAGTTGCTTCGCTCTTTACCATACCTTTTACTTTTAGTTGTTGTGAGGATGTTTCCGTTAAGGAGAGCTCCGACACATTTACAGCTTGTGATTGGTTAAAGGCAACTTCTTCTTCATAGGATTGATACGCCTTTTGCATACGTTCTTCGAGTAATGTCACAAATTGATTTTGCGCTAAATTAATCGTCTCTTTTAAACTTAAGAGACGTGGGTCTTCTGGAAGATAATAGAGGCCATTCTCAACGAGTTCCATCGCATCATTAAATTGATTGTCAGCTAAGTAACTATTCGCGAGACTGGCAATAGATGAAGACAGTCGCTCTCTTAATTGTTGCTTTAATAATAATGCCTCGGTCGAATGGATTGCGTCGATTTCCCATACCAATGCTTGTAAATCTTGAATAGAAAGATCATCTGAAAGACGCGCATCAATTTGTTCTAGCTGCAGTTGTTCTTGTGTTTGTTTGATTTCCATAACGAATCGATCAAGGGCTTCACCTGAATAATCGTCTAAAGTAATCTGTAAGTCGTGGAGCTTTTCTAACTTTTCCTGATAAGGTAAGGTGTGATCGATATCTTTGTCATTGAGATACAGACGCAGTAGTTTATTTAAATCTTCAGCTGCTTGGAAGGCAGGGTAAATGGAGACAGCTTCTTCAGTTAAAGTTAAGCTTTTCTCATAATCTGCTTCGTAAAAGGCCTCCGTTGCTCGGTCGAATATCTCTGTTGCTTCATTTATTCTCTGTTGGTGTAGCCACTTGATTCCTAAAAAGGCAAAACTTATGAGTAGGAGACTTACAAGCGGAAGTAGCCAGGTCTTTTTTGTTAACTTTTTAGGTTGGAACCTTAAATGTCGGTCAGTGGGTAACTTTGTACCACAGGCGACACAAAATAATTCATCATCATGCACATTTGCCCCACACTTAGGACAATACCCCATATGATCACTTCTTTCATTAATAAATAACTTGCCATTCATCAAATGGATAGATAATAATTTCAGCTCGGCCAATGATATTTTCTTTTGATATCAATCCGAGTGAATTACGGCTATCGCGACTATTTCGGCGATTATCACCCATGACGTAATAATAACTATCGGGAATATAGGTAGGTTTAATATTATGCGTCCAATAACTTCTTTCGTTCGTAATAAAGGTTTGACGATACGGAATTTCGTCTATATATAACTGTTGGTCTTGATAACTTAAAGTCTCGGTAGGTAGACCAATGATGCGTTTAATATAGGTTTGTTCATCACGCTTAATCACGACAACATCCCCCCGATGGGGCGAGTCAAACAAGTAGCTTAAACGATTATACATAATGGTCTGTTGATTGTTGACCGTTGGAGCCATACTGTGGCCATCAACAATCGCTGTTCTAAAAATAAACAGATGAATAAATAACCCTATAAAAAAGAACGTCAAAACGCTCAAGACAATGCGTTGTTTTTTCGTAAAATGAGGTTTTGTCATGCTAAAAGTCCCTTTCCTGCTTTCGTTGACACGTTTTTTGTATCTTTTTCATCATATCATAAAAAAACCGGGTTGAATATGTTACCCATGTTAATTATGTGCTAAAATAAACGGATATATCATATCAAACAAAAAAGATTTTAGAATTAGATAGAGACATATGTAAATGAAAAGGGGAAGTCACATGTGCCTTGAAAAATTATTGAAACAAATCACTGAAACACGTGAACAAATGATTCTTGTCGCAAATGAAAAGGGAATGAATCACGAGGAAGCAATTAAAATCAGCATGGAACTTGATCTGTTACTTAATGATTATCAAAAAAAATTAAGTAAACAAATATAAATGATTGAACTACCCCCACCTAACATTCTCACGAATGTTTGAGGAAGGTGTCTTCTTGCTATAAAACGATAAATATAAGACACACCACACAATGACGAATAATTGTGCGGTGTGTCTTTTTCATTGTTGTAAAATGTACTGTTCCAATCGGTCGAGTCCTTCTTTTAAAGTTTCTAAACTATACGCATAAGAAAGACGCAAGTAGCCTTCTCCGTAACGACCGAAGCTAGAACCAGGCACAAAAGCAACACGTGCCTTCTCGACTAAGTCAAGTGCTAAATCGAATGATGGGCGGGGATCATTGAGTTTAAACATAAAATAAAAAGCGCCACCGGGTTTAACGACTTCAAGTCCCATGGCAGTTAATCGCTCGTAGACATAGTCTCTTCTGTCCAGATAAGCCTCACGCATTTTTAACGGAGCATCTTTTGCTTCTGTTACAGCATTTAAAGCGGCGTATTGACTTGTTGATGTTGCACAGGAAACATTGTACTGCAATACTTTTGTAAATTGATCCATTAAGTTGAGCGGACCAAATAAGAACCCAATCCGAAAACCGGTCATCGCATGGGATTTTGAAAGCCCATTGATGACAATTAATTGCTCAGATAATTCTTCGAAAATTGCCATTGATACATGTGGTGTATCAAAAGCAATGGTGCTGTAAATTTCATCGGTAATAAGATAGAGGTCGTGTTTAATGATGACGTCTTTAATCTGAGTGAGCTCTTCTTTTGTTAACGTTACACCGGTTGGATTTGAAGGATAGGGTAAGATCACGACTTTTGTTTTATCGGTAATGGCTGCCTCAAGCGCCTCAGCCGTTAATTTAAAATCGGTTGGCGTGGTATCTACTTCAACAACGGATGCGCGTTGTAATCTGACAAGGGGTTCGTACCCTGGATAGATCGGTGAAGGTAAGATCACTTCATCACCTGGGACGAGTAATGTTCTTAGGGCAATATCTATCGCTTGAGATGCCCCAACCGTCACAAGTACTTGGTGTGGTGTCCATTTGGTGTTGTAAGTGTCATTTATGTACTGACTGACTTTGTCACGTAGTTCAAATAGACCTTGATTTTGTGTATACGTTGTTTTATTGGCATCGAGTGCCTCTTTTGCTGCTTGTTTAACTGATTCAGGTGTCGTGAAGTCAGGTTGACCGATCGTTAATGATAAGATATCTTCTTTATCTTGTACGAGGTTAAAAAATTTTCGAATACCAGATAACTCAATAGATTCAACAGCTGAATTAATAGATTTAGGCATAAAACATCGACCTTTCTCGTGATGTATAATCATCACAAATGTTATTCTCGTAACGTTTAACGTTTATCTTGTTTGTGATAGGCATAATTCCACCGCCCGAGTAAGGAGGGCATATAAGAAGATTTTTTCTTAGAGGGTTGTGATGGTTCTTTAATGCCTAAGTAATTGTTAAGGATGCGCTTGGCTTGTTTTAAAGACATTCTTACTTGTGGATTGCGATAATTTTGATCTAACTCACCGAGGTGCTCAAACGTTTTAAAATCTTGTTTCGTAGGTGGTATATGAAAGAAATATTGGCCTACTTTTACAAGTAATGTGGAGTGTTGACGGGAGAGTTTTGGACGTTTTGAATATTGTAGACCCATTTTTTTTGCTTGATTTGTCTTTAATAATTGATCAATGGTTTGTTTTTTTAATCCATAAAGTTCTTTTGGATCGATGGCAGTTTTGGCATGACGATTAATGACGAAGAGTGCTTGGGCAACGTCATTGACTGATGGTTTCATATAAGCCAGGCCCCCTTTGTCATAATGATAGTGTTGACTTCAATGAATGCTTGGTTTTTATTCTACCATGAAATAGTAGGAAAAACTATGATTTGTTTGATTCTTTTGTCAATTCTTCTAGAAGAATTTTGTCTAAAATTCGGTGAAAATCCTAGATGACTTTGTTTCTTATTTTCGCGTGATTATGATACACTAAAAGATGTGAGTGATTAGTGAGTTAAAGGAGTTGTAAGCTGTGAGCTTAGTTAAAGCTTTACCATTATTACAATTAACAGCAGAATCATTGATGGTATCATCAGAAAAGGTCGCCCATGTTCAAATTAATAACCCACTGGAACATGCGTTACTTATTTTAGTGAAATCCGGTTATTCATCTGTGCCAGTGTTAGATATGCATTATCAATTTCACGGCATTATTAGTAAAAATGTCATATTAAATGAGATTTTAGGTATTGAACGGTTTGAAATGGAACGATTATCAGACGTAACAGTTAATGAAGTAATGGATACAAATATCCCAATGGTCTTGCCGTCGGAACATTTCTTGCGTTGTTTAAAATATTTGATTGATCATCCTTATATTGCGGTTGTGAATAAACAAGGCGACTTTGATGGTATCCTAACAAGACGTGCAGTACTAAAAGAAATGAACAAATACATCCACGTCAACAAGGCATTGTTTAAAGATGTGTGAGTTTTCAAAAAATAGACTTGTCAAACCAAATCGTTTTTTGGTAAAGTAACACTAGTGAAACTAGAGGGGGAGAAATTATGAACAAAATGAATGCAGAAGAAATTATTCGCTTTATTTCCGAAAGTAAAAAAGCAACACCAGTGAAGGTTTATGTTAAAGGTGATGCATTAGATACAGTCGCATTTTCTGAAGGGGTACAGGCTTTTGTTGAATCTAAAACAGGTGTTTTGTTCGGGGAATGGGATATAGTGAAGCAGGACTTAGAGGCAAATGAAGACAAAATCAGTGATTACGTTGTAGAGAACGATCGACGTCATTCAGCGATTCCAATGGTTGATTTCAAAAAATTTAATGCCCGGATTGAACCAGGCGCAATTATTCGTGACCAAGTTGAGATTGGTGACGGAGCGGTTATTATGATGGGCGCTGTCATTAACATCGGTTCCGTCATTGGCGAAGGTACAATGATTGATATGAACGCAACACTTGGTGGTCGTGCAACGGTCGGTAAGAATTGTCACGTTGGGGCAGGTGCTGTTTTAGCTGGTGTCATTGAGCCACCATCAGCAGAGCCTGTTGTTGTTGAAGACGGTGTCGTCATTGGTGCGAATGCGGTTGTACTAGAGGGTGTCAGAATTGGTGAAGGCGCTGTTGTTGCTGCGGGTGCCATTGTTACAAAAGACGTACCGGCCAATACCGTTGTCGGTGGTACACCAGCACGTGTCTTAAAAGAAATTGATGATAAAACAAAAGTGAAAACAGAAATTATGCAAGCCTTGCGTAAATTAAATGACTAATAGTTAAATGATGATGGAGATAAAAAGCAGGAGGCAACTCCTGCTTTTTTCCGTTACATATCGTAAACAAATTTAAGCGTGAATAAACCATTAAAGTGATTGATAGGAGGAAAGAATTGTGGATTTACATAACGTTCGACAAGCACTGCACCAAATCCCAGAACAAGGATTTAAGGAAGTAAAAACACAACAATTTTTGCTTGATCAGATTGAAGCGATGAAAACAGACCGAGTAGAAATTATAAGGTGGCAGACGGGTCTATTTGTGAAAGTTACAGGCACGGATCCACAAAAAACGGTGGCTTATCGGGCCGATATGGATGGTTTGCCGATTGATGAACAGACAGGTTTAGCATACCACTCTACGCACGAAGGATACATGCATGCATGTGGTCATGATTTTCATATGACAATTGCCTTAGGGGTATTAGAAAAAATTATGGCAGAGCCTGTCCGAGATAACGTGGTGTTTATTTTTCAGCCAGCAGAAGAAGGGCCAGGCGGGGCGGAACCGATTTTAAATACACCGGAATTTAAGGCACTTAAAGTAGATGAGATTTTCAGTTTGCATATTGCGCCAGAATTACCGGTCGGGACCGTTTCAACGAAACCTGGTCTGTTGTTTGCCAATACGAGTGAACTGTTTATTGACTTTAAAGGTAAAGGCGGGCATGCGGCCTACCCGCATCTCACACATGACATGGCAGTAGCCGCTAGTACTTTTCTTGTTAATGTTCAACAAATCGTGTCACGACGTACGAATCCTATTGAAGGAGCCGTGCTAACGATTGGGAAAATGACCGCCGGAACTGTGCAAAATATTATCGCAGAGACAGCACGATTAGAAGGGACAATTCGAACAACCGATCCAAAGACTATTCAAACGATAAAAACAGAAATCGAAGCATTTGCCCGTGCATTTGAAATCAGTCACCATTGTGAGATTGAGATTGATTATGGTTCAAATTATTATGGTGTGTATAACGATGAAGATTTTGTTAATGCGTTTAAACAAACCGTTCAATCGAGTGGTTACATATACTTAGAAGCACAAGAAGCGATGACTGGAGAAGACTTTGGTTATTTCCTGAAAGAGTTACCTGGGTTTATGTTTTGGTTAGGCGTTGATTCTGAATTTGGGCTTCATCATGCGAAACTGAATCCAGATGAAAAAGCTTTGCATGTAGGTGTTGATGTTGTTCACAGCACATTGCTTGATTTAATTACAACAAATTCCAAACGAAGTACAGATGAATGAGATTAACTCGTGATTTAGCCAAACGAAAAGGATGAGCCGTTGCTCATCCTTTTAATGGTTTTAGAAACAAAATAAATCAGCTTATCGAACGTGTCTGTATTTTGTATAATTTCACTTATGTTTTTTTTCGTATAACCCGCTTAAGCCTCGTCTTTTACGATATGTGTGACTTGTTGGGGAAATGGAATTTCAATCCCGTTTTGATCAAAGGCCTCTTTAATCGCTTTACGCATATCGCGCTCACATTGCCATTGTTCCATGTTTTGTGTTTGACCTATCACGCGTAAAACAACGTCTGAGCTCCCTAATGCTTGAACCCCGATAACTTGTGGACCATCAACGAAACGCTCATCCGTCGTAAATGTATCACAAACGTTTTGAAGGACGTGCATCGCATGATCAATGTTATCACTATAACTGATCCCAATATCAACAAGCGCACGCATCGTACCACGTGAGTGGTTACTTATGCCTTCTAGGTGACGGTTTGGTATAAAGTTCAGGGTACCGTCAAAACTTCTGATCTGCGTTGTCCGTAAACCAAGTTCTTCAACAATCCCGTCATAACCAGCTGTTGTGACATATTCACCGACTTCAATTTGTTTCTCGAGTAGAATGAAGAAACCTGTCACCACATCACTTACTAACCCTTGAGCACCAAAACCGATAGCTAAACCAACGACACCAGCACTGGCAATCAGTGGGCCGATTTCTAATTCAAACACACCGAAAACCATCGTAATGAAAATAAAAATCAATAGGTAAGAATAAATATTGATTAATAATTTCTCAAGGGTCAAGACCCGTGATTCTGATATTTTTTGTTTGTTGGTAGACGAGTGAAGGATCTTTGAAATAATTTTCCTTCCAATAGGATTAATGATGGCATACGCAATCATTAAGAGGATGAGCTTAAGCCCAATCCCTAGTGCAACTTCTAACATAGCTTCAAAATCAACTGACATAAATGTGCCCCTTTTCTTAAAGATTCCTTGAATTATTTACCCGAAATAATTTGATGATAAACATAGTAAAAGGAAAAACACGCACCCAGTGTGTCTAATGAATGAAAAATAATGTCTGATTCCTATGACTGATTTTTTAGATTTTTACAAAAAGTAATGCAAACTACTAGTAATTTATTTCGATACCCGATATATTAGTAAAAGACAAAGAGAAGAGGAGGGTATTCCTATGGATATTTTTAAAAAATTGAAAGCTTTTTATTGGCCTTATAAACGCTATTTTTTACTGTCACTTATTTTTGTGTTAATCGTGACAGCGATTACTGTTATTTATCCGATGGTGCTACAAATTACAATTGATGATGTTATTTTAGCTGAAGATTATGACTTAATCCCCGTGTTATCGATTGGGTTTATTGTCTTAATGATTGTGAAGGGGATGGCGAACTTTACCCAACAGTACTTAGGAGACTTATTTGGTGTCACCTCAGTGTATCACTTACGTGATGCCCTGTACCGGAAATTACAGCGTTTATCGTTTACTTATTATGATAATGCAAGAACAGGAGACTTAATGTCGCGCTTAACGATGGATGTTGAAGGATTTAAGTTTTTCTTAGCAGCGGGATTTAAAGAATTGATACGGGTCGTCTTTTTAATGCTCACGAGTTTAGCCGTGATGTTTTACTACTCGGTGCCACTTGCACTTGTGACGATGGCGGTGATGCCGTTTCTTATTATTGTTGTGAGAAAATTTGATGCTGAAGTTCACCCGGCTTTTCGGTCGATTCGTAAGTCGCTGGGTAATTTGAATACACGGATTCAAGAGAATGTCAGTGGTATGAATACGATTAAATCATTATCCAAAGAAGATTTTGAGATTGACCGGTTTACAACTGATAATAAAAAGTATCAGGAAGTCAACATTAATACGGCTTCGATTTGGGCAAAGTATTTCCCGTTTATGGAGTTTATTGGGAACTTAGCAATGATTTCGTTACTTATTTTTGGTGGCTGGCTCGTTATGAACGAACAACTTTCACTCGGTGAATTGGTGGCCTTCTTTAGTTTAGTTAACTATATCATTGGTCCACTCATGCACCTTGGTTTTATTGTAAACCAATTCTCGCAGGCAAAAGCGGCTGGTGAGCGTTTACTAGATATTTTAGAAGCGGAGGAATCGATCACATCAAAAGAAACAGCTTTACAAGATGCTCACATTAATGGAGATGTTGTGTTTGATCATGTGACACTTAAATATACCGAGGATGATGATGCGGCGCTTAAAGATATCTCATTCCATGTTCCGCAAGGTAAAGTGATTGGTTTAATTGGTTCAACAGGGGCGGGGAAATCAAGTATTACCCAGTTAATGACTCGCTTTTATGAACCCGTTGAAGGCCATGTCTATATTGATGGAAAAGATGTCGCGGATTATGATTTAAAAGCGTTAAGACGCCATATTGGCTTTGTTTTACAAGAGCCGTTCTTATTTTCAACAACGATCAAAGAAAATATTGCGTATGGTAATCCAGATGTTTCAATGGATGACATTGTGGCAGCGGCTAAACGTGCTCAGGCGCATGAATTTATTATGGAGATGCCAAAAGGATATGATACGATGCTTGGTGAACGCGGGATGGGCTTAAGTGGTGGACAACGCCAGCGTATTTCAATTGCGCGAGCCTTGCTGATTAACCCGAGTATTCTCGTCTTAGATGATGCGACTTCAGCCGTTGATATGGAAACAGAGTTTCAAATTCAGCGCGCGCTAAAAGAAGTCATGGCGGACCGAACGACCTTTATTATTGCCCATCGTATTTCATCGTTAAAACATGCAGATGAGATTCTTGTACTTGAGGACGGTAAAATTGTTGAACGTGGTGTCCATGACGATTTATTAAATAATGGTGGCCCATATCAACGCATCTATGATATTCAATATCAAGATAAAAAACAAATCATGGGTGAACTATAGAGGGAAAGGAGTGAGTGATTATGGCGAAAACAAAGAAGATTTCAGCAGACAGTGCTTATAATAAACGCTTTTTTTATCCGCAAGAATCAGCGGTTGAAAAACCATTTAACTGGCAACAGATGGCCCGGTTATTAAATTATTTAAAACCTTACATGAAAACACTCGTGCCGATGGCGATGGCAGCGATGCTTGTGAATATGGTTGTAAGATTAACTGTGCCTATCTTGATTGGTGACTATGTCGTGGATAGAGCGATTGCGGATCGTAATACAACATTGTTGACATATTTGATTATTGGGATTGCTGTTTTATACTTAGCGAACTATATCGCCAACCGTTACCGGATTAAAATTGTCAACACACTTGGTCAAAAAACGATTTATGATTTAAGAAAAGAATTGTTTTCACACGTTCAGCGCTTATCTCATAATTTTTTTGATAACCGTTCAGCCGGTTCAATTCTTGTGCGAATTTTAAATGATGTGAATTCACTTCAAGAACTATTCACAAACGGTATTATTAATTTATTAATGGATGTGATGATGCTTGTCGGGATTGTGGCGATCTTATTCTTTTTAAGTCCACAACTCGCCTTAGCGGTACTTGTTATTTTACCGATTATGTTTTACATTTCAACGAAACTACGACGTAATATCAGACGTAGTTGGCAAGATGTTCGACTACAAAAATCACGTCTTAATTCACACTTAAATGAAAGTATTCAAGGTATTCGTATTACCCAGTCCTTTATTCAAGAAGAAGAGAATACGCAATACTTTAATGGTGTGAACGCGAACAACTTTGAAAAAGAGCGTCTGGCAATGAAAAAAAGTGCCTATTTTGGCCCGTTTGTCGAGATGAGTAATGCGGTTGGTACGGTTATTTTAATCGCCTACGGTTCGCATTTGATTATTAACGAAACGATTTCCGTTGGGATTTTTGTATCCTTTGCCTTTTATCTCGGCATGTTTTGGGAACCGATTTCTCGGTTAGGTCAGATTTATAATCAACTTTTAGTAGCGATGGCATCATCTGAGCGTATTTTTGAATTTCTCGATGAACAACCGAATGTAGATGAAAAAATTGATGCCCAGCCATTTAATGAAATGACCGGCCATATTACTTTTGATCATGTGCGTTTTTCTTACGATGATGAACGTATCGCTTTACATGACATATCGCTTGATATTAAACCAGGCACAACCGTCGCGTTAGTAGGTCATACGGGTTCAGGTAAATCAACGATTGCGAACCTGATTAGTCGCTTTTATGATCCAACGAATGGACGTGTGATGATTGATGGTCATGACTTACGGGATATGAAAGTTCAAAGTTTACGTTCACATATCAGTGTTGTCTTGCAAGATACCTTTATTTTCTCAGGCTCGATTATGGAGAATATTCGCTTCGGTCGTCCAGAAGCAACGGATGAAGAAGTCATGGACTCTGCCAAAATTGTCGGCGCACATGAATTTATCATGCGACTTGCTAATGGGTATGAGACAGAAGTGGAGGAGCGCGGTAATATATTATCAGCGGGTGAACGTCAATTACTCTCATTCGCCCGCGCCTTGTTAGCCAATCCAAAGATTTTAATCTTGGATGAAGCGACTGCCAGTATTGATACTGAAGCAGAAATGAAGATTCAAGAAGCACTTAGGAAATTATTAAAAGGACGGACAGCGATTATGATTGCCCACAGACTATCGACAATTCGTGAAGCGGATAATATTATCGTGCTTGAACACGGCAAGATTTTAGAACAAGGTAATCACAATCAATTGATCGAACGTGAAGGGGAGTATTATCACCTCGTGAAGTCTCAATTTGAAATGTTAGATGAACTCTAACAAACAAAAGCACCTAAAGCCAAAGGAAAAGGCTTTAGGTGCTTTTTATATAACATATGGAATTTTAAAGCTAAGACGTGTTGGTCACTATTTATTCGTTGACGGAGGTTCTTCTTGTTTGTCTTCAGCTAAAATTTCAGTGACAGCGTCAACCAGTGCCTCATCATGCACACGTGATTGAATCACTTCTGATATGATGTGATCATCGGTTACTTGTTGTAATTTCTGATCAACAGCTCGTTCGATTAAGAACTCCTGTCTAAGACCGAGATAGAGTGAATAAATCATCACTAACAGGATGATAGTAAAGGGTAGACCTGTAATAATGGAAGCTGTTTGTAAGGCCGTTAAGCCACCACCAATAAGAAGTGTAGCCGCAACAACACCCTCCATCACTGCCCAAAAAATTCGTTGGGGGACAGGAGAATCCATCTTACCACCTGAAGTTAAGTGATCGACGACGAGTGATCCAGAATCAGACGAGGTTACAAAAAACACTGTGACTAAAATAATGCCGACAATAGATAAGACACCAGAGATTGGCAAGTTATCTAGCATAGAGAAGAGTGCTAATGATTCATCCACTTTAATAATGCTCGTTAAATCACTGACACCATTTAGTTGTTGGAAAATGGCGGTACCACCAAAGACACTCATCCATAAAAATGAAATGACGGTTGGTATAACAATGACACCAATAATGAACTCTTTAACAGAACGTCCTTTAGAGATACGCGCGATAAACATGCCGACAAATGGTGACCAAGAAATCCACCATGCCCAGTAGAATACGGTCCAACCCCCTTGCCAATTGGTTGATCTAAAGGTTTCAGCCCATAGACTCATTTCCATGAAATTCGCTATGTAATACCCAATGTTTTGAGTGAATCCACTTAATACATAAACCGTAGGACCGGCAATGAGCACGAAAATTAAAAATATACCTGCAAGAATCATATTGATCTCACTCAACCGCTTGACACCACCGTCTAAGCCCATAACAACAGAGATTGTGGCAAAACCAGTAATAACAGCAATCAGAATGACTTGTGTTGTCGTACTAATTCCTATCCCAAATAAATGATTTAAGCCGGCGTTCACTTGCGATACACCTAGACCTAAAGATGTCGCTAGTCCCATTAAAGTCGCGAGAACAGATAAAACGTCAATAATATTCCCCCATAAACCGTAAATCTTATTACCGATTAACGGGTAAAATAATGAACGGATCGTAAGGGGTAAGCCTTTGTTGTAACTAAAAAAAGCAAGTCCTAATCCAACAATGGCATAAATCGCCCACGGATGAATCCCCCAGTGGAAGAACGTTGAGGCCATCGCTGCTTGTGCGGCAGCAGGTGAATTAGGTTCAATCGCATCAAACATCGGTGATGGTGAACCTAAGTGCAAAATCGGTTCAGCGACTGACCAGAACAAGAGACCAATCCCCATACCTGCGCTTAAAAGCATGGCATACCAAGCGAAGCGGGTAAATTCAGGTTTCGCTTCTTGTCCGCCGATAATAATCTTGCCGTAACGACTAAAGGCAAAGAATAAGGCGGCGATAATAAAGATATTCGCAGAGAAAATCATAAACCAACCGGTATTTTTCGTAATGATGGTTAGAATACTATCGAATAAATCTTGTGCTTCTGTTGGAAACATGAGTGTTAAGGTAATGAATAAGATTAAAATTAAAGATGAGGCAATGGTGACTTGTGGGTGAATATCGAACCCAAAGCGTACCCAGTTTCTTTCGCCAACTTTTTCTTTACCTGCTTCATCAAATAATGAAACAGTAGGATTGATTTGCAAACCTTTAAATGGTTCGCGATTTTTAATCGCTTCTTTTCTTGCGGATACTTCTGCTTTGCGCAACTTAATGGCGAGTTCACGTTCGGATTCCAATCTACGATTCCGTTCTTCTTGCTCCTTTTTTAAACGCTGTTTTTCTTCAGTGCGCTTTTGTTTTAGTTCTTCTTTAGACAGTTTTTTTGATGCCTTTTTCTTGTCGGTTTCATTCGACATATAATCGATCACACCTTTCGAGTAATTTACAACATCTATATTATACTTTTTAAACGATAATTTGACAATGATAGCGCCTGTTATGTGTAAACTTTAAACGGGAAATACTTTCATTTTATTATTGTCATTTTTCTAGATTATGCTAGACTGGATAGTGTATAGTGTAGAGGAGGCTGGTTTGATATGAAACGAGAATTTGCCGTCATTGGCTTAGGACGTTTTGGTGGCAGTATTTGTCGCGAGCTCAGTAAAGAAGGTATGGATGTGCTGGCGATTGATTCAACAGAAGCAAAAGTAAATGAATACCGCAACATTGCATCACATGCGGTCATTGCTGATGCGACTGATGAAAAAGTGTTAAAAGAATTAGGCATTAGAAATATAGATCATGTTATTGTTGCGATTGGTGAAGATATTCAGGCAAGTATTTTAACGACGCTGATGTTAAAAGAACTGGGCATTAAAAAAATTACCGTCAAAGCCCAAAATGATTACCATGAAAAAGTGTTGACGAAAATCGGTGCCGATCAGGTCATTCATCCAGAACGTGATATGGGTAAGAAAATTGCGCATTCGATTATTTCAAGTAATATTCTCGATCACCTAGAGCTTTCGGATGATCATAGTATTGTGGAGATAAAAGCGGGCAAAAAGATTATTGGTAAAACACTAGTGGACTTAGATATTCGAGCAAATTATGGTTGTAACGTTGTTGCCATTAAATCAACGAATTCAAATGATATTAATGTCTCACCGATGGCGAGTGAAAAGATTAAAGAAGGCGACACACTTGTGATTATTGGCGCTGATAAAGATATTTCCCGATTTGAAAAGCAATTAGTTATTGAAGATTAAAAAAACCATCTTGATGTCACATACATCAAGATGGGGATTTAGTTTTTATTCTAAATGAAAAACACCAGGACCGCCTCAAAGGCAGTTCTGGTGTTTTTTATAAATCATACTTCCATAATGATTGGTAAAATCATTGGACGACGTTTTGTTTTTTCGAATAAGAAAGGTTGAATCGTATCTGTGATTTCATTTTTGATCTCAGACCATTGTGTCGTCTTTCTTTCCATCACTTTTGAAACATGCTTCTCAACTAGCTTTTGTGCTTCGTTAATGAGGTCTTCAGATTCACGCATATAAACGAAACCACGTGAAATGATGTCTGGACCTGAAGCGATTTTAAACTCTTTCATGTTGATGCTGACAACAACAATAACTAGTCCTTCTTCAGATAAAATGCGGCGGTCGCGTAACACAATGTTACCGATGTCGCCGATACCACTACCATCGATATAGACAGAGCCAGAAGGAATCTTACCTGCCAGTTGCGCATGGTCTTTACCTAAGGCAAGCACGTCACCGTTATCCATGACGAAACAATTTTCTTGTGGTACGTCACAACTTACAGCATGTTTCACGTGTTCCATCTGCATCCGGTATTCACCGTGGATTGGCATGAAGAAACGTGGGCGTAATAGACGTAACATCAGCTTTTGTTCTTCTTGTGCCCCGTGACCAGATGTATGGATATCATTTAATGGTCCGTGAATGACTTCAGCGCCGGCACGATACAGACTGTTAATCATGCGTGACACGCTTAAAGTATTACCTGGAATAGGTGAAGAACTAAAAACAACCGTATCATTAGGAATGATTGAAATTTGACGGTGTGTCCCATTTGCAATCCGTGATAAAGCAGCCATTGGCTCACCTTGTGATCCAGTACAAAGAATCGTTACTTCGTTTGCTGGTAAGCGATTGATTTGGTGTGAATCGATAAACGTATCATCTGGCGCGTTAATATAGCCAAGTTCACGACCAATCGCAATCGAGTTTTCCATACTACGACCAAATACCGCTACTTTACGATTATGATTCACTGCCCCTTCAACCATTTGTTGAAGACGGTAAATGTTAGAAGCGAATGTCGCAAAAATTACACGTCCGTCAACACGACTGAAGATATCATTAATACTTTGACCAACGACACGCTCAGACATCGTGAATCCTGGAACTTCAGCATTCGTTGAATCAGAAAGTAAGCATAACACGCCTTCTTTACCGATTTCAGCCATTTTAGCTAAGTTTGCGGGTTCACCAACGGGGGTGAAGTCAAACTTAAAGTCACCTGTGTGTACAACATTACCAGGTGGTGTTTTGACAACAACGCCATAAGAATCTGGAATGCTGTGTGTCGTTCTAAAAAATGACACAGATGTTTTTCTAAACTTGATCACATCATCTTCTTGGTAAACGTTTAGTTTGGCTGAGCGCAACAAACCGTGTTCATCCAGTTTGTTTTTAATGAGTCCCATCGCTAATTTACCAGCGTAAATAGGGATATTGATTTCTTTAAGAAGGTAAGGAATACCTCCAATATGGTCCTCGTGACCATGTGTAACAAACAGACCTTTAATTTTGTCTTGATTTTGGATTAAATACGTATAGTCAGGAATAACATAGTCAATGCCTAACAATTCATCTTCTGGAAATTTAATCCCTGCATCAATAAGGATAATTTCATCTTGGAATTGAATACCGTATGTGTTTTTACCAATTTCGCCTAAGCCGCCAATGGCAAAAACAGCTGTTTGATCATTTTTTACGAATTTCATTGGTTACACAGTCTCCAATGTAAAATCTTCAGACTGCTGTTCGTAAGCTAAGTGCTCACCTTCGAGTGTTTGAATAAACTCGATGTTGATGCCGCGGTCCTTTAGTTTGAAGCGTACGTCACGCTCATTTGATGCTTCGATGTATAGAGAATGGGTATTTTCTCTAACGGGTACTTCTGATGCTAAATCTTGATATAATACTTTAAATATCATTTCATCTCTCCTTAATATTTTGTTATATTTGTCTGTTTATTCTTAAGCATTAGGGACACGATTTTGGTTTAATAATCTTTTCCATTTCTTGCGAAGCTTTTCTCTTAGCCGTCTTAACATGTGAAACAGCTCCTTTCAAAAAGCAAAAACTAATAATCCGATCCAACCCTTATACTTATAGTATAGTACGAATTGGGCTTTTTGAAAACAGTAACATGTTAAGTCTGACTGGAAAACTTCCCACATGACTAGTGTAAACCATGATTTTCTCCCTTATACTCGATAAAAAATTAATTATTCCACATCACAAGGTGTGGCATTTTGTGGTGGTGATAATGGGTTGTCTTTGCTGATGTGATCATAAAACATAATGCCGTTTAAGTGATCGATTTCGTGTTGAAATACAACGGCAGCATAGCCTTTAAGACGTAATTTTACTTCTTCACCTGAAAGGGTGGTTGCTTTTATCGTAATGCGTTTATAACGCGGAACGATACCAGGCACTTCGCGGTCAACAGAAAGACAACCTTCACCTGTTGAAATATATGTCTGTTCTACTGAATGACTGACAATTTTAGGGTTAATGTAGCCGTCGCTGTACAGTTGGCCTTTCAAGTCTTCAAAATGAACAGCTAGCATACGTTTGTTTTGGCCTAACTGGGGTGCTGCTACACCGACGCCTGGTCGTAAGTCGTATTGTTCACTTAATTCAGGATCTTGCGAGTTTTTAATGAACTGAAGCATATCTGATAAGATTTGCTTATTTTCAGCACTAAGTGGAAGGTCCACTTCTTTCGCGACTTCGCGCAAAGCAGGGTGTCCTTCTCTAACGATCTCTTTCATTGTTAACATAATAAATTCTCCTCTAGCATATAAATTCTTTCATCACGAACGATCAACTGTATCATAGTGTAACACATTTTAAACAATAAAGGTAAACATTCGTTTTAACCATGAGCAAAGCATGGGTAATAAAGGGTTAATCAAAGGAACCTTAGCGCCCTAGAGATTTTTTTCTGTTTTTACACTATCATCCTATGTTATAATGTTACGTGCATATTAAATAAGGGCAGAATGAATGGAGGATAAAGACGTGCGATTAAAACTATTATTAATTGGACTACTTAGTGCCGTCATGTTAACAGCATGTTCAGGTGAGTCTACCCAAGAAGAGATTTATCAACATTTAGAGGCATCGGTTGAATTTGAAACAGGCTTTGTTGAACAACAACAACCAATCAGTGAACTCGAAGAACAAGAACAAGCGATTTATCAAGAAATTAGTGATTTAGGTATTGATCAATATGAAGAGATTAACACATTAGCGGATGAAGCAATTACGACGATTGAAGAGCGTGAAACGTTAACAGATAACGAACGAGCAAGTATTGATAATGCGAAAGAAGAATTTGATAAAGTGGTCCCACTTGTGGCTGAATTAGAAGAGGGCGAATTGAAAACAGCGGCAGAAACAATGATCGAAGAAATGAACCAACGTTACGATGCCTTTGTGGAACTCAATGAAGCCTATCAAACATCACTCACACTTGATAAAGAACTGTATGAATTATTAAAACAAGAAGATTTAGAAGAAGCTACATTCTCTGAACAAGTAGAGAAAGTCAATGCACAGTATCAAGTGGTCGTTGATAAAAATCAACTATTTAATGAAGAAACAGATGCATTTAATGAAGCGAAGCGTCAATTCTATGAACACTCAGACTTGAATATTTCATATGAAGAGTAAGGTTTGAGTAGAAAGACATGAAAGATATTAAATAGCTAATCAATATGAAGAGGTGAGTAAACAAATTTATGTTTACTCACCTCTTTTTCATGCCCGCTCACCATTATTAAACCATCACTTGTCAGGGGTGAATGTTGGTTTAATAATGGTGTGTAAGGGATGTTAAATGAAAAATAATCAACGTGAAATTTATCTGAAAATATTTAAAAATAGAACTTTAAAAAAGTTGACAAAGTTATTTAACTATAACTTTACAAACGAAGATATACTATAACAAAAATGTGATATTCTTAACAAAGTGAAAGAATGTGATGATTGCGATGTTTTGCTGTATTACACAGTGTACTTGTTTTGTAATACAGATTGAAAAATAAAGTGAAACAGTTCACAAGCCAACGCTTTTTAAACCATTCAGTTTAATTAATTGTTAAGTATTTAAAGCAAAGTGATTGACCGTATTCAATTATTGCGATAAGATAAGGACAGATAAAAAATTGTACTAATCGTTTCACCGCTCTTCAGTATAACAGTTTGCTTTTTTGATTTAAAAAAGGTTAATTTATTTACAAAAAGGGTAATGTAAGGATAGGTGCAATTTAACCTCGGATTACATTATTTAATCCGAAACTTATACATCAAAATATTATGTGTTGAAAAGAAAGGAAGAGGTGAGATTTTTGAAACGTACTAATGAAAAATTTGCAGAGCAGTTCCCAACGTTTCAAATTCTGAATGAAGAAGGCAAAGTAGTTAATGAAGAAAAAATGCCTAAACTTTCAGATGACGAATTTAAAGATTTAATGACAAGAATGGTGTACACGAGAATTTTGGATCAGCGTTCAATCGCATTGAACCGCCAAGGTCGTTTAGGATTCTATGCACCAACAGCCGGCCAAGAAGCTTCTCAACTTGGTTCACATTTCGCTTTAGAGAAAGATGATTATTTATTACCAGGTTATCGTGATGTGCCACAATTAATCTGGCACGGTCTACCTCTTTACAAAGCTTTCTTATGGTCACGTGGCCACTTCGCAGGTGGTCAAATGCCAGAAGGCGTTCACGCAATGGTCCCTCAGATCATCATTGGTGCACAGTATGTACAAACAGCTGGTGTTGCCCTTGGTATGAAGAAGCGCGGAGAAAAACGCGTCGCTGTTACTTATACTGGTGACGGTGGTACTTCTCAAGGTGACTTCTATGAAGGTATGAACTTTGCTGGTGCTTTTGATGCGCCTGCGATTTTTATCGCTCAAAACAACCGTTTTGCTATTTCAACACCAGTTGAAAAGCAAACAAAAGCAGACACGTTAGCTCAAAAAGCTGTTGCTGCTGGTATTGAAGGTATCCAAGTTGATGGTATGGACGTTTTAGCTGTATACGTTGCTACAAAAGAAGCACGTGAACGTGCAATCAACGGCGAAGGCCCAACACTTATTGAAACATTAACTTATCGTTACGGTCCACACACGATGGCAGGGGATGACCCAACACGTTACCGTACGAAAGACTTAGATAGCGAATGGGAACAAAAAGATCCACTTGTACGTTTCCGTAAATTCTTAGAAGACAAAGGTATTTGGTCTGAGGAAGAAGAAAACGAAGTAATTGAACGTGCGAAAGAAGAAATTAAAGCAGCGATTAAAGAAGCTGACGGTGTTCCAAAACAAAAAGTAACAGACTTAATCGGCAATATGTATGAAACACTTCCACAAAACTTACAAGAACAAATGGAAGAATATAAAGCAAAGGAGTCGAAGTAGATTATGGCTCAAATGACAATGATCCAAGCAATTACTGATGCATTACGTGTAGAACTTAAAAATGATGAGAACGTTGTTCTTTTCGGTGAAGACGTTGGTAAAAACGGCGGGGTATTCCGTGCAACTGAAGGTCTTCAGGATGAATTTGGTGAAGATCGCGTATTTGATACGCCACTTGCTGAATCAGGTATTGGTGGTCTAGCGATTGGTCTTGCGACACAAGGCTTCCGCCCTGTACCAGAAATCCAATTCTTCGGCTTCGTGTATGAAGTTATGGATTCAATTAGTGGTCAAATGGCGCGTATGCGTTACCGCTCAGGTAACACAGTTAACATGCCAATCACATTGCGCTCACCATTTGGTGGTGGGGTACACACACCTGAAATGCACGCGGATTCTTTAGAAGGTTTAATGGCGCAACAACCAGGTCTTAAAGTGGTCATCCCTTCAAATCCATATGATGCAAAAGGGTTACTGATTTCTGCTATTCGTGATAACGATCCTGTTATCTACTTAGAGCACATGAAACTTTACCGTTCATTCCGTGACGAAGTACCTGAAGAAGAGTACACAGTCGAATTAGGTAAAGCAAACGTTAAACGTGAAGGTACTGATATTACATTAGTTGCTTACGGTGCGATGGTTCAAGCTTCAATGAAAGCAGCGGAAGAATTAGAGAAAAATGGTGTGAGTGCAGAAGTTATCGACTTACGTACAATTGCACCACTTGATGTTGAAACAATCGTTGAATCAGTTAAGAAAACAGGCCGTGCAGTTGTTGTTCAAGAAGCGCAACGTGTGGCAGGTATTGCTTCTCAAATCGTTGCTGAAATTCAAGAGCGTGCGATCTTACATTTAGAAGCACCTGTTCTTCGTGTAACAGCACCAGATACAGTTTATTCTTTCCCACAAGCGGAAGAAGTATGGTTACCAAACCACAAAGATATTGTGAATAAAGCAAACGAAGCAATTAATTACTAATAAGATGAACGGATGAATTAACCAAGGAGGTTAGCTATAATGGCTTTTGAATTTAAATTGCCTGATATCGGTGAAGGTATCCATGAAGGCGAGATCGTCAAATGGTTTGTTAAAGCCGGCGATGAAATCAATGAAGATGATGTACTATGTGAAGTACAAAATGATAAATCAGTAGTAGAAATCCCATCACCTGTAAGTGGTACCGTAAAAGAAGTACACGTAGGTGAAGGTGTGGTTGCAACTGTTGGTGAAACACTTGTAACAATCGATGCAGAAGGTTATGAAGATGCTGGTTCTGAAGAATCAGCGGAAGCAGCACCTGCTGAAAATGATGCACCAGCGTCACAAGGTGTCTTTGAATTTAAGTTACCTGACATCGGCGAAGGGATTCATGAAGGTGAAATCGTTAAGTGGTTTGTTAAAGCTGGCGATGAAATCAATGAAGATGATGTACTATGTGAAGTACAAAATGATAAATCAGTAGTAGAAATCCCATCACCTGTAAGTGGTACCGTAAAAGAAGTACACGTAGGTGAAGGTGTGGTTGCAACTGTAGGCGAAACACTCGTGTCAATCTTTGCTGAAGGACATGAAGCCGAAGCAACTGAAGAAGCACCAAAACAAGAAGCGCCAAAACAAGAAGAAAAATCAGAGAAGAAGGTGCCAATCGCTGGTGGTACAGTAATTGCGATGCCATCTGTCCGTAAATTTGCTCGTGACAACGATATTGATATTACCCAAGTACAAGGTTCAGGTAAAAATGGCCGCGTTGTTAAAGCTGATGTTGAAGCTTACTTAAGTGGCGATCAAGCTCCTGCGACAGAACCAGCTAAAGAAGCTGCGCCAGAAGCGAAGTCTGAAGAAAAAGCTGAAACAAAATCAGCGCCTAAAGCACAAGCTGCGGCTGCTTCAACCGGTGATTTACCAGAAACGCGCGAGAAAATGTCTGGTATCCGTAAAGCAATTGCAAACGCAATGGTTAACTCTAAACACAAAGCACCTCACGTAACGTTACACGATGAAGTGGATGTGACAGAACTTGTTAACCACCGTAAGAAATTCAAGCCGGTGGCACAAGAAAAAGACATCAAGTTAACGTACTTACCGTACGTTGTAAAAGCACTTGTTTCTGCATTAAAACAATTCCCAGTATTAAATGCTGAAATTGATGAAAATACAGATGAAATTATCTACAAGCATTACTACAACATTGGTATTGCGGCAGATACTGATAAAGGTTTACTTGTACCAGTAGTTAAAAATGCTGATACAAAATCAATCTTTGAAATTTCTAAAAACATCAATGAATTAGCGAAGAAAGCTCAAGACGGTAAGTTAGCGGCTGATGAAATGAAAGGTTCTGGTTGCACAATCACAAACATCGGTTCAGCTGGTGGACAATGGTTTACACCAGTTATTAACTTCCCTGAAGTAGCCATTCTTGGTATTGGTCGCATTCAAGAGAAACCAGTCGTTAAAGACGGTGAAATTGTTGTCGCACCAGTACTCGCACTTTCATTAAGTTTTGACCACCGTATTGTTGACGGTGCAACTGCTCAATTTGCATTAAATCAAGTGAAGCGTTTATTAAACGATCCACAATTAATCATGATGGAGGCGTAATCTAATATGGTAGTAGGAGATTTTCCAATTGAAATAGATACGCTTGTTGTCGGTGCGGGACCTGGTGGCTATGTAGCTGCCATCCGCGCTGCTCAAACAGGCCAAAAAGTTACAATCGTTGATAAAGGTGCTCTTGGTGGTGTATGTCTAAACGTTGGATGTATTCCTTCTAAAGCATTAATCCAAGCGGGACACCGTTATGAAGAAGCTCATGGTGCAGATGAAATGGGTATTACTTCTGAAAATGTTAAAGTTGACTTTTCTAAAGTTCAAAACTGGAAAGCGTCTGTTGTTAATAAATTAACATCAGGTGTTGAAGGTTTACTTAAAGGAAATAAAGTTGATATCGTTAAAGGTGAAGTGTACTTCGTTGACCAAAATACTGTGCGTATCATGGACGAAACAAGTTCACAAACATATATCTTTAATAACTGTATTATTGCGACAGGTTCAACACCAATTGAAATCCCATCATTTAAATACTCTAAGCGTATCCTAGATTCAACTGGTGCGTTAAACTTAAACGAAGTACCAAAACGTTTAGTTGTTATTGGTGGTGGCTATGTTGGTACAGAACTTGGTACAGCTTATGCTAACTTTGGTACAGAAGTAACAATCTTAGAAGGTATGGACGATATCTTAGGTGGATTTGAAAAAGATATGTCGACGATTGTTAAGAAGCGCCTGAAGCAGAAAAATGTTAAAGTTGTTACAAATGCGATGGCCAAAGCTTCTGAAGAATCAGAAGACAGTGTGAAGGTAACGTACGAAGCAAACGGTAAAGAAGAAACGATCGAAGCAGATTATGTTCTTGTCACTGTTGGTCGTTACCCTAACACGAAAGAAATCGGTCTTGAAGAAATGGGTATTGACATGACAGACCGTGGCGTCGTGAAAATTGACAAGCAATGTCGTACAAACATTGATAATATTTATGCGATTGGTGACATCGTTGATGGCCCACCACTCGCACACAAAGCTTCATATGAAGGCAAAATTGCCGCTGAAGCTATTGCTGGACATAAATCTGAAATTGATTACCGTGGTATTCCAGCGGTTGTCTTCTCAGATCCAGAACTTGCAACAGTGGGTTACACTGAAAAAGAAGCAAAAGAAAAAGGTTACAATGTTAAGGCAGCTAAATTCCCGTTTGCGGCTAATGGTCGTGCGCTCTCACTAGGTAGTGGAGATGGCTTTGTCCGTCTTGTTACACGTGAAGAAGACGGATTAGTTATCGGTGCTCAAATTGCTGGTACAAACGCAAGTGACATGATCTCTGAATTAGGTCTTGCGATTGAATCTGGTATGACAGCAGAAGACTTAGCACTCACAATCCATGCTCACCCAACACTTGGTGAGATTACAATGGAAGCAGCTGAAGTTATTATGGGGACACCAATTCACGTTGTGAAATAAGGCATCCTTTAACTTATTATGATAAAACGCCAAAATGATTCGTTCATTTTGGTGTTTTTTTTAATGGATCTGTTTTATAATGGAAGAGAAGGGGGCGTTAGTTTTGAAAAAGAAATATGTATGGAGTCTTTTACTTGTGCTTGGATTAATTTTCTTAACAGCATGTCAAGATGAAACGACAAGTGAGGATCTATCTCAACAAGACAACACAGAAGATGTAAAACCATCAGATGAAACAACTGATGACGCGGCACCGGAAGAAGACGTATCTGATGATGATCAATCAGAAGCAGGTGATGATGTGGAACAAAATGAAACAGAACCAGTAGAAGAAACGGTTGAAGTGACTTACCAAATCAATCAAGGGAATTGGCGCGTTGAGCCCCTCACTGATGAGGTTGAATCAAAGGTCGCCTTATTAACGATTGATGATGCACCAGATCAACACGCGGTTGAAATGGCTCATATCTTAAAAGAATTGGACGTACCCGCCATCTTTTTTGTGAACGGTCATTTCCTCGAAACAGATGAAAAACATGAGAATTTAAAGGAAATTCATGAATTAGGCTTTACGATTGGAAACCATACATACAATCACCCTAATTTAAAAGAAATTTCAGTAGCAGAACAACGGGAACAATTGGTCACGCTCAATGATAAAGTTGAAGAGATTATTGGCGAGAGACCGACATTTTTCCGGGCACCGTTTGGGGCAAATACAGATGATTCTTTAGCGATTGCCGAAGAGGAAAACATGGTCGTTATGAACTGGACATATGGATACGACTGGGAAAAACAATACCAAGATTCTGAGGCTTTAGCGGATATTATGGTGAACACCGAATTTTTGAATGAAGGTGCAAACCTTTTGATGCATGATCGTGAATGGACGAAAAATGCTTTAGAAGAGATTGTGTTAGGATTAAGAGAAAAAGGCTATACGTTCGTTGATCCTCAAGCGATTAAAGGTGTCGACGACGCAAGTTAAAGAAAAGAACCATCCCTTTGTCTATATTGAACAAAGGGATGGTTCCTTTTATGGTTTAATGTCAATTACCGAATCGCTTGCATTTCCTTAATGACATGAATCGTTTCGAGTGATTCGTCCTCTAACCCTTGAACAGGGAGACCAGAGGCGACATTAGCCTCGATATAACGTAAGCTTTCATCGCTAATGATTTCTCCTGGAATGAAGATAGGAATGCCAGGAGGGTAGACCATAATGGATTCAGCACTTACACGTCCGGTAGCCTCTTTTAATGGAATCACTTCTGTGTCGCTATAAAAAGCTTCACGTGGCGACATTTGTAAGACTGGAATCGGTGGGGCGCTGACCTGTACTTTCTTCTCATACGCTTGTGTTTGGTGCGCCTTTACAAGAGCGGTTAAGGCGGTTAATAAATACTGAATCGTATCTTCGCTATCACCTGGGGTGATAATACAAAGAATATTGTACATATCAGATAGTTCTACTTCAATTTGATAATGTTCCCGGAGCCATTTTTCTACATCATAGCCAGTTAAACCGAGTTGTTTGACTGAGATCAAAATTTTAGTTGGGTCGTAACTGTATGTCGCGTTGGTCCCGAGTAAATCCGTACCAGGGCAATCTAAATAATCGAGTTGATTGATTTGTTGTCTTAATGATTCGGCGAGTTGAATCGTTTCTTCAATTAATGCGTGACCCTCAGTCTTTAAGTACATTCTCGCCGCATCAAGCGAAGCAAGCAGAATATAAGATGTAGATGTTGTTGTTAACATCGATAAAATCGACTGTACGTGCTCTTTTTTAACAAGGTTGCCTTGCATATTCAGCACCGAACTTTGCGTCATTGACCCGCCAAGTTTGTGAACACTCGTTGCCGCTAAATCAGCACCAGCAGCCATCGCTGAGGCAGGTAGTTGATCGTGAAAATGAATGTGCACCCCGTGTGCTTCATCGACAAGAACTGGAATAGCGTATTGATGGCTAATATCTACAATACGCTTCAAATCAGCAGCGACACCGTAGTACGTTGGATTAATCACAAAGACCGCTTTAGCGTCAGGATGTTGCTGGATCGCATGTTCAACAGAGAGCGGTGTGATACCGTGAGCAATGCCGAGACGCGTATCGAGTTCAGGATGGACAAAGATTGGAATTGCGCCTGAAAAAATCAGAGCGGACGTCACTGATTTATGAATGTTCCGTGGGACGATGATTTTATCTCCCGGTTTACATACGCTCATGACCATGGCCATAATTGGACTGCTCGTCCCTTGGACAGAGAAAAGGGTATAATCCGCTCCAAAAGCATCAGCGGCCAGAGCTTCAGCCTCTTTGATCATCCCGCTGGGATGATGTAAGTCATCAAGTGGACTAATGTTGATTAAGTCAATTGAAAGTGCATTTTTACCAATGAAATCTCTAAAAGTAGGTTCCATTCCTTGACCATTTTTATGACCAGGAATATGAAAAGGAACCGGATGATTATTTATATGTTTGAGTAACCCATCAAAAAGGGGGGTACGGTTATGTGCTTGCATTTATTGCGCTCCTTTAATAAAATAGACTGAGTGTAAAACAAAAGAATTATAGCAAAGTTTAGCTGAAATAGCTAGCAAATTATGAGGTGAAAAAATGAATTTTCAATTCCCGATTGACACGGATTGGACAACAGAAGAAATCGTTGTTGTCGTTGAGTTTTTAGACTTAGTAGAAAAAGCTTATCATCAACCGGTAGAAGCTAAAAAGTTAATGGAAAAATACCGTGCCTTCAAAACAGTCGTACCTTCTATTGGCGAAGAGAAACGGCTTGGACGGACCTTTGAACAAGATACTGGATATTCGTTATATCAAACGATGAAACAAGTAAAAGACCAACCTGATCGAAAAATAAAAATGACGGTTCGCTAGTAAGCGAGCGGTCATTTTTCTAAAGCTATTTAATTTGGGCAAGCATCATTTCATGATAGAGCGGCAACAATGATGTAAACGTATCAATGACAAATTGATAAAAATCAGCACCATTAATACCAATCACAGTTTGTTTTTTAAGTTGTTTGCCGATTAAAAAATCAGCTTTTTTAGTGTTGCGCAAATAACCGAGTGATTGTTGCGTTAATACATCAATTGATTGAGCTTCTTTGTCATAATGGTCCAGTGAAAATACAAAAGATGCATCAAGCTGGTCGAATATGGATTGATGTTCAATCAGGTGCTGAGCTAACTTAGCTTTGTCAGGTAGGTTATGCATGAGAGCAAAATAGACGAAGACACGGTCGTCAAATAAACCGACTTCAAAATGCGGGTGTTTTTTATAGCCGCGCTTGTTTGTACATAGCGCAAACCAGCTATCAATCGGTGGATTGACAGTTCGGCGTTGGTGTCTGGCGACATGGAGGTAGAGCGGCTCGTTTATCTGTGGTTGGAGTAGCTGCTTGATCCGCTCACCTACTTGTGTTAATTTTGGTTGCACATCGGTTTTTAGCGCATGCATACGTGGACCTAAACCGTCAATTGTAAAAACATCAAAGTCCGCCTGTGTAAATGTTACTTTTGTCATGTCTACACTCATCCCTTTCTTTTCTATTTTATAGCTTAACATACGAACAGAATCAGAGATAATGAAGTGCATGCGGCGCTGATTTTTGGTAAGATAAACGTAGCGAGTAAAGTAAAAGAAATAGATAGACAAAAAGAAAAGAGGGACAAGGATGACATTTCGAAAAGAAACTGTATATCAAACCGCAAAGACATGGATCAATGAGATTGGCCAAGTAATCAGAACAGAGATTGATCAGCCACGAGACATTGACACAAAGACGAATCCTAATGATTTAGTAACCGAAATGGATAAGAAGGTGGAACAATTTTTCGCGGAAAAAATCCGGTCGGAATATCCGAATCACCAAATTTTATCGGAGGAAGGCTTTGGCGATGATGTCACGTCGCTTAGCGGGACGACGTGGATTATTGATCCGATTGACGGGACAATGAATTTTATTCACCAAAAGCGCACTTTTGCGATTTCCGTTGCGGTGTTTCACGACGGTATTGGCGAAATTGGCTTTGTCTATGATGTGATGGCAGATGTGTTATATGCTGCTAAACAGGGGGAAGGTGCCTATAAAAATGAAGAACGTTTAAAACCACTCGCAGATAATAAAAACTTAACAGAGTCGATTTATATGCTTAATACGCTATGGACAACGGATAATCCCATCGTTGATGAAGTGAAAATTCGCGAACTTGTGAAGACGGTAAGAGGCGTGAGAACATACGGTTCTGCGGCGTTAGAGTTTTGTTATTTAGCAGAAGGGATTGTGGACGGATACGTTTCATTTAAATTACACCCATGGGATTTTGCGGCGGGCGCTGTTATTTTAAGTGAAGTCGGCGGTGTCTTGAAACATGCGAATGGTCAAGCATTATCATTTCTACATCAAGAACCATTAGTCGCAGGTCATAAGGACGTGGTCGAGGCGACGCTTAAACACTATTTAGGATTAAAATAAGAAAAGAAGAGGGCCTTAACTAAGGTAAGGATCCTCTTCTTTTTTTTCTTCATATAAATTGAACTGTCCTGTGGCATGTCGTTTGAGCGTATTTTTTTCAATGCGGTCATGACAGGCTTGGCATAAATACAGGTGTTTACGTCTATTTCTTAATTTTTTCGCAAGGGGTGAATCATTATCAATTGATTCAACCGTATCGCATATCGGACACATGACATCCATATCGTTTCCTCCAACATTTAAAGATAAGTAGTTATTTTACTAGTTTAGCACAAATAAATCCTTCTTGGAACCATTCCATTAGTTTTAAACGTGTGTGAATTGGGAAAAGATATATAGGTAAAACAAAAACTAATGAGGTGAAGCAAATGAGAAAGAAAAAGAAAGCAGCTGTAATAGCTGGTACAGTTGCGGCGGGAGCTGCCGCTGGATCAACGGCTCTTTATCATGTATTAAAAGATAAGAAGACCCGGAGAAAACTGAGCCGGATGAAAGATGATGTACTTATGTCGCTTAAATTAAAGCGTCATGATGATTTTCCGTTAGACTCTGCCGGTGGCTTTGATGAAAATATCGATAATGCAGATATGATCAGTGAAGGTTCCTCATTTGGTGTCGATTATTATAATCGTGTGGCAGGTAGTAGAAAGTATAAGAAAAATCATCGTGTCGTTAAAAAGGAATGGGAAGAGTAGATCACGAGACCTTTAAGGAAGACGCTAATAAAGCAACGAGAAAGCTTGTCTTAACGTCATTGCTAAAGGCAAGTTTTTTTGTTGTATCGATTGTTCGCGTCTGAAATGTACTTGCTTTTTTACCGTGTTACCTTTAATATTGTTTAAAGAAGGATTGGTTGTGGAGGGATAGACATGGTTGAAAAAGTAGTTCAAACAGATCAGAGCAAAGCTTATGCCGTCCTAAAGGCAGATGCAGATAAAATCCTAAAACTTATTCAAGTACAAATGGATAACTTAACGATGCCACAGTGTCCTTTATATGAAGAAGTGTTAGATACGCAAATGTTTGGTTTATCACGAGAAATTGACTTTGCGGTACGCCTTCATTTAATTGACGAAGACGAAGGCAAAGCGTTATTAGATAATTTAGAGAAACAATTAAATATCCTTCACGAGAAGGCGCAAGCAGGTTATTAAAAAACACGGTTTTAATCGAATAGATTAAAACCGTGTTTTTTTGATGATCAACTAATGATTAAAGTTTAATATTAAAATTAATGAAACCTGCTTCTTTTGCGGAAGTAAAGGCAATCACAACAAGTGGTCCGAGAATAAAGCCCAACAAACCAAGTAACTTTAAGCCAATATACATCGCAATCAAAGTAGCGAGGGGAGATAAGCCAATATGTTGTCCCATCACTTTAGGTTCAACCGTCCGACGAATCGCAAGTAAAATAATCGCGAGGATCGCCAGCTGCGTGCCCATTAAAGTATTACCAGCAAAGAACATATAAACGGCCCACGGGGCGAGAATCGCAATGGAACCGATAATCGGTATCAAATCGACAATCCAAATAATTGTGGCCATAATAATCGCATACTCTGGAATAATTACAAAGAGCGCAATAAGTGTTACCGCTAAAATGACTAAACTGACGAGAACCTGTGCTTTTAAAAAGCCAACGAGAACGCTTTTTAGTCGCGCATTCATAAATTGAATCCGTTTGGCTGTTTCATCTGAAAAGAGTAAATAGAATTTTGCTTTTAATCCTGGTAACTCTAACATAAATAAAAACAGCGCAATTAAGTAAACAATAAAACTCACAATATAGTTAGGAACGGCTGCCACAATCGTAGCTAAGCGATCAACACGTAATACATCACGCAACAGTTCAGTAGCCGACTGAACAGAACTCTGAATACTGTTATTGACTTCTTTTACGAATTCATTCGGTAAATCTGCCATCACATTTTCTAGATCCCCGCTCCAATCAAGCAACAAATAGTTGATTTGTAAAATATAATCAGGCGCATTTTCCACGAGAGAAATTAATTGGGTGACGATCACAGTAATGACGTAAGTCCCGAGTACAACAAATAAAATCAAAAAAATTAAGTAAATAATAATGGTGCTTATTTTTCGGTTTAACTGGAAACGACGTTCAACCCATTTAATTAATGGATTCAAAAATAGTGCCGTAATAAAAGCTAAAATCAATGGTAAAGATACTGGCATAATATAAATCGCAAATAATAGGAGTAAAACTCCGATAAATAGGTAGGCCCATTGGCGCTTTGATAAAAGTGTTGTCAACTAAATTCCCTCCGTAATCTATCTAAAAAGCTTCTGTTTGAAATATACCACGACAAACGTGGTTTGAATAGTGTTAATCTTGAGTTTTAAAAATTATTTAACAAACTTTAAGGTGGTGTCTGATCTTTGTGTTCCGTCTTTTATTATAGCGCAAATATAAGCGTTTTAAACAATGAAATGCCTTAGTAGGCATTCCTGGGACATTTTTTTCGAATGCCTTTTCAATTTTACGATTTACTGATATAGTAAAAGGGTGGAGGTGTTGTCGTGTGATAGTAACAACTGAGACAATAGAACTTTTAGATGATACGGACCGTATCGTTTCAATGATTAAACACTCAGAAACATTTCATGAGTTTGTGAATAGAAGACTAGCTTTAAAAGAAGACGAAGAGGCGCAACGTCTCATTAGTCAGTTTGAACAGCAGAAGCGAGATTATGAGGATGTGGAACGTTTTGGTCGTTATCACCCTGATTATAGTCGCGTATTAAAGGACACGCGTTTATTGAAACGCGAGGTCGATTTAAATGAATCTGTTGCGAGATTTAAAGTAGCCGAACGAAAATTACAAGCGTTATTAGACCAGATAGCTGAAACATTAGCCTTTAGTATTAGTACGGACATCGTTGTTGAAAAAGATGGTGCGCTGTTTACTGAGCATAGTAAAGGATGTAGTACAGGTGGCGGCTGTGGTTGTAGCGCATAATTAGGTGGGATGAACATGATTAGAACTGAACGACAAGCACTTATTGTCTGGTTTCAACATATGAAAAATATTAAACAATTGAAACGTTACGGCCATTTGATTAGTGTCTCAAGAAAATTACGTTATGCGGTCATTTATGTCGATCAAACGGAAGTGGAAGAAAAATTGACAAAGCTTGAGCGTCTGCCATTTGTATCAAAAGTTGATCAATCATACAAACCATTTATTCGCACAACGTATGAAAATAAAAACATCCAAAAAACAAAAGAGTATGAGTACGAGATGGGGATATAATTGTGACCTGCAGGTTTTTCTGCAGGTGTTTTTCTTGTTATTTACTAGGAGGTGAGACACATGCGTGTCATAGCGGGTGAACATAAAGGGCGAAGGATACAAGCGGTACCAGGTAAAGAAACGCGTCCAACGACAGATAAAGTAAAAGAATCATTATTTAATCGGATTGGCCCTTTCTTTGAAGGAGGACAGGCCCTTGATTTATTTGCAGGTAGTGGGAACTTAGGTATTGAAGCACTTAGTCGAGGAATGGACCATGTTATTTTTGTTGACCAACAAAAGCAAGCGATTCAAACGATACATAATAATTTAGAAATGCTTCAACTGACGTCACATGCTGAGGTTTATCGAAATGATGCCTTCCGTGCCTTAAAAGCATTACAAAAACGCGAGTTGACGTTTGATTATATCTTTTTAGATCCGCCTTATTATAAAGGATTCTATCAAAAACTATTGAAGCAGATTGCTGATTTGAACATTGCCCACGAAGGTACGCGCCTGATATTGGAACATGATACACATTTATCGCTTCCTGATGTCATCAGTGGATTTGAAAAGGATCGTAGCGAAAAGTATGGTGGCACCACGGCTATTACGTTGTATAAAAGAAAGGAGGGTAACGATGACTAAATTAGCTATTTGTCCAGGGAGTTTTGATCCGGTCACGTATGGTCACCTCGATATTATTGAGCGTGCGAGTAAAGTGTTTGACCATATCATTGTGGCTGTATTTCATAACGAAGCCAAAACACCTTTGTTTAACACGGAAGAGCGGATGGATTTACTCAGACAATCCGTCACCCACTTAGATAATGTCTCTGTTGATTCACACGGTGGTTTATTAATGGATTACGCTCGTGAAAAACAAGCATGTGCTGTTGTTCGTGGGTTGCGTGCGGTGAGTGACTTTGAATATGAACTGCAAATCACTTCGATGAACCGTAAATTAAATAAAGATGTTGAAACGTTTTTCATCATGTCCAACAACAAATATTCGTTCTTAAGTTCAAGTATGGTAAAAGAAGTCGCCAAGTATGATGCAAATGTGGAAGATCTCGTTCCTCCTTGTGTTGAAGCGGCTCTAAAACGAAAATTTAACGAGCGTTAAACCTCATGTGTGTTTGTTTCGTGTATAGGCATAACTTGAACGCAACGTAACCATAAGGCATAAGCCGAAATAAAGAGAACTGAGTCCCATCATAGTAGAGAGTGGACTTGGTTCTTTTTGCATCTCGAAAAAGGTGGTAACCGCCTCGCTATGACCGAAGGGCTGAGCGATAAAGAGGTAGATATAACTGTAGATGAGACTGATAAGAACCGCTACTACACGACTTAACAAATAGGGTTTAAAAGATAGATCTGTTGATTTAATCAGGCCATACACTTGCATATGTATGCTGAGGCCGTGGAAATTGATCAAGGCGTTTGTGACAAAGAATAACGCCGCAGGACCAAAGGGGGTTATCCTTAGTAAATCAATGCCTTGTGTGAGTTCAACCGTTGCTTGTAAAATAGTTTGTACATGTAAGGGATCTAACGACCACGGTAATAGGTGTATCAACAACCTCGCTTGAAAATCAAACACGTGGAGTGAAGTGAAGAGCACCTGAATAAAGCGGGCCATAATCATCATGCTAAGAATCGTGAAGAGCGTCTTTGCTGTCTTTATGAGGAGATCATTATTGTTCGTGATAGGTAAGGGATTGGGCGTCAAACTCGGTACTTCCTCATATGAGGCGCGTTTTGATCGATAGTAAAATTGAAAAAGGAAAGCGATCGAGATATTTGTTAACCACTGAATAACGATGATGGCGTTACCAAGTGTCTTCGTTTTAAAGAAAAACGTGACGACAATGGTCGAGATAAAAATCGGGCTTGCTTGATTAGTGAACATCAGTAAATGATGCGCCTCGGCTTTCGTTAGTCGTCTATCTAGATAACCTTCTCTAACCATGACAGCGCCTAAGGGAAAGCTAGAGATTAAGCTTAGGCAAGTCGTCAGTGTACCGAATCGATTTAAGTGGCATGTTTTTTTCATGAACGGATACAACCACTGAATTAACCATGTTTTTTCTGGGTTGGTTAGGATTAATTGAAGGAGAATGAGAAACGGAAAAAAGATAGGAAGTAATTGATCGATAAACAAATAGATAACGGCACGAATCTCCGTTACAATCGTGTAAGCGTATTGAATGAATAAGAACAAGAACAGGATATAACACAACAATGCGACACGTGTAAGCCAGCGATTGAACATGATTGACCTCCTAAAGTATAATGGTTGAAGAACTTAGGTGGAATAGCTATAGTAGAAATAGCAAAACAGAAAAGAGTGATGACTTTGATGAAGCGTTATGGCATGACGATTGTTTTAATTGCATTTATGTTAGTGGGGACATTTCTTCCGTTACCTTATTATATTTATCGACCAGGCACGGCAGACCCTTTGAATGAAGTTGTTACTGTCAGTGATCGAGACGACCAGAGTGAAACAGGTGATTTTCATTTAGTAACGATCAGAGGGGGACAAGCTACACCGATTCAATTGTTGTTGTCGCAATTTAGTGACTATCAAGATGTGTATGCCTTAGAAGATGTTTTTCCTGAAGGTTATGATCGTGATGATTATATGCGTGAACAATTACTTGTGATGGAAAACTCGCAACAAGCAGCGACGCTTGTCGCCTATGATTTAGCGGATGTAGACTATACGGTCAATTACGAAGGTGTCTATGTTGTGGATGTGTTAGAAGGGATGCCCGCAGCGGATGTGTTAGAGGCGGGGGATAAAATCCTTGAAGTAAGTGGTGAGAAGATTAAAGATGCGAATCATTTAATTACGGTGGTGGATGAGTATGACAAGGGTGATGCGCTAACCTTCACCGTTAAAAGAGAAGCAGAAACATTTGATACGGCGATTGCGTTAGTGCCTTTCCCTGATCAACCTGAGAATGTCGGCATTGGTATCCAACTTGTCACCAACAGAGAAGTCTCACTTTCGAGAGAAGTGGAATTCTTTAGTGGTGATATTGGCGGGCCGAGTGCTGGTTTAGTTCTTGCATTAGAGTTGTATGATCAGTTAACAGCGGGTGATTTAACTCACGGTAAAAAAATTGCCGGTACGGGTGAGGTCGACTATGATGGTAATGTTGGTCGAATCGGTGGCGTAGATAAAAAGGTCGTCGCGGCCGATAAAGAAGGGTGTGAAATTTTCTTTGCGCCGAACGAGAAGGGGCGAGTTGATTCTAACTATCAATTAGCCAAACAAACAAAAGAAGCGATTGACAGTGATATGGTTATTGTCCCAGTTGACACCGTCAGTGACGCGCTTGATTATTTAAATGATCTTTAAAGTCTTATGAGATAGTAGCTGGCATAAACATAGACGCAAAAAAAGATAAAGAGCCTGAGACTACTCTCGGGCTCTTTCGTATCTATAGGGGGGTAAAAACTCACGCTGCATTTTTTGGTGATCAAATAAGTGATAAACACGCGACGCCCGGATATCGATAGCAAGGTAGTCTGGTAAGTCTTTTGTCACTTTCGAAAGAACAGTGATGGGTCGCTGTTTCTTTATCGCTTTTAAGTACTGTTCACCTGTTGTCGACTGAGCGAGACTTCTTACCGCCGGTAAGTGTGGCAATTGCTTGATGGCTTGGTTAACAGTGTTTTGGTCAAGGTTCAACAAGAGATGAACCAATAACCGCTGAATTCGTGTTGTTGTGTAACGTTTTGTTTTGACACTGTCAATAAAAGACGTCACGGTCCCGCTTTTTTTTGCTGCCGCGATTAAGCGATGTTCAATCCCCTCAACCATCCCGTGAATCTGTTTTAAAGCGTGAGGCGCTGTCGTTAAGAGCGTATACTGAATTAAGGGGTAATAGTCATTTAAGTCATGAAAATCATCTTCATATTGCTCTAATAGCTGATAACCCTTAGCTGGCATCGTTGCTTTGAGTTCTGGTAGTGACGAACTTATGCTCTTTTGTTTGATCGCTTGTCTGATACTCGTGGCACTCGCGATAGGGGTAGATAAGTCTGACGTATGATAATCCGCTTGTTGACGCTTGATTGTATCGATTGTGATGTCAGGGTTAATCTCTAAAACAGCTCGGACATAGCCAATACCTAAACTATTGTTTGGTAAGTGATCATTAATGGCTTGAATCCCAAGTTCTTTAAGTGCGTCAGAATAAGCCGCCGGGTAACTCTTCCCTACTTTTAATCCGTGTTGAACGGTTTGGTCTAATAACGCGTGATGGTTTTGTTCACTCGTCACGAGTTCAAGAAATGGTGTGATGTCACCAGATTCAGATCCGAAAATAATCGTATCAACCCCGAGTTGATTGAGTATACTAACCGCACTGAAACAAAACAAATCCCGGTGCTGAATCGCGAAAATCGTCGGTAATTCAATGACTAAATCACTACCATGTAACACGGCCATTTCAGCGCGTGTGAATTTATCGATGATCGCGGGTTCGCCGCGTTGTAAAAATTGTCCGCTCATGACGGTAATCACAATGTCAGCGTTTGACTTCTTGCGGGCTTGTTCGATATGATAGAGATGACCGTTATGAAATGGATTGTATTCAACAATGAGCCCAAGTACATGCATAAAAAAACCCCTTTCTTTAACGGTATTGTATCACAAGCTCCAAGGTGTCATTCAACCATTTTTCAAAAAAGATGGTGGGTGTAAAGAAAAAATATTGACAAATACCGCATTTGCTTTTAAAATAAAGCTTGTGCTTTCTGAGGTGATGAATATGAAAATATCGATTCAAAAAATCCTTCAACAAACGCCTTATACGTTTGAAGGAGAAACAGACCTTTCTGAACTTGAATCATTAGACAATGATATCAGACAGATTGGATCGGTTGAGGTATCAGGTGAGGCATCAGTTCAAAATAAAACAATTACCGTTAATCTTCATATTAAAGGCTTGATGGTACTCCCATGTGCGCGTTCACTTGCGGATGTGCCGTATCCTTTTGAAATTAACACAATTGAAGTGTTTTCGATTGATCCATTTTATACCGAAGAAGATGAGTCAGAAATTCATCCGATTAAAGGAGAATTACTTGACTTAACACCTTTTATAAAGGAAAATGTATTATTGGAGATTCCTTTCCGTGTTTATGCGGATGAGGAAACTATCGAGAAACATGCATTAACAGCAGGTGATGGTTGGGCTGTTGTTGATGAAGATGAGCAGGAAGAGAAAATCGACCCACGCTTATCCAAACTACAATCATTATTAACTGATGATAAAAATGAAAATCAATAAGGGCACGTGCTCACTCACGTTTTGCCTTATGTATAAAGGTTTTCGTTTCGGAAGTGAAGGAGGTGTAAGACATGGCAGTACCAAAAAGAAAAACGTCTAAGAAAGTAAAGAATCAACGTCGTACACATAAAAAATTACATGTACCAGGTATGGTAGCTTGCTCAAATTGTGGTGAGCTTACAAAACCTCACCATGTTTGTCGCGCATGTGGACATTACGATGGTAAGCAAGTAGTTGAAGCATAATAACTACACTTAAAATACTAGCCTCTTAGGCTAGTATTTTTTATTTACTTTTATCCGCTTGTAATATTTGGGTGTGGGGAGTCACCTGCGTTTAGAAATAGTGAAAGCGTGTTAAAAAAGTCTTTGACTGATGCATAGCTGTAAGCTATATTGGTAATGTCGACATATGACGAAAGT
>JBNJFJ010000001.1:0-6383 GCA_051746745.1 Bacillota bacterium | reverse complement strand
GAGTCACCTGCGTTTAGAAATAGTGAAAGCGTGTTAAAAAAGTCTTTGACTGATGCATAGCTGTAAGCTATATTGGTAATGTCGACATATGACGAAAGTGAGGTGTCTAAAGATGGATGTCGCGATTATTGGTGCCGGTGCGATCGGACTACTATGTGCTTCCTATATAACTCAAAACCATACCGTTACGCTGTACACACGGTCAAAAGAAACCGCAGATGCTTTAGCACTTTCAGGTATAATCAATGACAAGTATCATCAGCGTACATACCCGCGTGTGTTACCGATTGATGCATATAAACATCATGAAGTCACTTTCGTTGCAGTAAAAAGCTATCATATAGCATCACTTGTCCCAGTGTTAAAACAACAGTCAGGATTATTTGTGTTCATGCAAAATGGGATGAGTCATCTTGAAGTGATTCAGACACATTTCATTCATAGTCGCAACTGGATCGGTGCTGTGACCCACGGGGCCAAAACACTCGCCGCTGACAGAGTGAGTCACGCGGGTATTGGTCAAATAACGTTAGCTCCTCTTCAAAAGAACTTTGGTTGGCAAGCTGATGGTCGCAAGTTACGTGAGTGTCTTTCGGCATTACATCCTGTTGTCTCAGAAGATGCCTACCCAATTTTACATATTAAATTAATGATCAATGCGGTGATCAATCCGTTAACCGCCTATTACGAAGTAACGAACGGAGAATTATTAAGCGAGCCCTACCATGATTCTGTAAAAAGGTTATTAACACGTGTCTGTCAAATCTTAAATTTAGATAAAGAAGCAGCGTATAATACATTGAAACGCGTGATTCAATTAACGAAAAGTAATCGGTCATCAATGTTAGCTGATCTTTTGAACCAGCGTCCGACAGAAAATGAGGCCATTCTAGGTTACTTGTTGTCGATTCAATATGATCCGTTACTGGCACATTATTATCAATCCATTAAAAAAAGAGAGGATGATTATACATGACGACATTTGTATCAAATATTGTTGCCATCTTTATTACGTTCCCACCGATTTTTATGATTGTGTTTTATTACATATTTAAATGGTTGTATCAACATAAAAAGCGCGCCTTTCATCTGAGTGTAGAAGTATCTAGTTTGGTTTTTATCCTAGCAAACCTCGTTATTTTAAATCATATGTTTAATTTTTCATACGGCTGGCTCATCGTCATCGGCCTACTCACCTTATTTATTATCTTTTTAATCACGCAGTGGAAGTTAGTCGGTGATGTGTTAATTAAACGACTCACAAAATTGTATTTACGCTCATTATGGCTGATAGGTGTGATCAGTTATATCGTGCTCGTCACATTAAGTATCATTTTGACTATACAAGGCGCCTGATTTTTCAGCATGTTTTTAATTCATCTCTTCCGTTTATTCGGTGGGGATGTTTTTTTAATTTTCATTATTCAGTTATGTGGATGCTTCAAGTGAGGCGTTGAATCAATGGTGAAATCAGGGGTAAACAAGGGGAAGGGATGTTCATCGCTTCCTAAAAATAAATGTATTTCCAATGTAAAACGCTTCTGTAAATGATAAAAGGCGAACATATGTACTATTTACCAATTTTTCTAATCGTATCCCAAAAATATGTGGTGAGAAGTGGGGGGATGTGGTAGACTATAAGAAAAGGTGGGCGATGATTATGTTTATGGGTGAATACAAACATAATATTGATACGAAAGGTCGGTTAATTATGCCGGCTAAATTTCGTGACGATCTCGGTGAACGCTTTGTCGTCACACGTGGGTTAGATCAATGTTTATTTGTATATCCTGAAACAGAATGGCACATCTTAGAGGAGAAGATTAAAAAACTTCCGTTAACTAAAAAAGATGCCCGTGCGTTTAGTCGCTTCTTTTTCTCTGGTGCGACAGAGTGTGAAGTGGATAAACAAGGCCGAATCAATTTACCACACACATTAACCGAGTACGCTGGTATAGAAAAAGCCTGTGCGGTTGTGGGTGTCTCGAATCGGATTGAGATTTGGGCAGAAGCAGCGTGGGAAAGCTACATGGAAGCTTCCGCAGATACGTTCTCAGAGATTGCTGAAAATATGATGGACTTTGATTTGTAAAATTGACTACTAAATATAAGATAAATGATATAAATGAGGTGAAAGCAAATGTTCGAACATGAAAGCGTATTAATGAAAGAAACGATTGATGGTCTTAATATTAACCCGGAAGGAACATACGTAGACGGGACACTCGGTGCTGGCGGACATTCACTTCAAATCGTCAAACAATTAACGACAGGTAAACTGATTTGTTTTGATCAAGATTTAGAAGCCTTATCCGCAGCTAAAGAACGATTAAGGCAATATGAAGCAAATATTATCTTTATTCATTCAAATTTTAGACATATGAAACAAGAACTTGTATCACGTAATATCCAATCGGTTGATGGTTTTTTATTTGACTTAGGTGTCTCATCACCACAACTCGACCACGGTGAACGTGGCTTTAGCTACCATCAAGATGCGCCGCTTGACATGCGGATGGATCAAACACAAGCATTAAGCGCCTATCATGTTGTCAATGAATGGGACTATCATGATTTAGTTAAGATATTTTTCCGTTACGGTGAAGAGAAATTCTCAAAACAAGTGGCGCGTGCGATTGAAAGACGACGTGAAATTGAGCCGATTAAAACGACGGATGAACTTGTCGATGTGATTAAGGAAGCCATTCCGCACCGCGCCAGACGAAAAGGTGGTCATCCGGCGAAACGGATTTTCCAAGCGATTCGAATTGCAGTAAATGATGAGTTAGAGGCTTTTTACGATGTGCTACACCAGGCTGCTGAATTAACCAGTATCGGGGGAAGGGTGGCTGTTATTACTTTCCACTCTTTAGAAGACCGCATCTGTAAGCAAGCCTTTAAAAAATGGAGCACCACACCGCCACTTCCTAGAAACATGCCAGTCGTTCCTGAAGGAAGCCAACCACCGTTTAAAATGGTGACAAGGAAACCTATCGTCGCGGATGAGACAGAATTATCTGATAACAGACGGGCGCGATCAGCTAAATTACGTATTGTTGAAAAAGTAAAAACGTGGGATGAACAATTCTTTTATAACAAAGGACGGGATGAAGGATGAGCCTAGAAAGAGCCTATGTACATCAACAAATACCACAAAAAAAACAATCGAAGCAAGTTAAAGTTGTCGTTAGATCCAAACGATTTACACCAGGTGAATACATATTGATGGGTCTATATGCGTTAGGGTTTTGCCTCGCTCTCTTTTTTGTGATTCATATGAGCGCAGAAATTGACGGGATTAATCGAAACATTGAATCAATCAAAACAGAGATGACTGAACAACAAAGCACCAATGAAAATTTAGCGTATCAAAAAATGGAATTATCTAATCCAGAACGTATATTAGCTGTCGCAAAAGAACATGGGTTGGATATACAAAATACTAAAGTGAAACAAGCAACAAAAGTTAATTGAGTGGATGACCATGAAAAAACAACTAACACCAAAGAAGCAATCATCAAAAATCAAACCATACCACCCGGTCATCATCGTGGTGGTATGTTTCTTTATTCTCCTTACAGGGAAGATGTTATACATTCAAGCGACAGGAGAAGTGCATGGCTTTAATTTAGAAGCGTGGGCGAGAGACCAACGTGAAAAAAAAGAAATCACGCCAGCAACACGCGGTTACATCTATGACCGTAACGATATGGTCTTGGCCCAAGACATCAACGTCTACCGCCTCTATGCGATTGTTGATGCCGACTTCTCACCAGACCCTGAAAAGCGATTAAATCATATCGCTGACCCAAGAACCACATCCGAACAACTTGCGCCAATCATTGGGATGGAAGCGGCGGACGTGCAGGAAATTATTGAAAAAGGCATCGCCGATGACAGGTTTCAAGTTGAGTTTGGTCGTGAAGGGACCAATTTAACGCGGGAACAAAAATTACAAATTGATGCGCTTGACTTACCAGGGGTGCATTTTATTGAAGAAGCGAAGCGCTATTATCCTAATGGTATCTTTGCTTCGCATGTAATTGGCTTAGCTCAAACAAATGATGATCAATTAATTGAGGGTATTACGGGCATTGAAGCTCAACTGGACGACATTTTGACAGGGACTGATGGTTCTGTCACCATGCTTGAAGACAGATACAATGACCCGTTACTGAATGAAGAGATTCAAGTTTTAGAAAAAGCTGACGGTTTTAATGTTGAACTAACGTTAGATCAAAAAGTTCAGACGATTTTAGAAGATGCGTTAAGCCAAGTTGAGACTGAATTTAATCCGAAACGTATTACAGCCACCGTGGTTAATCCAAAGACTGGAGAAATACTGGCGATGGGATCACGCCCAAGTTACAATCCGAATGACTTAGGAAATGTGACCAACTGGTATAACGATATTGTTTCAACGCCGATTGAACCAGGTTCAACGATGAAGATCTTCACATTAGCTTCCGCAATTGAAGAGGGGGTATATAACCCGAACGAAACTTATCAATCAGGCACGTATAAAATTCCTGAAATTACCCGTCCGGTTCCCGATTATCGTAAACATTGGGGGACGATTACGTACGCGGAAGGTTTCCAGCGTTCATCAAACGTGGCAATGGCAAAATTGGTCTGGGAAAAAATTGGTACCGATACGTTTTTAGAGTACTTAAAAGCTTTTCAATTTGATCAATTAACCGGGGTTGACTTACCGCGTGAGACGATGGGACGGCTTGTTTACCGTTACCCGATTGAACAGCTGAATGCGGCCTTTGGTCAAGGGACGACAGCGACCCCAATTCAAATCGTTAAAGCAGCGACAGCGATTGCGAATGAGGGGCAGATGATGACTCCTTATATTATTCAGTCCATTACCGATCCTAATACAGGTGAAGTGGTAAAAGAGAATGCACCGACAGTGGCAGGTGAACCGATATCGGAGGCAACGGCCAAAGAAGTATTACAAGCGATGGAATCTGTTGTAACAGAAGAAACGGGGACCGCCAATGGCATTTTTGAATTACCCTCTTATACATTAGCGGGTAAGACTGGGACCGCACAGATTTCAGGCGGGGCTTCTGGTTATTTATATGGACGCGAAAATTATATTTTCTCGTTTGTTGGAATGGCACCGAGTGAAGACCCAGAATTACTGATGTATGTCACCGTTCAACAACCCGAAATTGAAGTCACTGAGTCAGGATCCAAACCTGTATCTTATATCTTTAATCATGTGATGGAAAATGCCTTGCATTATCAAAACATTCAACCGGATAAAGACCAAACATCAACCGTTAATCAACTGGTGATGCCGGTCGCTGTTGGATTAAAGACAGAGGATGTGTCAGAACAGTTAACAAGTCAAGGGGTGCGTGTCACAGTCGTCGGTGATGGTGCGACGGTGACTGCAAGTAATAAAACATCAAGTGAAACCATTCTATCGACAGATCATGTGATCTTAGTGACCGATCAACCGAAAATGCCTGATCTATCTGGTTGGTCATTACGAGAAGTCGTTCAGTTAAGTGACTTACTTAAGCTCGATCATGAAATCGTGGGTCAAGGTTATTTAGAAAAACAGTCGATTGAACCCGGGGTCGAGGTAGCCACAGGTGACTACGTTTTATTTGACTTTACCGATTTTGATCCAGCCTCACCAGAGGATACAGAGGCTGAAGAGACTAACGAATAACCTAACCCTTGTAGCAATACATTAAAAAAACAGTGCATGATGCACGCTTTTCACTCATACAGTAAACTATATCTTCCAGACAAGAAAGTAGGTTGGGTATGTATCGTTTCCGAGTGAGTAAGCGCATTGTCACTGTTTTTTTGTTGTTTTTATGTTTATTTTTTATTCTCTGTGGTCGGTTAGTCTACTTACAAGTATGGTCTTATCCGCATCTGTTAGAAAAAGGAGAGGACTTATGGTTAAGAGACTTAACCCTTGAAGCACCAAGAGGAGAAATCATCGACCGTTATGGTCGTGTAATTGTGACGAATAAACGGGTGAAAACGCTATTTATTGTGCCACGACAGATTACTGATGAAGCGGCCGTTATCGAGGCTTTAAGTCAAGATCTTGAACTTGATGCACGTGTTGTTGAAGAAGCAGTGAATCAACAAGTCGCTGTGGTTAAGATGCGAGAAGCCATTAAATTGCCACCGCATGTCTCGACAAAGCTCATCGGTTTGGAATTAGACGGACTCTATTTTGTGGACGATTATGAGCGCTCCTATCCGTATCGTTCATTGCTCAGTCACGTCTTAGGTTTTACCGGGATTGATCAACAAAGTCTATTAGGGATTGAACACATGTATGATGATGTCTTAAGTGGTGAGGCCGGTAGAATTCGTTATTATGCTGATACGAAGGGACGCCG